>NZ_CP017111.1:302984-605968 GCF_001723605.1 Sulfurospirillum halorespirans DSM 13726 | reverse complement strand
GCCTCGACAATGGCGAGATCGTCGTTGTCATGCAACAAATTGCAGATAAAGCTTTGGTCGATTTTCAAAATATCAATCGGCAATTTTCGCAAATAACTCAGCGACGAATACCCCGTCCCAAAGTCATCAAGCGCAAAGCGCACACCAAGGCTTTTACACGCGTGCATGATTTGCGAAACATGCACCATATCTTCAAGCGCGCTCGTCTCTAAAATCTCCAACTCAACAAGGTGTGCAGGCACATCAGGATAGCGAAGCAACATCGTTTGCAGATACTCCGTAAAGCTCGAATCTTGTAGTTGACGAGCCCCAACGTTGATGCTCACCGAGATGCTAAGCCCCTCTTTTATCCAAGCGCTCATCTGCTTAAATGCTTGCTCGATGACCCATTCGCCAAGCCTAATGCTCAGGACATGATCTTCCACGGTCGGCAAAAAAGCGTGCGGAAGCAAAAAACCTTTTTCGGGATGTTGCCACCGTATCAGCGCCTCGACACTAACAAGTTCGCGTGTTTCAAGGTTCACTTTGGGTTGGTAATAGAGCAAAAATTCATCATTGATAATCGCCGATAAAATACTCTCAAGGCTCTCATTGTGTTTTTTAATCGCACGATCAGACTCAATGTCAAAAAAGTGGTAACGGTTTTTCCCCGATTGTTTCGACTGATACATCGCAAGATCAGCGTGCCTCAAAAGCTGATCGGCATCGACACCGTCCCTGGGATAGAGTGTCACACCAATGCTACTGGAAAATTGGATGATATTTTCATTGATCACGATAGGATCAGACGTTGCTTTAAGAAGGCGATCTAAGATAGGGATACACTCGTCTTGATTGGAAAGGTCGGTCAAAACAGCCACAAACTCATCGCCACCAAGCCTTGAAATGGTATCACCTTGGCGCAATGCCTCTTGCATACGTTCAGCGATAATGACTAAAAGCTCGTCACCTACGTGGTGTCCGTATTGGTCATTGATGACTTTAAAGCCATCGAGATCCAAATAGACAACCGCCAACTCTTTTTTCCTTCGCTCCGTTTGCGCCATCGCTTGACGGAGTCGATCGGCAAATAAAACACGGTTCGGTAACGAAGTCAGCGCGTCATAATGCGCAACATACTCCAACTGCTTTTCATGCTCTTTCATCGTTGTAATGTCCGTAAAAAGTGCAACATAAGACTGAACGACCTCATGTTCATCGTAGATAGCGCTGATGCTTGTCATCTGCACATAGACTTCGCCCGACTTGCGACGGTTAGAGATTTCGCCGTACCAGTGCCCTTTTTCAAGCAGGGATTGCCACATTTGTTTGTAAAACGACTCACTTTGCCTGCCTGATTTTAGCAGTCGTGGATTCTGCCCAACCACCTCTTGGTGGGAGTAGCCCGTAATACAGGTAAAGGTATCGTTAACCTCAACGATCTCACCCGAAGCATTGGTGATCATAATGCCTTCCCTTGCGTAGGTAAAGACACTAGCAGCCAGTTTGAGCTTTGCTTCTGCCTCTTTACGATCGGTAAAATCATGAGATAAAACAATAAAATGTGCCATCCCATGAGAGTCTTTTTTCTTTGAAACCGAGAGTTCAAACCAGAGCGTTTTACCCTTCTCCTCGATGGAAAATTGATACCCAAACGCATGCCCCTCTTGGTCGGCTTCGCGCAGTGCTTGGATAAAAATGTCCGCAACATCCTTTGGGTAAATCTCATAAACATTTTTACCCATCATCTCTTGAGACAAAGAGGCACTCACATTGGCATGCGCTCGCCCTACACGAAAATAGACCCCATCAAGGCTCATTTCAAACAGCGCATCGGGAATGGCATCGAGGGTGCTTTGCAGGTTGTCTTGAACCAAAAGCAGGTGCTTTTCATTGTGGCGAATACGCTTGTTTTGACGGTACAACTGAAAACCAACGCTCATCAGAAACAGAAGAAAAGCAAAGAGTATCAGGGCAATATGGTTGGCATAACGTGCCCAAAAATCGGCTAAGGTAAATTTTGGAGCCTCTTCAAACGGTGGTACGCGAAGGGTTCTGAGCGCATCTTCCACCCCTTTATAATCTGCAGGAACCGTAAAACCATAAATCTGCGCACTTCTAGCCGCTTCACTCTCAGGAGAAAGGGCTAAAAGCGCCACCGTTAAGGCTCGTGCGATATGCTCATCAAAGCCTGCAACCACCACCAAAGGCCACTCAGGGTAGAGTCTGGTGGAGCGAATGTAGGAGAAGTTTGAATCGTTTTGTTCATTGATGATTTTAATATCGGATAACGCCAATTTGCCTTCATCCATCATGTCTTCTATAACGTTGGTGCGCACAAATCCTGCATCGACTTTACGTGAGAGAACTGCTTCGATCACCTTGTCATGGGGCATACCTGTTATTACCAAATGCGTCTGCTTTGGCATAATGCCCTTCAGTGCCAACTCATACGCTTGCATCTGATACCCGCCAAGAGAGTCTGTGTCGGTAACAGCAATTTTCGCGTTTTTAAGATCGTTCAGCGCTCTTAGCGGTGAGTCGTGGCGCGTGAAAATGACCCCCGCAAATTGGGTAAGAATGGTGCTATTTTTTTGAGTAATTTGTGTCACAAGAGGCGCAGAGAGTTTATGCCTGTTTTTGAGAACGATGTAATGCCCAGGATTGGTCAAAATGATGTCGACTTCATGATTGGCAACGGCTTGTGTAAATTCTGGGTAATTGTAGATGTGAAGGGCAATAGGTTTCTTGATAGTATCTTGCAGGTAAGTTGCAAAAGGTTGCCACTGACTCAGAGCTTGCTCTTTAGGGCGAAACGCTAAAATTCCAAGGCGAAGGGCTTCTTCTGCACTTAAAAATTGACATAAACAAAATAAGAGGCTTACGATAATCTTTTTCATGATAACTCACTGTAATTTAACGAATTATCAAAACTTCTAAGATCAGTATAGCACTATTCTATTTAATGATATTTGTAATTCTTTCTTATTATACCAAAAATTAAAGTGTCACGTTTTTGTTTTTTACATTAAATGGATTAAATTTTGCCATAACGTCTTTCGGTGGATGTGTATTCGGAGATAATCGCTTCGAGTTCTCCTGTGGAAAATTCTGGCCAGAGCGTTTTGGTAAAGAAAAGTTCCGCGTACGCAGCCTGCCAGAGTAAGAAGTTTGAAAGACGGTAGTCACCTCCCGTTCTGAGCAGAAGATCGACATCGGGAATGCCTGCAGTATCGAGGTTAGACTCTAATATCTCTTTGGTGATTTCACCCTTTACATGTAAGCATTTATTGATCGCGCGAAGGATCTCATCGTGCGCGCCATAATTGATCGCAAGGACTTGTCTAAGCCCCGTGCAGTGTTCTGTCATCTCTTTGGCATAGGCGATCTCTTTTTGAAGCGATGTGGAAAATTTACTCATATCGCCGATGACGTCAAAACGAATGTTGTTTTCTAGCAGAGTAGAAATTTCACTGTGCAAATATTTGGAGAGGAGTTTCATCAAAACCGTGACTTCCGCTTTGGGGCGATCCCAGTTTTCGGTACTAAACGCGTAGAGTGTTAGGTATTTGATGCCCATTTTTGCGGCATACTTCGTGATCTCGCGTACCTTTTTAGCACCTTCTTTGTGTCCAAAAGAGCGCTCTTTGCCTTGACGCTGAGCCCATCTGCCATTGCCATCCATAATAATCGCCAAATGCACTAAATCATTCATAATTTCGACTTCTTTGTGTCCAGTATTGTTGGGTGGCATTTTATCCTCTTTGCCTTTAGCTTTACTTGACAAATCTTGCCACTTTGACTAAAATTACGCCATCACTACTTTTTAGAATTCTCACAAAGTAGTCTCATAACAATCGACTCAAGCAACTCTACTTTTGGGGATCTTTCACCATATTAAGAGACTCTAGCTTCATGAACGATCAAACTAACAACAAAGAAGGCACAATGAGCGGAAACACTCCTACCTCGAACAATCAACCCTGCGCGAATACAACCCAACCCAACGGGAACACGAACGGAAACGGACAAGCAAAACCAACCCACTATAACAAAACACGAACGCACGTTCCCGTCGATGGCTACAAAATCGAAGGTCTTAGAACCACGCCTCTGGAAAAACTCTTAGAGATCGCGACGGAACTTGGCATTGAAAATCCCAACGAATTAAAACGCCAAGATTTGATGTTTGAAATTTTAAAATCGCAAGTCAACCAAGGCGGATTCATTCTGTTTACGGGTATTTTGGAAATTGCGGGTGAAGGGTATGGTTTCTTACGTGCCACAGACGCCAACTTCTCAGACAGTGCCAATGACGCCTACGTCAGCAGTACGCAAGTTAAAAAGTTCGCACTTCGTACGGGTGACATCGTCACAGGACAAGTCAGACCTCCTAAAGATCAAGAGCGTTATTACGCCCTTCTTAAAATCGAAGCGATCAACTATCTTCCTCTTGTTGAGAGCAAAAAACGCCCTCTTTTTGAAAACTTAACCCCGCTGTATCCAACCGAAAAAATCAAACTTGAATACGATCCAATGAAAATCACAGGACGCGTGCTCGATCTTTTCACGCCTCTTGGAAAAGGTCAAAGAGGTTTGATCGTTGCACCTCCTAGAAGTGGTAAAACCGAACTGATGAAAGAGCTCGCACACGGTATCTCACGCAATCATCCTGAAGCAGAGCTGATCGTTTTACTGGTCGATGAACGACCTGAAGAGGTGACCGATATGCAACGTTGTGTTCAAGGCGAAGTCTACAGCTCAACCTTTGATATGCCTGCGTCCAACCATGTTCGCGTTGCCAACCTCGTCATTGAAAAAGCCAAAAGACGCGTTGAAATGGGCAAAGATGTCATCATTCTTTTAGATTCGATCACAAGACTTGCTCGTGCGTACAACACCGTAACACCATCGAGCGGAAAAGTACTCAGCGGTGGTGTGGATGCCAACGCATTGCACAAACCAAAACGCTTTTTTGGTGCGGCAAGAAACATCGAATTTGGTGGCAGTTTGACTATCATTTCAACCGCATTGATCGAGACTGGAAGTAGAATGGACGAAGTGATCTTTGAAGAGTTCAAAGGTACGGGTAACAGCGAAATCGTTCTGGATAGAAATATCTCCGATAGAAGAATTTACCCTGCAATTAACATTATGAAATCAGGAACGAGAAAAGAAGAGCTTCTTCTTACCCCTGATCGTCTTCAAAAAATCTGGGCACTTCGTAGTGCTATCAGCCAAATGGATGACATTGAAGCGCTTAAATTCTTGTATGCTAAAATGCTTAAAACCAAGGACAATGAAGAACTCCTCTCTATTATGAATGACTAGATTTTTTTCAAAAAATCTAGTTAAGAACGTCAAAAAAGCAAAGCTCTTTTGACTACGTTAGCCACTAGGACGCTAAAGCTAGCCAACGATGTTGGCAGAATGAGGTTTTGGAAAAAATCTCAAAATAGTGTAAAATTGGTTATAAATTAGATAAAGGTCTTTACGTGTCACATCAAGTACTTGCTCTAAAATATCGTCCTTCCTCGTTTGATAAGTTGATCGGCCAAGAGTCGATCACCCAAACACTTTCATTGGCACTGAATCAAGATAGGCTCTCACATGCTTATCTTTTCTCGGGGCTCAGAGGAAGTGGCAAGACTTCAACCGCGCGTATCTTTGCCAAAGCACTCGTGTGTGACCAAGGACCAACCTCAACACCCTGCGAAGTGTGTGAACACTGCCTGAGTGCCAATGAAAACCGTCACATCGACATCATCGAAATGGACGCAGCATCCAACCGTGGCATTGATGATATTCGCGAACTGATTGAGAGTACCAAATACAAACCCACCAGTGCGCGTTTTAAAATCTTCATCATCGATGAAGTCCACATGCTCACCACGCAAGCGTTTAATGCGCTTTTGAAGACATTGGAAGAGCCTCCAAGTTATGTGAAATTCATCCTTGCGACAACCGATCCACTGAAACTGCCCGCAACGATTTTATCGCGTGCACAACATTTTCGATTTAAACAGATCAAACAAAGTGACGTCGTCAACCACCTCTGCCATATTTTAAATCTTGAAAATATCGAGTATGAAAAAGAAGCGTTAGAGATGCTTTCGCGCGCTGGAAACGGTTCACTTCGTGATACCTTGACACTGATGGATCAAGCTATCATCTTCTCCAAAGGGTACATTACCCCTGAGAACGTTGCTACGATGCTGGGGCTTTTAGATCCAAATCAGCTCGAATCCATCTTTACCACCCTTTTAAGCGGGAACAAAAACGAGATGCTTCACCTCATCAAAGAGCTTGAGAGTTATGAGTGCGAAATCGTCATCGATGAGTTGATTGCCTATCTTAAAAATGCTTTTTTTGCACAAGATCGCCGTTTCTCAACGCTGTTGTATGAGCGCTTTTTCAAAATTCTCAGTGAAGCGAAGAGTCTTCTTTACATCAACGCTAACAATGGGTTTGTGCTTTCACTGATCTTCTTTAAAATGATAGAAGCGACCAATATTAAAACCGTTGAAGAGATGATCGATTCGCTTGAAAATGAGAAGTATCGCCTTCCAGCGATTCAGGCAAAACCTGAGATGGAACCAAGTGCGCAAACACCGACGCCAAAGGCTGAAGCGCCTTTACATGTAAACGACCAAGGTGTCACTCCTGCGATACTTTTTGCACGTCTTTGCGACAAACTGTATGACCGTAACGCGGAACTAGGCGAATGCTTTAAAACGCACATTCGATTTATCAGCTTTGAAGATGAATTATTGGCCCTTACCTCTAATGCCGAAGGGGAAGCGAGTAAAACGCTCAATACCCACTACAGCATCATTAAACATTTTGTTCAAGATCTTTTTGGTGTGGAAGCCAAAATAAAGATCACGAAAATCCAATCGCTTCCGCCTGAGCCCATATTTGACCCAAACGAAGCGCTTCAAATGAGTGAAGCAGAGTTCAACGCCAACGATCAAAGCTCCTCAATGATGGAAAATCTTGCATTTGAAGAGGCACCTCAGGGTGATAGTTGTGCCGCAGGTGCGTTGATGGCAGATAAAAAAGAGATCGATGCTAAAGAGGTGCTTAACACCCCTTTTGTTCAAAAAGCCACGGAGCTGTTTGATCCTCAAAAAATTCAAATTCGTCAAAAGGTCTGATCTATGGAGAAAATCCTTATTCTCAACACCGGTGGCACGTTTAACAAACGCTACAATCCCCTCAAAGGAGAGCTTGAAGTTCCCCAAGATGGCATCGCTGTTGAGTCCATTTTACGCTACTGTTACAACACTTCGTATGAACTTTTAAACATTATTCACAAAGACAGTCTTGAGATGAGCGAAGAAGATCGTGAGCTGATCGTTCAAACGATTCAAACATCATCCGCTCGTAGAGTTTTGATCATCCACGGTACTGACACGATGGATGTAACCGCTACGTTTTTAGCCTTACATGTAAAAGATAAAATCATCACCCTAACAGGCGCAATGGTGCCTTTTAGCATCGACACAGTCGAGGCAACCGCAAATTTTATGATGGCACTGGGTGATTTACATGTAAGAGAGAAAAACGGCGTCTACCTTGCGATGCACGGAGCGATTGCCAGCCATGGAACGATCTATAAAAACCGCCAAAAAGGGATTTTTGAGCTCTGTTAAAGAGCTCGCATCCCCTTCGTTTTACGAAACAGAAAGTGACTCATCACAATCACATAATAAGGATAGATGACCACCCCTAAAAACGGAATAACCGTCAGCGCAAAACAGACCAACGAAATTCCCCTCATCTGCCCTGCATACAAGCGTTTAAGCTCCTTATACTCCTGCGTTGAATTAAGCATCGAAGCGACATCCAAGACTAAGAGTTTATGAAACAGGTAATACACGGGTACGAGAAGCGCGAAATTCAGCACAGGGATAAAGACCAAAGGTGAGAGCAGCAGAAACATCAGCGTCGTCCATAAGAGCGTCTTTAGCACCATCCACAGATAACTTAAAAGCCCAATGCCACGAAAGGCAACACTTGGGTAGTACGTTGTGCCGATCTCTTTGATAAAATAGCCCGCAAAAAGCCCGACGATCACCGAGTAAACCATCAAAAAAAGATAGTACGTAACCATCGCAGAGGTAAAAAAGAAGAGAATCGCCACCACCGTTTTGGTGATGAAAATGAGTGAAACCATACTCAAAAACCAACTCTGCTCGATGCTCCCTTCAAAGCTTTGCAAACTCTGCGCGACCCATTCGGAAAGTGCGCCCATACCGCCAAATAACAGCCAAATTGCACCTATAAAAACGACAATGGTTAAAATAAACGAGAGCAGAGAAACCAGTAAAACCCTTGGAGAGAGTGTATCTCCAAGAGCTAGGGCAAAAATGTTGGTTTGAGTGGGTGTGTTCATGACTTACTGGATGGTCTGACCATTAACGCTAATGGCACCTTTTTTCATCGCAATTTCATAGATGAAAAAATCACCCTCAGCCTTGCCTCGCGCAAAATCTTCCGCTGAAGTCAACCCCATCAATTCAAGCATCACACGGTCATCTTTGTGCACTTTCACTTTAGAGGTAATGTCCACAAGTCCAATGAGCGCAAGTGGGCTTTGGGTATCGTTGTAACTGTTGGGAGCAATCTCAAGCTTAGTATCGACACTCACGTCTTTCAAGTTCAGCATTTGTGTTGCAAGCCCTTTCAGAGCGATGTCTAAATCTATTTTTACCCCATGGTTTACCAGCGCTACAAAGTCATCAATCAGCACTTTGTCTTCAACCGTTGTGGTACCAAGGAGCAACGCATTGTAGTCTGCTTGTACTTTTTTCATCGTGTCGGAATGAACCCCACGTAAAAAGAGTTTGGCAAAAAGTGTGTCCAGTTTAATGTCATCGGTATCGCTGAGCAGCGCGATGTTCCCCAGCGTATAGTCTGCTTTGACCTGAAGATCTTTTTGCACATCCTCAATACTGCTGTTCGCTTTAAGGAAACCTAGGTCAAGTTTGACATTGGTATACTCATCGTTCATTTCAAGTGCGTACGCTCCAACGCTCATATCGCCTCTGTTATTGAGCTCATCTTTGTAGTTAAAGTTATAGACAAAATCTTTGAGCTCACTTTTAAACATAAACATCTCACCTGTGACACCAAGGTTTTGTTTGCCAACACCTAAAACACCTTGCACGACGCCACCACGCTCGTTTAACGTCATTCGCTGGTTTTGCGTGTCAATATTTAGCACAGCACCCTCAGCTTTGATCTCTTCTTTAATATCTTTGAGCTTTAGATCTTTGAGTTTTTGATCGCTGGTTAAGATCATATCAACTGCTAAAACACCGCGCGTCAACAGCGGGATAATCGCATCGCTGGCTGCTTTGTTATTGGCAAGCTCTTCTTGAACTGATTTGGGGAGTTGATCCAAGGATAAAGAGAGTTTGACGTCGCCTGGCAAAAGATTGGAGTGGATCATTTGCCCTTTGAATGTGAGACCATCAAACGATTCGTTGATGCCACGGTTACTCTCTTCTTTCATCGCCTCGGCAAAAAGCGTGTACTGGGCGTTTTTCGCAACCAACTGCGTCAGTAAAAAGTCGCGTGCTTTTTTGGCATCGATCACTTCAAGGCTAAAGGTTCGCACACTGGTGAAATAGCCACTTTTGCTTAAAATCTCTTGCTTAAGCCCATTTTTTTCAAGCAGTGCGCTATTGGTTTCAATGACGCTATCAACGTTGTGAGAAACAACCAGTGGCATTACGCCAAGGGCTGATGCAACCACTGCCGCAATAATCAGGTATTTTGTTTTTGACATACAGAGCCTTTGTTATTTGTAGCCTATGACGTAATAGGTGTTTTTGTGAGGAACTTTTTCCAAAGTAACTTTATATTTTGCCGCCCATTTGCTAATCATGTCATTGACTTCATCAATCAGATCAGCGCTGGTGGCTTCGTTTTTAATTTTGAAGTAATCTTTGTTACTAGAGAGTGCCACAAAAGAGTGATGAACTTTCAGTGCATCGTGCAGTGCAAGCAGATGTTTGCCAACATGTTCAAACCCTATGGTATTGTTGATAACGCACTCAAGTTGCGCTTCAGACTTTGGTGTAACACTGTAGCCTAGTTGTGTTAAGATTGCTTGTTTTTCCATTGGTTTCATCCTTGTATAGAGTGTTTTTAACGTTTTTGTGCGATCAGCACATCTTCGATCATTTTTGAAATATCGCCATCTAAAATGTTATTGACTTGCGAATACGCGATGGTACTTCGATTGTCTTTGACTTGTTGGTATGGCGCTAAAACGTAACTGCGTATCTGGTGTCCCCAGCCAATTTCGCTCTTTTCAACACCATCTTTCACCGCTTGTTGTTTTTCAAGTTCAAACTCATACAAACGTGACTTCAACATTTTCATCGCTGTTGCTCTGTTTTTATGTTGTGAGCGATCATTTTGACACTGTACCACAATGCCTGTTGGCATGTGCGTAATGCGAATCGCACTATCGGTTTTATTGACGTGTTGTCCACCTGATCCGCCTGAACGGTAGGTGTCCACTTTAAGATCACGATCTTCGATGACGATGTCAATGTCATCATCCACCTCAGGCGAAACCATCACAGAACTAAACGACGTGTGACGTTTGGCATTGGCATCAAAGGGGCTAATACGCACCAAACGGTGAATGCCATTTTCGACTTTAAGGTAGCCATACGCATTCTCGCCACTGATGATAAAACTCACATCCTTAAGCCCCGCCTCATCACCCTCTTGGTAGTCGAGCACTTCGACTTTAAAACCTGAACGTTCCGCCCATCTTAAATACATACGGTACAACATACTCGCCCAGTCTTGGCTCTCCGTTCCACCCGCTCCTGGATGAATCGAGATGATGGCATTGTTGTTATCATTTTCGCCACTGAGCATCATGGCGATCTCTAAATTGGTGATGTGATCTTCAAGATGTTCTGCATCTTTGTAAAGCTCTTCGATGGTCGCTTCATCGTTTTCACTGTTTGCCATCTCGTACAAATCCACTGCGTCCACAACCACATTTTTAGCTTTGGTATAACGGGTCAGTAAGGAGTTTAAAGCGGTTTTTTCTTTTTGTAACTCAGCAGCCTTCTTCGCATCATTCCAAAATTCGGGGTCTTGCTCGATCATCTCAATCTCACCTAGCCTTGAAGTCAAATCTTCTGGCTTGATAATCTGCGCGATGTTGTCCACTTTTGTGGTTAATTTTTTGAGAAGTTCGGTGTATTCGTAACTATCCAAATGGTTTCCTTTTGCTATAATACTCGCTTCAATTTAAGAGACCTCTCATAAGGACCGTTTCTTAGAAGTCTATTCTTATATTTTACTCAAAAGTGCCTAAAATGAAAATAGTAAAAACCATCGAAGATTTATCCCAAGCAAGAAAAGAGCTTCAAGGCTCCATTGGCTTCGTGCCAACCATGGGAGCCTTGCACAACGGACACCTCTCGTTGATGCAACAATCCATCGCTGAGAATGAGCATACCATTGTCTCTGTTTTTGTCAATCCTACACAGTTTTTAGCAGGAGAAGATTTTAGTACCTACCCTCAACGCACCCAAGCCGACATCAAAATTTGCGAACTTGCAGGCGTGAGTATTCTTTTTATGCCCACATCTGAGATGATGTACGCCAAAATGGAGCCAACGATTCTAGCACCCAGTGCCAAAGCCTATATTTTGGAAGGATTAGCGCGCCCGGGGCATTTTGATGGCGTTTTACGTGTCGTGCTCAAACTCTTTAATCTCACGAAGCCAACACGCGCCTATTTTGGTAAAAAAGATGCACAACAGCTCTATCTTTTGCAAAATATGGTCAAAAGCTTCTTTTTGGATTTGGAGATCGTTCCGTGTGAAATTATCCGCGAAGATGACGGTCTAGCGCTTTCCAGTCGCAATGCTTATCTAAACGCCCAAGAGCGCCAAAAAGCACTGCTTCTGTGTGAATCTTTGAAAGTTGCGACGCACGCTGTGATTGCAGGAGAACGCGATATTGCAACCCTTAAAGCTGAAATGGTGCACACCCTAGAGTCTTTACATGTAGAATACGTGGAAATTTTAAATCGTGATTTTGATACAATAGAAACCATTGAAATAGGCAACTCTATCATTCTCGTCTGCGCCAAAGTTGGCACCACCCGCCTCATTGATAATTTATGGATTTAAGGAATACATTGAAAAAACTACATCTTGTTTCATTAGGATGCAATAAAAATCTCGTCGATAGCGAAGTGATGTTAGGCAAACTTCAAGCCTATGAGATGTGCGATGACCCCAGTCAGGCTGACGTGCTGATCGTCAATACCTGTGGCTTCATCGGACCTGCCAAAGAGGAGAGTCTCAACACCATCTTTTCACTCCACGAAGCACGTAAAAAAGGCTCTGTGCTCGTGATGGCAGGCTGTTTGACCGAACGATATAAAGAAGATCTGACCAAAGAGCTTAAAGAGGTCGATCTTTTTACGGGCGTGGGTGATTATGACAAGATCGATGAGATCATTGCCCTTCGCCAAAACCGTTTTAGCCCAGCAACCTACCTCCTAAACGAAGAAGAGCGCGTTATCACAGGTTCTAACGCACATGCGTATGTCAAACTCTCTGAAGGCTGTAATCAAGCCTGTAGCTTTTGCGCCATTCCTGGCTTTAAAGGCAAACTGCATTCACGTACCCTTGAATCACTGATTAAAGAGGTCAAAGCGCTTGTTGCAAAAGGTTTTTATGACTTTAGTTTCATCTCGCAAGATAGCAGTTCGTTTCTTCGTGATGTGGGCGAAAAAGAGGGGCTGATTAAGCTCATTGACGCCGTTGAGCAAATCGAAGGGGTTAAAAGTGCACGTATTTTGTATCTTTACCCAACCACGACGTCAAACGCTCTGATTGAGCGCATTATCGCTTCACCACTCTTTCATAACTACTTTGATATGCCGATCCAACACATCAGCGATTCGATGCTCAAACGCATGAAACGTGGCGCTGGACGTGAGCGCATCATTGAACAGTTAGAGCTCATGAAAAAAGCTCCCAATAGCTTTATTCGCACCAGTTTTATTGTCGGACATCCCGGCGAAAGCGACGCGGAATTTAAAGAGCTTTTGGACTTTGCCAAAGCGTTTGATTTTGACCGTGTCAACATCTTTGCGTATTCCGATGAAGAAGATACCAGCGCTTACGAGATGGATGAAAAAATCGATACCAAAACGATCAATAAACGTATCAAACAACTCGATAAAATTGTTCAAACAAAAACCAAAAAAAGTTTTGAAAACGAGATTGGCAAAGAGGTCATTATTTTGGTTGAAGGTGAAAGTAGCGAACATGAGTATTTTATGGGGGCACGCGAACTTCTATGGGCACCGAGCATTGATGGGGAAGTCTTGGTCAATGACTCGGATGTTGCAAACATTGAAGTAGGCAAGTGCTACCGTGCGACGATTAGCGAATGTGCTGGGAATCAACTCATTGCAACCATTACCACTGTTGCATAACGCAACGATTGAGCTTCTTAAAACATCTAAAAATTTAGTGGCATTTTCAGGCGGTGGAGACTCCACCGCGCTCTTCTTTTTACTGCTAGAACACGGCATTACTTTTGATATAGCGCATGTCAATTACCAAACACGCGCGCAAAGTGATGCCGAAGAGGCGTATGCTAAAACGCTTGCCACAACACATCATAAACACCTTTTTAGCCTTACATGTAAACTGGAAGAAAGCAATTTTGAGCACCATGCCAGAGAAGAGCGCTACGCCTTTTTTGAAACAATCCTCCACGAACACAGCTACGATACGCTTTTAATGGCGCACCATTTAGGAGACCAGCTCGAATGGTTTTTAATGCAACTCAGCCGTGGAGCGGGGCTTGTGGAGATGTTAGGTATGCAAGAGGTGGAAATGCGAAAAGCGTATACGCTGGTTCGTCCGCTTTTACATGTAAGCAAAAAAACGCTTCAAAATTATCTGCATGAACACAAAATTACCTACTTTAACGATGAAAGCAATGCGTCGCTCAAACACCTACGCAACCAATTTCGACACGACTACGCGACCCCACTGATTGATGCGTACGAAGAGGGTATTGCTAAAAGTTTTGCGTATTTGAGCGAAGATCGCAAACGACTTTTGCCCCATCAGGCTAAACGCATTGGGGATCTTTTTATAGTGCTACGAGATGCAGATGATCTTATTAACATTCGTCAAATTGATAAAATCATCAAACAACTGGGAACGCTTTTGACCAAAGCGCAAAGGGATGAGATTTTAAAAACCAAAAACTGTGTTGTGGGTGGGAAAATTGCCGTTTGTTTTGAAGAAGAGAGAATCTTTATAGCGCCTTATCTTAAGCATGCGATGGAGAAAAAGTTTAAAGAGGCGTGTCGGAAAGCGCGCATTCCTCTAAAAATACGCCCTTACCTCCACGCGCGTGGTCTTGATCCTAACGCGTTGCGTTAAAGTCATACACCTTGATTTTAAAGGTCGCGCTAATGCTCTCTTGGCTCGATTCCAGATAGATCGGAAAATCGGCTTGAACGATGCTGGTGTAGCGATTTAGCCCTTCTAAAAAGCTATAAAAATTGGTCGGTGTTTTGAGTGTCGACGTGGCATTGAGTTCATACTCAACAAACTCTTTTTTATACTCCGACTTGGTGATTTCGGTAAGTGAAACGTGGGTGAAAAATTTCCCTGCATAGCGCATAAACTCCTCTTGCGTAAAAGGATGTTTGAAGGCAGAAATCACATGTACATTTTCAGCTTTTAATTTAGAAAGTTCCGTTTCGCGTTCAAAAAAGAGGTTTTCAACTCTGGTTTTATGCACCAAAACGCGTTTGTATTCTGCTTGTAAAATACGGTGATCTTTCACATTGGGGATAATCAATAAAAAGACAAACGCAAAGGTCACAATGATAAAAACCATTAAGAAAATGAGCAATTTCATCATGTCGATTTTGTCTAAACTGCGGTCAAAACTATTCACGTAAGCCATCCTCGCCAATAATTTTGTTAATGCTCACAAAGTTATACCATCCCTCTTTTGTCAGGTAAAAGTTGGTGTTACTGGTATGAAAAATTGATTTGAGCGGTGCGGCTAACAAGAAATTAAAGGTATCTTGCGTTGGGGAGATGCCGTATAAAATAAGCGAGTTGCGCTCCATTTGCACTTTTTTGAGCGTAATCTGATCCGGCACTAAATCAAACAGATTTTTCATACTCTCTTTTAAAAGGGTATTGTTTGAAAAGATCTCTTCGGAGAGCGCTTTTTGGCGCAAAATCAAGCCAATGGTTGCATCGTCTTCATCGATCTTGAGTTCAAGCATTTCACGCTCTTTGGTCAGATCAACCACGCCACTTTTAAAGGAGCTCATCTCAATCACGATGTAAAAATTGAAAATAATCATAAACAGAGACATCAGAGCAATAAAAATCACCCACATTTTACTAAAGAGCGATAAAAAGGGCTTTGGACGAGGTGCGATGAAACTTAGTCTCATTTAAAAACCTCTTTAATCGCGATGTCACACATACGATCACTCACATCGACTTTGTGAATTTCCACGTCCATCATCAGCTCATCTTCGAGTTGATGAATCAAATCGGAACTGATCTCATAGCCATCAAAAATGATAATCTCATCGATAAATTCGCTGACATACAAAGGGTTGTGATAATACTCTTCGAGTGCTGTTTTAAGGTATTTATAGACTAAAAGATCGCGCCCATAAAGCTCTAGGCTGATGTCTTCATCTTTAAGAACATCCATGCCTCTTAATTGACTCAAGGAGCGATCATTCACATCTGAAAAAGAGTCGGTGGAACGCAAATCATCAATATCTTCAAGCTCACTGAGTTCGCCAAGTTCGCTGAGTTCTTCAATGCCTTCTTCTTGTGCCTCTTCATCATCATTGGCTGTTGCCATTTCAGACATCTCTTCAGGCGAATCAATCACACCCTCTTCTTCTTGTTCATTTTCCCAATCATTCATATCATTGCTGTGGGTAAATGCCGTGTCCGTTTGCGTTTTGAAAAAAGCACCAAAGTGTAATTGTCGCTCTTCAAAAATCGCTAAAATAAAGAAATCTTGGCAGTTGAGAATATAGCACGTAGGCTTATTTTTGAGTTTTTGTGAAACCACAAAATCACTTAAAAGAATAAACGGTGAGTAGATAAAATCCAGTCCTACTTCAGAAAAAAGATTCTTAGCCCATTTGATCTCGATAAACGAAGCATACGCGGACCATTGGTTGAATAAAGCGACGTTGTAAACATTTTGCATATCAACGCTGTGCTTGCTAAAAGCACTGTTCCCAGTACCTGAAATGGCACCTTGCCCTAGAGAACCCAGTAAAAAAGCGATGTAGACAAACTGATACTCATCTTGCAAATTCATCAAATAATTTTCAAGGTTTTTATCAAGCGCATCCAGTGGAGGAGACAACGTAAAGGTTTTGGTAAACGTTCTGGTAATGGCGCCCTCTTTGAGCACCTTGCAACGCAGTGTACATTCAGTCTCACTTAACACAACAGCCACAAAAAGGTTCTGAAATTTTTTCTGAAGAACAGTTCTTATGCCCATGTTACTGACTCTTTGTTCACATCACTACTCTTGTGTTAATTTGTATTTGTACTATATATTAGACTAATCTTGCTTAAGTTTTGTAAAATATCAAGCAAAAGCGGTACCATTTGGGTGAAGTGCATCAAACAGCGTGTTCTAAAAGACGTTTTTGAATCAACGTCTTTGCCTCTTCGAGTGAAAGCTCATGCACATAGAAAGGATCACTGTAGTAGAACTCTAACGTGCAAAAGGGTTTTGGAATGCAAAACTGATCCCAACTTTTCATTTTCCAATACGACGTTGGTCTGCAATTCATAGCAATAATAGGCACTTTTTTCATCCGTGCAAGCGCTACAACGCCATCGGCGACACTGTGCCTTGGCCCTCTGGGTCCATCAGGGGTGATGCCAATATCGCGTCCATTTTGAAGCGATTTTAACGCATGTCTCAAAACAGACACACCTCCTTTTGAAGAACTTCCACGAATCGTTTTTGCGCCATGCAAATCCATCAATTTTGCGATCATCTCCCCATCAAAATGGTTGCTGATGATCGTATCAACGGTATTAATGTGGATGCGTTGCGAATAATGTTGGTAGGCTAACGCTGCCATCAGTAACTCACCATGCCACATAGCATACAGCGTGGGGGTGCCAAAAAGATGTTGCTGATGGTGGAATTTCTTTTTACATGTAAAGAAAAGAAGGTTCATGAGCGCGTAAGCAAGGCGTGGAAGAATCCACACCAAGAGTTTGCGTTTGGTCTCTTTAGAGAACAATTTCGCCATACAATGAAAGACGTTTTGGATTGGTGACTTTGATGTTGACCGTTTGCCCGAGCAAGCTCTCATCACCTTTAATTTGCACAAGGGCATTGTTATCACTTCGACCGGCTAAAAAGCCACTGTTACGAAGTTCGTCAATATAAACTGGGTAGGTTTTATTCAGGTGTTTTGCAGCAATCTCATCTAAAATTTCATCTTGTAAAAGCTGCAAGCGCTCCAATCTAGCTGAGCCTATTTCAGCATCAATTTGGTTCGTAAACTCAGCCGCTTTGGTAAGAGGTCGTGGAGAGTATTTAAACGCAAAAATCTGCTCAAATTTGACCTGTCTTATGACATCAAGTGTATCGTCAAAATCAGCTTCACTCTCGCCTGGGAAAGCGACGATAATGTCAGTGCTGATCGAAACATCGGGGATCATCTCGCGAAGCTTTAACGCGCGATTTAAAAACCACTCTTTGCTGTAGCCGCGCTTCATCTGTTCTAAAATATGCGTTGAACCGCTTTGCAATGGCATGTGCATTGATTTGCAGACTTTTGGATTGTTAGCAAAGGTTTCTAAAAATTTATCGTCCATGTGAAGGGGATGAGGAGAGGTAAAACGAATGCGCTCGACTTCGGGGATTTCACTGATAAGGTTAAGCAGGTCTGAAAAATCCATAGAGCGCTCGACATTACCACTAAAACGTCTGCCATAATTGTTAACATTTTGCCCGAGTAAAAAGATCTCTTTAGCCCCATTTTGGGCTGCTTTTCGTGCTTCATTGACAATCAAATCCGCAGGAATAGAAATCTCATCGCCTCTGGTTTGGGGCACGATGCAGTAGGTACATTTTTTATCGCACCCGATGGAGATGTTGACGTAGGCTTTATACAGACTGTTGCGGTATTCACCAAAGGCGTAGGTACTCTCATCGTAGTCGGTGTCAACACTTAAGAATTTTTCGGTATTAACCGCTGTGGAGATTTTGGAGACATTGCGTGCGCCAATGACAAAACTCACGTAAGGAGCACGTCTAAAGATCTCTTTACCCAAATGACTTGCCGTACATCCGCACACGCCGATCTTCGCGCCCTCTTTTTTTTGAAGGTTGTATTTACCGATCTCTGAAAAAAGTTTACTGACCGGTTTTTCACGTACACTACAGGTGTTGACCAAGATCAGGTCTGCTTCTTGTAGATTGTTCGTTAAAACATAATTTTCTTTATCCCCAAGCTCGGCGATAATGTGCTCAGAGTCCCGCACATTCATCGCACAACCTAGGGTCTCGATATAAAGCTTTTTCGCTTCTGCTATACCCAAAATCCAGCCTTAGAGAATATGTACTTCGTACATGTAATCGCTCTCGCCCAAGCCATAACGAATGTCTCTTAAATAGACACTAAAGCCTTGTGCTTCAAAGTGCTCAACCAGAGCTACGAGGTCTTTATGAGAATTTTCTTTGTCAAAATAAAAAATCTTTTGTCCCTCTTTCTCAATAATCTCCGTCACTTTGTCCAATGTAATTGTCTTTGGTTTTCCATTAATTTCATTTCGTGCTAATTTGATTTCCATTGTAAACCTCTTTTCTATCGCAAAAATTATCGTATGTGTACAACATGCACAAAGATATATCGCGAAGTATACTTTGTTTTCGATAAATTCCTCATTAAAAGCAAACAACTGCTTTCTCATAAAGAAAAATAAAAGAAGATTTTAGTTATAATCCTTACTCTTCACCGCAATCGTTTAAATTTCCATTTTTGATTTTTCATCATTGCGAATATCACACATGACATAAAAAATATGCATCTTTTTAAGGAAACTTATGGAAAAAATTGTAGACATTATAGAATCTATTGCCCATGAAAAAGGGCTCGACATTAAAGAAGTTAAGAACACCGTAACCTTGGCACTCATCAAGACTGCAAAACGTATTTACGGCGCAGAATACGAATACGGCGCAGAGATTGACCCTGCGACAAAAACACTTAAACTGTATCAAAAAGTCATCGTAGTCGAACCTGATGATGCAAGACTTTTAGAAGGAAATGAAAATTTTATCGCCATTAAAGAGGCGAAAGAGGTTGATCCTGATATTGAAATTGGCGATGAACTGACCTATGAATTGCCACTCGATAACCTAGGAAGAACGGCTGCGGCAACCCTTCAAAAAGAGCTAGAGTATCACATTCAACGCCTTTTAGAAAATAATATTTTTGAAAAATACCAAAAACTTGTGGGCAAAACCGTTTTTGGAACCGTGGTACGCGTGGATAATGATGAAAATACCTACATTGAAATTGAAGAAATTAGAGCGGTGCTGCCGCGTAAAAACCGTATTAAAGGTGAAAAATTTAAAGTCGGAAACGTCGTTAAGAGCGTGATCCGTAAAGTGTTAATCGATAAATCACAAGGCATGTATGTTGAACTTTCACGTACCAGCCCGAAATTTTTAGAGTCACTTTTAGAACTTGAAGTGCCTGAAATCAAAGATGAGTTTATTAAAATCATCGGCAGTGCCAGAATCCCAGGGGAGCGAGCGAAGGTTGCATTAACCTCACTTCACCCCAATATTGACGCCGTGGGTGCAACCGTTGGAACCAAAGGTGTGAGAATTAATGCGGTCAGTAGAGAGCTTCACAATGAAAATATCGACTGTATTGAGTTCTCAAACGTTCCTGAAATTTTCATCGCGCGCGCTCTTAGTCCTGCCATTATCTCCAATGTCAAAATCCAAAATGGCAAAGCCATCGTCACGCTTCCAAGTGATCAAAAATCAAAAGCGATTGGCAAAAACGGCATCAACATTCGCCTTACATCCATGCTGACAGGGTTTGAAATCGAACTGGTCGAATCAGGTGGTGCAAGCGCAAATGCGAATCCAAACAGCGATGAGACAGCCGAACAGCGCGATCCAAACGCCCTTAAAAACCTTTTTGGCGGACTTTAATCTACTTTACATGTAAAGCGAAAACGCTTTACATGTAAACCTCTTTTTCCTCTTTATTCCGTCTTCTCTTTCACGTATTCAGCCCCTTTATTGACCTTCTCTTTCGTCCATTCAGCACCATCTTTGGCATCTTTTTTAATGCCTCCCCACGTCGCACACCCACTCATCAGTCCAACGATGATGAGCGTAAAAAAAGTAGTTTTCATTGTTTTTTCCTTTAAAGTGTTTTATCCTCTACGTTTAAAATGAGGATTGAGTTTTGTTAAAATCAAATCGGCAATCATATTGCCCAGTAACGTCAAAAAAGAGGAGATAATCAGTATCCCCATAATCACAGGGTAATCCCTGCTTAAAGCACTTTGGTAAAAGAGCAATCCCATACCATTGATCGCAAAAATCGACTCTAAGATGACACTGCCTCCAATAAGTCCAGGTAGGGAAAGCCCTAAAATTGTCACAATCGGAGGGGAGAGATTGGGTAAAATAAAACGCATCAAAAGCGCTTTCCCTTCAATGCCTCTGCTTTTGGCAAAGAAGATGTAGTCACTTTTTAAAATATTGAGTGTCAAACTTCGCACATACAAAATCAAACTTCCCAAACCTCCAAACACCATGACGAAAATGGGTAAAACTAAATGCCACGCCATATCTGTCATATACGCGAAAGTATCGCTGCTCACACCTTGTGAGTGGAGCCCAGAGATAGGGAACAGTTTCCACTGCACCGCCAAAAGAATGACCAGCAAAAGGGCAAGGTAAAACGAAGGCATCGCATAGCTAATGAGCGCCACTTGTTTGATGCTTTTATCGTAAAGCTTTGAATGCTTCATGGCTGATTTGATACCCCAATACAGCGCTAAAATAAAGACCAAAATCATACTAATCACATTCATCAAAAGGGTGATCGGAAGACGTTCTAATATCTCATCACGTACGGCTTTTCCACTGGCAAACGAGATGCCAAAATCAAGCTGGAGCATCGCTTTAAACCATGCGAAAAATTGTGCTGGGAGGGATTGATCGAGCCCGTAGACACGTTTGAGTTGTTCGAGTGATTCGGGGGTAATGTTGGGATTGAGCTCGCCACTGGCGAAGAAAGAGTTGGGAGCCAAATGAATGGCTCCAAAAGAGATCAGAGAAATAATGCAGAGCATCAGTACTACATATCCTAGTTTTTGCAGCACTAATTTCATGCGATTTCCTTATTTTTGCATATCCCACGCAAGGATCGTATGCCCCTCTGCATCGGTTTCATCCATTCCCATACCCATGATGTTATAGCCACCATCGACGTAGTGAATTTCACCCGTAACGCCACTGGAAAGATCACTCAAAAGGTACATTCCGCTGTTGCCCACTTCATCCGTGGTCACATTTTTGCGAAGCGGTGCGTTGACTTCATTCCAACGAAGAATCATTCTAAAATCACCAATGCCACTCGCCGCAAGGGTTTTAATAGGACCCGCACTGATCGCATTAACGCGAATGCCTTGACGCCCAAGATCAACCGCAAGGTAACGAACAGTTGCCTCAAGAGCTGCTTTAGCAACACCCATCACATTGTAATGAGGCACATAACGAGGCCCGCCTAAATAAGAGAGCGTTAAGATCGAGCCATTGTCATTCATCACAGGCAAACACGCACGTGAGAGTGAAACCAAGGAATACGCCGATGTACCAAGCGCGATGTCAAACGCCTCTTTGGTTGTGTCGACAAATTTACCACTTAGGGCTTCTTTAGGTGCATAGGCAACGGAGTGAACGACAAAATCGATCTTTCCAAAATCTTTCTCCAATGAAGCAGTTAAGGCTTCTAAATGGGACGGATTGTTAATGTCAAGCTCATACACTTTGTCACTGCCAAACTCGTCTGCAATGGGGCGTACACGCTTTTCTAAAGATTCATTCAAATAGGTAAACGCAAGCTCTGCCCCTTGTTCCTTGCACGCTTTTGCAATGCCATACGCGATTGATTTATTATTGGCAATTCCTACGATAAGACCTTTTTTGCCCTTCATGACCATACTTCACTCTCCTCTTATTTTTTGACGTTATCTGCGATGCGAATCATCTCGCAAAACGCATTTTCATTCCAACTCGCCGTTCCCACTAAAACACCATCGCATGCGTTTACATGTAAGATCGTTTCAATGTTTTCAACTTTCACGCTACCGCCATACAGCAGAGGTGCACAGAGTTTATCACGTAGGCGTGTTAACACCTCTTCAATGTCTTCCAAGCTAGCCGTTAAACCCGTGCCAATCGCCCAAACAGGCTCATACGCAATAATGAGTTTGTCGTAGCTGATATCAATGCCTTCAAACTGTTCCCAAAGATAGCTCATCACAGCATCAATGCCTTGCACTCGAATCTCAGCAGGCTCACCAATACAATAGATAATCTCAGATTCCCTAGCTTTGGCAAAATCATACTTCTGTGCACTCAAATTTTGGGACTCTTTTAAGATATGACGTCTCTCACTGTGCCCGATCAAAACGGTTTGAATGCCAAACTCTTCGAGCTGTTCAAAGCCAATTTCGCCCGTAAAGGAGCCATTTTGCACAGGGTAAAAATTTTGTGCTCCCACTTTAAGAGTCGCAACCTCATCAAAGCGATCTAACGCTGTAAAGGGGGCAAAAATGCGGACCTGTTGCTCACTTTTGGTGTTGGCAATAAACGCTTGGATCGCTTGGATAAACGCCTTTGCAGAGCCTCTGGTGTAATTGGTTTTAAAATTTGAAGCAATGATCATGCTTACTCAGTCTCACTTTGGCTCAGTACTTTAACGCCAGGAAGCTCTTTGCCTTCGATCAATTCTAAGCTCGCTCCCCCACCTGTGGAGATAAAGGTCATCTCATCCGCGTCACCTGCACGAGCGACGACATCGGCGGTATCACCACCACCCACAACGGTTGTTGCGTGCGCTTCTGCGATCACATGAGACATCTTGAAACTGCCTTTGGAGAATTTTTCAAGCTCAAAAACACCCATCGGCCCATTCCAAAGAATCGTTTGTGCATCGGCGAGTGCTTCTCTAAACAGACGTGATGTTGCAGGCCCAATGTCCAAGCCCATCCAGCCTTTAGGAATCTCTTGAACCGTCACAAATTTGATCGTTGCGTCTTGTGAGCAGGTTTGTGCCGCCACAACATCCACTGGCAAGTAAAGTTTAACGCCCAAGCGTTTTGCCTCTTCCATAACGCGGTTGGCTTCATCTAGAAGTTCATCTTCCACCAATGAATTTCCAATATCAAGCCCTTGCGCTTTTAAAAACGTAAACGCCATACCGCCGCCAATAACGAGTTTATCGACACGAGGAAGTAAATTTACCAGTGCTTGGAGTTTTCCACTGACTTTACTACCACCCACAACTGCGACAAACGGACGTGTTGGACGGCGAAGCAAGTTTTTGGAAAACTCAACCTCTTTTTGAAGTAAAAAACCAGCGGCAGAACTTTTTTCATTGAAATAGTGCGTAATGGCTTCCACCGAAGCATGCGCACGGTGACACACACCAAAGGCATCGTTGATGTACACTTCTGCCATATCCGCAAGGGCTTTAGCAAACTCTTCATCGTTTGCCGTTTCACCCTTGCTAAAACGAAGGTTTTCTAAGAGTAAAATTTCACCTGGTTGCAACGCAGCCGCTTTTTCCATTGCGTCTTTGCCGATGACATCGGAGCTTAAAAGCACCTCTTTATCCAAAAGGCGTTTGAGTCTCATTTGAACGGGAGCTAAAGAATATTTTTCATCCACAGCACCTTTGGGGCGACCCAAGTGGCTGGCTAAAATAATCGAACAGCCATGATCCAAGCAGTAGCGAATCGTAGGAATCGCAGAGCGTACACGCCTGTCATCCGTGATATTGGTAAATTCATCTAAAGGCACATTGAAATCACAACGAATAAATACTTTTTTACCTGCAATATCGAGGTCTCTAATGGAGCGAATCATTCCTTATCCTTACGTTTATTTGCTTACATGTAAAGCCATATCAACCAAACGGGTTGAATAGCCCCACTCATTGTCATACCACGCCATCACTTTGACCATAGTGCCGCCGATGACTTGTGTAAGATCTAAGGCAACAATGGAACTGAGCGTGCTGGTGACGAAATCTTGAGAAACTCTCTGCTCCACATCGACTTCCAAAATGCCTTTGAGTTTGCCATTGGCTTGCTCGGTAAAGAGGGCATTGATCTCCTCTTTGGTGGTCTCTTTTTTAAGAAGAACGTTGAGATCGACCATCGAAACGTTCGGTGTTGGAACACGTATACTTTGTCCGTGCAAACGTCCTTTGAGGTGTGGAAGAACCAGCCCAATCGCTTTAGCAGCTCCAGTACTCGTTGGAATCATATTGATCGCAGCAGCACGTGCACGACGCAAATCTTTGCTGTGTTTGACATCTAAAATATTTTGATCGTTGGTATACGAGTGAACGGTTGTCATCAACCCTTTGTCAATGCCAAACGCATCGTCCAAAATTTTGGCGACAGGTCCTAAACAGTTTGTCGTACAGCTGGCATTAGAAACAATGCTCTGACCTGCATAGGTGTGTTCATTAACACCCATCACAAAGGTTGGTGTATCATCTTTTGCAGGAGCAGACATGACGACTCTTTTGATGCCGTTGTCAATAAAAACCTGTGTATCTTTGAGCGTTAAAAGTGCGCCCGTACATTCAAGAACGACATCGACACCGTAATCTGCAAAATTTAAAGCTTTAGGATCGCGGGTTGAAAACATTTTAACGTTTGCTTTTCCTATCTGCATATAATCATCTTCGAGTAATTCAACGTGACCTTGGAAAACTCCATGGACGCTATCGTATTTGAGTAACTGTTTTGTCATAGCACGATCAGCCGTATCGTTAACGCATACGAGCTCAACGTCATCGCGTGAATCAATAATTCTAGCAACGCATCTTCCAATGCGACCAAATCCATTTATAGCAATTTTGAGTGCCATAGGTCTTCCTTTTGATATAATAGTCGTTTTAATCCATACTCGCTTTTAGAAAAGCGAATTATTTTAGCAAAAATGATGTATAAAAAAGTTTAAAGTCCATGGAGACACACCGTTGAACATAGCTATTTTTGGAGGCTCTTTCGATCCTCCGCACACAGGGCACGAACTCATCGTCCAAAAAGCCCTTGAAATCCTTGATATTGACAAACTTTTAGTTGTAACCACTTACTTAAGCCCTTTTAAAGAGAGCTTCTGTGCCCCTGCTCCGATGCGTCAACGTTGGCTTGCAAAGATGTTTGAAGGCATGGAAAAAGTAGAGATTTTTTCGTACGAATGCGATCAAAAAAGACAGGTTCCAACGATTGAAACGGTTTTACATGTAAAGCATCTTTACAAAAATGCCAAGATTTATCTCATTGTGGGAAGTGACAGTTTCACCGCTTTGCCCAAATGGAACCGCTATGACGAGCTTTGCTCTCACGTAGAATTTGTCGTAGCACCTCGTGGTGCTTTTCACCCGCCTGAAGACTTGAAAATTTTACCAATTAATGTTAATATCAGTTCTTCAAAGCTCCGCTCATTTTTAGATCGAAGATTTATTCCCAAAAGCATCGAAAATGAAGTGATGGCGTTTTATACAAGGAATCCAATGGATAGCAGAATCGAAAGAATTGTCACAGCACTCAGTGATAAAAAAGCAGAAGAGATACAAGTGTTTGATATGACAGGCAAAGACTATTTTGTCAACACGGTTGTGATTGCAACCACGATGGGCGAGAGACATGGTCTTTCACTTTTAGATCACCTCAAAACCGAACTCAAAGGTGCGGGGGAGAGTTTTTTAAACGTTGACGCCGATGATAACTGGACGGTTATTGATATGGGAGACATTTTAATTCACCTTATGACACCCGCGTATCGTCAAAAATACAATCTTGAACTTTTCCTCAAAGAGCGCGAAGACGAGATGAAAAAAGTAAGAGGCGTAGAGTAGCTTTGTCAATGCGCCTTCCTAGGTTTGCTAGGAAGGCACCACTTCATTAAAGTTTTGCGTCAGGTTTTGGCGTTTTCTCACTGCTCTCAGGAAGCTCAGGGTAAATCACCACAGGTTTTCGCCCTTTTAGTGCTTTGAGAAATG
Organism: Sulfurospirillum halorespirans DSM 13726; assembly: GCF_001723605.1. Lineage (NCBI taxonomy): Bacteria > Pseudomonadati > Campylobacterota > Epsilonproteobacteria > Campylobacterales > Sulfurospirillaceae > Sulfurospirillum > Sulfurospirillum halorespirans. The sequence continues at coordinate 579,609 of NZ_CP017111.1, read as the reverse complement.
TCTCAATCTTGGCACTATCCGCATCTGTAATCGTAATACCTAACTGCGTACTTCCCATCTCTTTAATGGCGTCTTTAAGTGTCCAAATCGCTCCATTGTGGAAGTATGGCGCTGTTTCTGTGATATTGCGAAGCGTTGGTGTTTTGACTAACCCGTTTTTATCGCCCACGAAATCACCGACTTGTGCAAATTTATATTTGCCAGCAACTTGGAACGGTTGCATGGTTCCTCCAAGGGCAATGCCATTATGACAACTCGCACACCCTTTATCCATAAAGAGTTCCAACCCCTCTTTTTCAGCTTTACTCAGGGCGTTTTCATTGCCATTGAGGAAATCATCAAAGCGCGAAGGTGTGACCAACGTTTTTTCAAAAATGGCAATCGTGGATGTGATTTTCTCAAATGAAATTTTCACGTTATCGCCATACGCACCTTTAAACTCTTCCACATAGGCAGGAATGGAGTTAATGCGCTCTTCGACCAATTTAGGAGGTGCTGCCATCTCAGGACCTGCTTGAACAGGGCCTTGTGCTTGATCGGCTAGGTGTGGGCTTCTGCCATCCCAAAATTGTGCTTTAAAAAAAGCGGAGTTATAAACCGTTGGAGAGTTGAGATGATGCGGGTTGGCGGTCCAACCATGACCAATTGCAGCACTAACGCCATCCGTTCCTCCTGTGGCAAGATTGTGACAGGTGTTACAACTAATGATGGAACTTCGTGACATACGAGGATCAAAGTAGAGTTTTTTGCCCAGTTCTACTTTTGCAGTTGTGATTGGATCCTTAGGATCATCAATTAGCTTTAAAACTTCCAGTTGACTTACAGGAATGGCTTCGATTCCATTTTGTTTCACCTTATCTACCAGCGTGTTTGCTCCGAAAACAACGGTTGCACTGAGTGCACAAAGGCTAAGTACCTTAGAAATTTGCATTTCTTCTCCTTTTTAAGTTTGTGATAGAAGTATATGAATTTAAATCTTAAATAGTAATTAATCTTATTTAGAATTATTTCTTATTATATTGGAGGAATAAATAGGATAGTTAATATCTTATTAAGTTCAGCTCCTATAAAATTTTACATTACATGTAAAGGACAGCATTCAGATGGATCGGTTTAAAGACGTTTTAAAAGCAAGCAATCTCAAATCAACGCACCAAAGACTTGCGATTTTAGATTCAATCGATCAGTTTGGACATGTCGATATTGACACACTTTACGACTCCATTTTTCATAAATACCCGACGATGTCCAAAGCAACGCTTTACCGAAATATCAACGACCTCATCTCATTTCACATCTTAGAAGAGGTTAAACTTCCACAGCAAAAACAGCAGTACGAGATAAAAAAAGTACCCCATATTCATCTTTTATGTTCAGAATGCGGCAGTGTTGAAGATATGTTTATGGAGACAAAACCCTTTTTAGAGACAATTTCTTTGCGAAGTGGTTTTCATATTAGTCATAGTTTTATCGTTATGAATGGTATGTGTAAAGTATGTGCTGCTAAAACGTTGAGGGCATCTTTATAGTCTATTACCATTAGATTACACTTTCCTTCTTCCATAGAGATTATTAAGCTCTTCTTTCCTATACTAATATTGCTTATAAATTACATGTAAGGATTTTGCACTCAACCATGAAGATTATTGTGCTGCTTGGACTCCTTAGTAGTCTGCTCTTTTCTGACTCACTTGATGCACTCTTGCAAGAGTATAAATCAACGTCCGATAACTCTTTGCAAACCGTCAATGAAAAGATCGGGCATGTGGTGATTTATTCTCAAAAAGAGATCCGCCTCATGCAATACACCAAGCTCAACGATATTTTAAAAGAGCTGCCTCTTTTTAACATCAATACCAACCAATTTGGACTCACCAACTACTCGCTCACAGGTTCTAAAACAACCACCAGCGGCTTTTTTCGCTTCTTTATTAACGACCATGAAATCAGTTCAGGCTACGATCAATCCACTTCCCTCTCTTGGGGCGATTTACCCTTAGATTTTGTTGATCACGTTGAAATTTATTATGGAGAGAGCTCATTTTCGTATGGTAATGAGACGGGCATCTATTTTGTACGCATCTACACCAAATCCGCGCTCAAAGAGAATAGTTCTGAGATCAATAGCTGGATTACCTCTAAAGGCTCTAACTCACAAAGTTTTACCAATTCTTCCAGTTTTGAAAATGGCTGGTCTTATTTGATGTTCTTGAATCAAGAAAAGATCAAATATACCTCCATTTATAACGGTCAAAAACTTAATAGCAATGGCACAAAACAATACTTCTATGCTGACATTAGCAACGAAACCACAAAAATCAATATGGGCTATACCGATGTCTCTAAAAACAACTACACTGGCCTTGCATTTGATGCCACACCCAATAGTGGGAAGAGTCTCTCGAAAGATTTTTTTGTTGATGTCACACACTCTTTCTTAGAAGACAAATCCCTTAAAGTCAACCTCTCAGTTGATGTGAATGATCGAAGTTACGAGGAAGCCAATGCACAAGGTATCGACGTCATTCCTGTTATTAATTTCTCTAATCCATTGAGCATCCCTAAAAATTTTACAGAAGATCTACGCTTTGTCAAAACGAATGCTTATCTCTCCAAATCATTTGACACCGAGAACAACTCATTTATCGCAGCACTCAATGTTAAAAATAAAACTTACGATGTGCAAAATCGTGAGACCACCAATTTTATCAATCAAACAAACAGTGTAGGACATTACAATAGTTTTGATGAAGAGACCACCTCGTCGATCCTCTTTCAAGACAGCTATAAACTTCAAGATGACCTCATTTTAGTCGCTAACACAAAACTTGATTATTACGACCGAAATGCCTATTTGAAAGACAGTTCAGAGACACTGTTGCGAGTGGGAGCCATCTACACCCCTACTGATAACTGGGGCTTTAAAAGCTTTTACACCCAAACAGCTCTAGCGCCTTCTTTTTATAACGTTGATTATGCCGATACCAGTAAGCCAGCACTCACATCGCAACAGTACTATATCTACTCATTAGAAGGTGTTTATACCGAAGGTAACTCAAAATTTGGGGTGACGTTTGATCATGTGGAGATTGATGATTTTCTCTATCTCACACCCGTTGGGTTTATCAATGTTGATCACAGAATTAAAACAGATGGACTTCTTTTTGACTATGAATACAGCTTCTCCAAACGAGATAAAATCCACTTAAATTACTATACATCCACGCTCAGTGAAGCCATTAACAACTCCACAAAAGGGGGTTATGTAAAATTTATGGGAGGGTACCAGAAGTTTGATTACTTTACTTCGATTATCTATCGAAATGGGTATGAATACTTGGGTCTTGATATTCCCGATAGCTTTGACATGAGCCTTGGTGCGACCTATCATGTTACCAAAGATCTTAGCTACAGCATTAAAGCCTCCAATATTTTAGATAAATCAACCAAATCGCTCTACTCAGAAAGACCAGATGGCGCTATTTTTGCTTTAGATGATAACGATCGAAGTGTCACCTTCTCAATAAGGTGGGTATTCTAATGAGAGTACTTATCCTTCTTTTTACTCTTTTAAGCTTTTTGAGTTCTGAAAACTATACTTTTTTGGTACAGCCCTATAGTAAAGAGGTTGAGCTTGAAGCAAAAATTATTGCTGAAATTGCTACGGCTTCGCTGCATGGAAAGATAAAGCTCTTTATTCCACACATGTCAGAGATGGAAGAAAAGGTCTATTCAAAATATTTTACACTGAGTTCAAAATGTGAAACATCCAATTTTGTTTTTGTCAATAAAGCTGTCGAAAAAGAGAGTTTATGCGATAATACAAACCGACTCTTTTTTACCAACAACTACCGCAAACTTCTCTCCGATGAGAAGTATTTTGGGGCACTTTTTTGGAATAAAAGCAGGCCAAACATCGTCTTTATCCAAAAAAGACTTGAAATAAAAGCAATAGAGCTGCCGAAAACGTTTGATCAGTTTGTTGAGAATTTTTAATGCATAAGAAGCCTTTGTTTAAAAATCCTTTTTATATGCTCGTTCCCATTATCGTCATCGCCTCTATTTTGCTTTTTTTGCTCTTAGCAACGATGCGGCTTGAAAAAAGCATTGAAACTAAAATTTTTGAAATTTCGACCTCCGATGTTTTTTCCATTACCCATAACAGTGCAACCTATATCGAAACGCTTTTAAAAGAGAGTACCCATTTCTCTGAGGATATTAAAAAAAATAGTTTTCTTCAGCGCAAAATTGAAGAGAGTTTAAAAACACTCTTAACACCCCATATCAAATATGCTTACCTTTTGTACCGAGATAACAGAGGCGTTTTTCGCTTTTTAAGCGATGCTTCTATTCATGAGGAAAAAGCCTTTATTGATCAAAAACTGGATGTCGAAAGCCTTGAATGGCTGCAAATTTATAGCACAAAAGCGCCACTTATCATTCGTCATACCCTCTTACAACAACTCTCGATCAGTTATTTGGTTCCCATCTTAAACAAAGGCGATGTCGAGCTCATTTTAGCAATTGATTTTTCCATCGATAAAATTGAAGAGATCAACCAAATTATTCATACCATCCAAAACGGCATTATAGGTGTTATGAGCGTTATTTTTGCCATACTGATCTTTGTTACCATTCAAACTAGACGGTTTAGTGCTGTTAGGAAGAGTGCTTTTATCGATAAACTGACGAATGTCTACAATCGAAATTACCTTCAAAAATACGAAGATTTTATTAATCTTGACGATTACATTCTCGCAACATTGGACATTGACTATTTCAAAAAAGTCAATGATACCTACGGGCATGATGTCGGTGATAAAATTTTAAAACAAGTCGCCAACACCATTTTACTGACCATCAGGCATAAAGAAGACATTGTCATACGCTATGGCGGTGAAGAGTTTTTGATCCTTGCCAAAACACGCAGAGATGGGCATTTGATTGCTCTTAATATGATTGAGCGCATTTTTTACGCTATCCAAGAAAATGCCTTTGCTATCTCAGACGAAGAGTCGATTAAAATCACCGTTTCCATCGGGGTTAACCTTGTTCCCCATAAATCACGAACCTTCCAAGAGGCTTTTAAACTAGCTGATATTGCACTCTATAATGCCAAAACAAAAGGTCGCAATACTATAGAAATTTACGACGAGAACGAAAATACGCAAAATACCTGTATGTCACTTAATGAGATTAAAGCAGCGATTGAAGAGCATCGTATCGAGTGCTACTATCAAAAAATTGTCCACACAACTACTCAAGAGCTTTCACACTACGAGGCACTGCTTCGCATCATCGATAAAAATGGCAACGTTATTTTGCCTGATCGCATTCTTCCGACCATTAAAGGCACCTTCATTTTACGCAATATCACCAAAGAGGTGCTGAGTATCTGTTACGAAGAGCTGCTACGCCATCCAAAGGTGAGCATTAGCGTCAATCTCAATCCACATGATGTGATTGATGAGTCCATTCTAGGTATTTTAAAAAACTATGCTCGGCAAGAAAATATTGCCCCAAGGCTTGGACTTGAGATCATCGAAACCGAAGATATTACCAACAGAGAAGATGCCAAAAACAATCTTTTGATGCTCAAATCGTTGGGCTATACTATTTATATCGATGATTTTGGTAGTGGCTACTCCAATTTCATCTATCTGGCAGAGATAAAAACCGATTATATTAAAATCGATGGGGCGATTATCCAAAAAGTTTTAGATGATAAAATCTCTTTTTTATTGGTCAAAAATATTGTTGCCTTTGCGAAGGAAGCACAGATTAAAGTGATTGCTGAGTATGTAAGTGATGCGTTGATTTACGAGATGATCCAATCTTTGGGCATTGAGTACGCGCAAGGACTCTTTTTCTCAACGCCTAGCCCATTAATAGACGCCTAAAAATCTTTACATGTAAAGATCAAAACCACGCTTTAGCATCTATCTTTTTTTCAAGTGCTTCTTCAATTTCATCTTCAAGCTCATGTAAAAAATCAAACCTGCTACGGCGCTCTACTTCATCAATACTTACCGCATACTTCTCTAAACGATCCGTCGCTTTCGCATTTTGAGGGAGAATAAACGCTAAGGTTCTAAGCGTACCATCCTCTTCTATACCCACATACATTTTATAAAACGCATCGGGAATCTCCACAAAATACGAGCTTTTCAGTCGCGTAACCTTTGCATCAAACAAAGGACCTGTATAGACCCACAGTGCTTTAAATTTTGGCGCAAACATCTCTAATTCTTTCTCTTCTAACTGTTGCCACAGTTTTTGGTTTAAAGAGGGTTTTTGAAGGGTAATATTGGTCATCAAAAAGGTCTCATACTGCGCCTCTTTGCCATACAGAATCGAGATAGCATGATTAGGCGCCATATGTCCTCTATCGTAACCGCTGTTCGTATAATCACTGCTGGTTATGAACCCCACATTGCGCCAATCTGCATGAAAACCATCCGGACGTTTCAGGTGAGGGGCATTTTCTTTTACAGGCGTCAGTTTATACACAACCCACAGAGGATTGCCTTTAAGATCAGAGTAACCGACCATATAAGCATGGTTGCGAAAGATGCGTGTGTAGGATGCGCTTTGCGTCGCAGTGGGAATGCCTTGAAAGCTCATCGTATCGCGTGCGATGAAAACTTCGTACGAGTAAGATAGCCCTCCTAAAAGGAAGGCTACTAAAAATGCTTTGGGATATTTAAGGCAAAACGTTAGAGCAGAAACAACAAACGATCTTTTCACACGCATACGCTACATTTTGTCTTTTGCGTTAATGCCTATCAGTTTAAGTCCTACGCGAAGTGAAAGGGCTACAACGGCGAAGAGCTTGAGAAATTTTTCTTCATCTTCACTGCCGACAACACGGTTTTCATTGTAGAATTTATGCAAGCTTGCCGCTAAATTTTTGAGGTACTCTGTTACCTTTTGCACTTGACGCGAGTTAAAAGCATCTTCAAGCACTTCTGGCAATAAAAGTGCGCTAAAGAGAAGATTGTGTGCCTCTTCGCTCAAATTTTCCAACGTAACATCTTGGACATCGCTCAGGCTTTTTTCTGCTTTTGCAAAAATTTGATTGATGCGCGCATGGGCGTAGTTGATGTAAAAAATGGGGTTATTGCTGTCTTCTTGTTTAAAAACATCGACATCAAACTCTAAATGAGTGTCAGACTTTTTGCTTAAAAAGACAAAACGCAGTGCATCACTGCCTACTTCACTCACCACATCGCTCATCAAGATGAAATTGCCCGCGCGTTTGCTCATTTTATACGGTTCGCCACCTTTAAGCAAAGAGACCATTTGAGCCAGCAAAACCTCAAGTTTTTGCTCATCATACCCTAAGAAGTTAATCGCCGCTTTGACCCGTGCAATATACCCATGATGATCTGCACCCCAGATATTGATGTACCGATCATACCCTCGTTGAAATTTGTTATCGTGGTAGATAATATCGCCTGCAAGATAGGTGGGTCTGCCGTCTTCTCTCACGACCACACGATCTTTTTCATCGCCAAGTTCGGTCGAGCGAATCCAGGTTTTACCACCCTCTTTGTAGGTTTTGTCATGCTTCTGAAGTTTGACAAAGCTCTCATCCCATTTATCGTAAAGGGATTTTTCGCTAACAAATTGCTCAAATTCAATGCCAACGTCGGCAAGATTGGACTTGATAAGCTCTAACATCTTATCTTTGCCCCAGACGGAGAGCGTTTTAATATTGGCTTCATCTTCAAAAATAGCATCACCCAGTTCAACTTTAGCAACATGCGCGAGATCGATGATGTATTCACCTCTGTAAAACTCTTCTGGCCAGTTTACATGTAAGCCTAAAATGTGCTCACGTCCTGAGAGATAAAGGGAAAGTCCTAAAAGATCTACTTGATTACCCGCATCATTGACATAATACTCTGTGGTAATCTTATACCCTAAATGTTTTCCAATGCGTGCAAGGGCATCACCAAAAACGGCACCTCTGGCATGACCAATATGCAAGGGACCGGTTGGATTGGCACTGACATACTCAAGCAGTATCGTCTCAGTTTGATCGTCTTTTCCAAAAAGCGCTTCATTTTGAATCGCCCACGTGGCATACTGATTCAAAAAGCTTTCACTGAGTTTGAAGTTAATGTACCCTTTAATCGGGGTCACTTCTTGAAAAATCTCACCAAGATCAAACTGCGTAGCAATCTCTTCTGCAATGGCAATAGGGGATTTTTTGAGCTCTTTCGCAAGTGAAAAAGCGATGGGGGTTGCATAATGACCAAAAGAGAGATTGGTAGGTTTCTCTAAAACAAACTCTCTTTGTAATTTTTCTTTAATAGCACGAATAACCGATTTTTTCAATACGTAACCTTATACAGACTTTTTTTCGTCTGCGGGTGTTGATGTCGTAGCCGTTGGTGTAGCACTTGATTCAGGTTTTGTCTCTACTTGATCGACTGTTGTTTTTGCTTGTTCATCTTCTTTAATCGCTTTTTTAAAATCTTTAATACCTTGACCTACACCTTTAGCAAGTTCTGGTATTTTTTTTGCACCAAAAAGCAAAACAACCACTGCTAAGATGACTAACCAATGTGAAATACTAAACGAACCCATACTCTCTCCTTTGTCTGATAACGATATATATAGTTATTGGTATTGTACCATTTTTTGATAAACAAAAAGTCTATTCGATGTTTGCCCACGCACTCATAAATTCACCCAAATCCATTAACGCCATTTTTTTTCGTGAAGCATGCGCAATGGCAAACAATGCGTGCAGTGTGGTTTTAAAATCGTCATTAATTAAAAGATAATCGTATTCTCGGATGCGTGTCATCTCAGAAACAGCATTATCTAAACGCTTTTCAATGACTTCTGCACTATCGGTTCCTCGGTTGATCAGGCGCTCTTTGAGTGACTTTTGATCGGGTGTTGTGATGAAAACAGAGGTGATGATACTTCCAAATTTTTCCCGTGCAATTTTATGTCCTTGCACATCAATATCACAGATGACCAATTTACCTTCATGAAGCTCTTTTAAAATAGGCTTGAGTGATGTACCATAGTAGTTATCATGCACTTTCGCCCACTCTAAGAAGAACCCTTCATCCATATCTTTTTCAAACTCTGCTTTGGAGATAAAATGGTAATTGACACCCTCTTTTTCCCCTTCACGAATGGAGCGGGTTGTGCTTGAAATTGAAAAGTACGCATCGGGAATCTCTTGAAGCACCTCTTTCATTAAAGAGCTTTTCCCCGAGCCACTCGGTCCTGAAATCACTAAAAGGTTACCCTTCACGGCTACTTCTCATCAAAGGTAATGGAGATATTCAGACGCATTCCCTTAAGCGCTTCACGTAAAATATCGCTTTGCGCTAAGCTTGAGATACTACGCGCAATGCTATTTTCAATCTCATCGCGAATTACTTCAATATCTTGGCTTTTTGGAGCTACAGTAGCAGGAGCTTCAGCTTCTTCTTCAACATCTTCACCAAAAGCCACTTTGAGCATAGTTTCATTCAGATCATCCAAAGAATCAATCTCTCCTAGCGCATCATCCAATCCACTAAGGGCACTATCAAGACTTGGGAGGAATTCCTCTTCTTCCAATGCCTGTTCTTTCTCTTCTTCTATTTTTTCCTCGATCACTTCTGCAAAATCATCAATAATCTCTTCTTGATCTTCTGCAACCACAGCATCTTCTTCCGGCTCTTCTTCCATCTCATCTTCTACGGGAGGAACATCTTCAAAGGTCAAATCAGACATATCATCTGCTTCAAGCGCTAAAGGATTCTCCTCTTTTACCAAAGGTTCTTCTTTTTCATCTTCATCCAAGAAAAAGGTTCCTGCATCGTCTTCTTCGATGCCAAGTGCATCCAGTGACAACGCGTCAATCTCTTTTTCATCTTCTTTTTCTTCTTCCTCTTCACTTTCGTCTAAAAGCTGCTTCACTTCATCAATATCATCTTTATCCAAAATAGAAGGGTTATGTGCCTCTTCTTCCTCGCTCTTTTCCTCTTCTTCATCAAGAGATGACGAAACAGCACTTGGTTCTTCTTCAAAATCAAAATCTTCAAAAGATGTTGGAGCCTCTTTATCCAAAGAGTCAACCGCATCAAATGAGAATGGATCTTCCAGTGTCAACTCTTTTTCTTCAAGATCACTCTGTTTATCTTCCAAAGCGTTATCATCTAAATTCAAATCATCCAATTCAAGGTCGTCAAAGCTATCCCTTTGATCGCTTGATTCTTCTTTTTTAAAGTCATTGTCATACTCTTCAAGAAGGTTGATAGGAAGCATATCATCTTCGCTTTCAAGCGTATCGATTTGATCAATATCAAAAGCATCGGTTGTTGCAGAAGATGTCACTACGAGATCTTCAGTGACCTCTTCAGCTTTATGACTTTCAATCACATTTTTAATCTTCTCTAAAAGGACTAAAAAATCGGTTGGTAAAAAAGGTTTTTCAAGTACCACATTGACCGCTTCAGGTTTTTTGGAACCTCTTTGGCAGATGTAGACGACATAGTCACAGTCTGTATGTTCACGAAGTGCTACGAGGGCATTCTCATCATAGAGTTCATTGTCCACTAAAATGAGGTCGTACGTTGTGAGTGGCACTAAGCCGTAATCTTCAAACTCGTCTAACTCATACCCAGCTTTTTCGGCACTAAGTTTGATCAATCTTGAAACAGCGGGATTATTATTGAGTAGTAACAGGCGCATGCTCACTCCTGAATGAGAATTATTAACACTCATTGTAGTATAAAAAAATTTATGATTGCTTTAACGCACAAAAAGAATGGTCAAATGGTTGAGCGCTTCGATAAATTCTTTCTTAAAGAGCAGCATAATGGACGCCAATGTCGCAACAAGTACCACCAATGAAACCATGATTTTAATAGGAAATCCGATAACCAAAAGGTTAAATTGAGGCATGGTTTTCATCAGCATTCCAAAAACAACATCCAACAGAAGCGAAAAGCCTACGACAGGGAAAGAGAGGATAAACCCATACACAAACATTCCTGTCATCGCTTTGAGAAGATAGGTGAGAATATTGGTTTGTGGATAAAAACTTCCTAGCGGCAAAAGCGTTAAGGAATCGGCGATAAAAAGGAGCATTTGGTGATGCCCATTAAAGGCTAAAATGACCATCAGACCGATTAAAGAGAGCATTTGTGACAAAAGAGGAATCGAGGTACTCGTTTGAGGGTCCACAACACTCGCCATCGTAAAACCCATCACAAACGAAATCTGCATTCCCGCCATTTGCAAAATGGAAATCGTTATGGTTAAAAAAAGTCCTGCCACAAAACCAATCAACAGTTCTCCGACAATCGCCAGCGAAAGGTTGAGCAGTGTTGCGTTTACATGTAAAGCTGGAGGGAGAAGTGGAAATAAAAAAATGACCATAAAAAACGTGATGGATGATTTAATGCTGAGTGGAATATTGGCATGAGAGTAAAAAGGGAAAAAAGCAAAAAGACCACTGAGCCTCGCAAAAAGAAGAAGAAAGAGAATAACCTGCCCTTCACCAAAAAGTTTTACAAGTGATTCCACGTTATGCTTCCTCTTTGAGTCCATCCACATGGAGATGTCTGGTATAGGTGCACTGTTTGGCTAATTGATGATTATGAGTGACCAAAAGAAGAGCCGCGTTTTCTTTTTCAATGTACTCAAACAAAACGTTCATAACCTCTTGAGCGGTTTTATCATCCAAATTTCCCGTGGGCTCATCGGCAAAGATAATTTTGGGTTTTTTAGCCAGTACGCGCGCTATGGAGACACGTTGTTGTTGACCACCTGAAAGATCTCCTACACGGTAGTGCATAAAATCAGCGATGCCCAAACGTTCTAAAATGCTAGGGTCAATTTCTTGATCACTGATAAAAGAGGCAAGTTCCACATTCTCATTGGCAAAAAAGCCTTTAAAAAGGTAGTGAGATTGAAAAATAATCCCTACATCGTAACGTCTTAGTTTTAACCTTGCATCATCACTATCGCTGTAAATAGTATGATCACACAAAATCACTTCGCCCTGATTAGGTTGAAGCAGTGTCGAACAGATATGAAGTAAGGTTGATTTTCCACTACCACTGACACCTAAAATCGCCATCGATTCTTTAGGGGAAAGTGTAAAATTAACATTTTCAAATAGAAGATAATCAAAAGCATGAGAGATATTTTGTGCATGTAGTAAAGACATCAATGTCCTTCAAGAAAGAGGGTGAAGAGTTGCCTCTTCACCACGAAAAATTTTTAGATTTATTTGAGTTGCTCAGCAACTTCGCTCGCGAAGTCACATGCTTTTTTCTCTAAGCCTTCGCCAAGTTCAAAACGAACGTAGCCTACGAGCTCAATTTTACCACCAAGCTCTTTAGCTTTTTCTTCAACCACTTGTGCAATGGTTTTTTTATCATCCATAACATAGAATTGACTTAAAAGTGTGTATTGTTGGTCGAGCTGTGTATTGTCAGCGATAAAGCGATCAATTTGTCCAGGAATAATTTTGTCCCAGATTTGCTCAGGTTTACCCTGTGCTTTAAGTTCCGCTTGCATCTCAGCTTTAGCATCTTCTAAAACAGCATCGGTTAACTGCACACGAGAAACAAAAAGAGGCATACGCTTAAGAGGTTTTTGAAGTCTTTTCAACTCCTCATTCTCTTTTTCAATATCCGCTTTAATACCAACGGTCTCTTTTTCAACAAACTCAGCATCAAGCTCCGTGTAGCTTAAAAAACTTGGTTTCATTGCCGCTGCGTGCATACACAAGTTACGGATAAACTCACCCGCTGCTGCTGCTGTTTTTTCGCTATCACAATTTGCCGCAATTAAAACACCTACACGACCGTTTGAGTGAACATACCCATTAACAACGCCATTTGCGCCCGCTTTAAGCGTTGCAAAACGTCTAACGACCAAGTTCTCACCAATCGTTGCAACTTTCGTTGCAAAATACTCTTCAAACACAGTCCCATTAATCGTTGTTTTCATCAACTCTTCTGTTGTTTCAACATTGGTCGTTTGAATATGTGCTGTGGTGTCTTTGGTTAAATTGATAAAGCCTTCATTTTTTGCAACGAAGTCTGTTTCAGCATTGATTTCACTGACCGTTGCTATTTTAAGACTTGGATCAACGAAAACGTTGACCAAACCTTCGCTAGCAAGTCTGTCAGCTTTTTTAGCCGCTTTACCAAGACCTTTTTCTCTTAAAAGATCTTTGGCTGCTTCAAAATCACCATCGGTATCGACTAGTGCTTTTTTGCAGTCCATCATACCAGCCCCAGTGGACTCACGAAGTTCTTTGACCGAAGCAGCAGTAATCTCAGCCATTATTCGCCTTCCTCTACTGCAAACTCTGCTTCGCTGACCACTTCTGCGATCAACTCTTTTTTCTCATCTTCGTTAATATCGGCTACTTCTTCTGCAGCTGGAGCATCTTTTGAACGGATTTCGTAACCCTCAGTCATCGCTTCACACATCTCTTTACAGAAAAGTTGAATTGAACGAATCGCATCATCATTTCCAGGGATTGGAAGATCAACAACGTCTGGATCACAGTTGGTATCAAGTGGAGCTACAACGGTAATTCCAAGTCTTCTTGCTTCTTGAACCGCAATTTTTTCTTTTACAGTGTCGATAACAAAGATCATATCGGGTAAGTTTTTCATGTTTCTGATACCACCAAGGTAATCAAGAAGTTTCTCTTTTTTTCTTCTAAGCATCAACGCTTCTTTTTTCGTAAGAAGGTCAATTTGTCCATCTTCTTCCATCTTCTCGATGATGTCAAGTTTACGGATTGATTGTCTGATTGTTTGGTAGTTTGTGAGCATTCCGCCTAACCATCTGTGGTTAACGTATGGCATACCGCATTTTTCTGCATACTCTTTAACCGCTTGGCTTGCTTGTTTTTTGGTACCAACAAAAAGCATTGTTTTGCCTTCTGCTGCTGCATCTTTAACAACATTGTACGTGTATCTAAAATAACGCAACGTTTTTTGTAAATCTACGATATAGATGTTTTTTCTCTCCCCGAAGATGAATTTTTTCATCTTTGGATTCCAACGTCTAGTTTGGTGTCCGAAGTGTACACCGCATTCTAATAGGTCTTTCATGGTTACCATGAATTTGCTCCTTGTGTTTTTTTTGGTTTTGCCTCCACACCCATCAACAGCGTAAACTGCAACCGTAAAGGATTGGTGTGTGTGAGATTTGGACGGTAATTATAGTCAAAATAAGATTAAATTTTGCTTGTTTTAATCTAATTATAAGCAAAGATGCCTGCTTTAATTTACTTTAAATCAAAAAAATCCTATAATTGCGCAATTTAAAAAGAAAGAGGTACTATTTTGCGTTTTATTTTAGCCTGTTTAATAAGCCTTTCCTTCTTGTCCGCAAGTGACTATATTGGCACGACGACACAGAACAATGACGACTTTGAGGCTGAATTTAATACTAAAAATAGCGAAAATCTTTTCGATCCACTCAGTGGCTACAACGAAGTGATGACAAGCGTCAATGACACATTTTACGAATACCTTCTAAGACCAACCGCACAAGGCTACGCGTACGTCGTGCCTGAAATGGCGCGTCACGGTGTTTCAAACTTTTTTGAGAATATTTTTTATCCTATTCGTCTCGTGAACAACCTTTTGCAACTCAAATTTTACAACAGTTTGGAAGAGACAGAACGGTTTGTACTCAACTCCACCATGGGAATTTTAGGCTTTCGTGATGTGGCGGGCGAAGAGCTTGGCATCAAAGCGCACGATGAAGACTTGGGTCAGACACTGGGGCATTACGGTGTTGGCAATGGCTTCCACGTTGTCCTTCCGCTCTTTGGACCATCCAATGTTCGCGATATTGCAGGACTTGCTGGCGATATGTGGCTTAACCCAATCACCTACATGAAAGGACGCCACGATGCGAATCTGCTCGATAATTCTAATCAAGCAATGGCGGCTACTGCCTTTTACACCATCAATAAAACTTCTTTACATGTAAAAGAGTATGACAACTTTAAAAAAGATGCGATTGAGCTCTATCCTTTCTTGCGCGATGTCTATGAATCACGCAGAACCAAACTGATCAGTGAGTAACGTATGAACTTTTTTGCACGTATCTTTTTAGCATTACTCTTTACATGTAACATCTCTTTTGCGATTCCAGAAGCGGATATTCCTTCGTTTATGCAAAGCAATATCGACCTTGCAACCACGATTTTACGCGATAAAAAAATGCCAAAGCCTCAAAAAACCGAAAAACTTTTCGCCATTTTTGACTCTATTTTTGATTATACGTTAATGTCGCAACTTTCCCTGGGTGGAAAACAGTGGGCATCGCTTTCATCTTCCAAGCAGACGGAATTTACCAAACTTTTTGAGATGAAACTCAAAACATCGTACATGGAAAAGCTTGATCTTTACACCGATGAGAAGATTGTCATTAAGAATTTGGAAAAGATCAAAGATACGCGGATTCATTTAACGACGCATCTGATGAAAAACAGCGAAGTGTATGAGATTATTTACAAATTTTATAAAGATAAAAATAACAGCTGGATGATTTACGATGTCGATATTTTAGGGGTGAGCATTATTCAAACGTATCGTACGCAGTTTGCTGATATTTTAACCAAAGATTCGTTTGAGTCCCTGCTTGAAAAACTCAAACAGCCTGATGAGCCAGCACAAAAGTAGCAGTGAGATCACCATCACTGCTACGCACTTTTTTACGCGTTAATTTTCTCTTTAATGATTCGTGCTTTTTGAGCAATACTCGCAATCTTTTCACTTCCACTGAGACTTTCATTTAAAAGCACTTCCACAAAAGCACTGCCTACGATAACGCCATCCACACCGCGTACACGCTCTTTTGCGGTCTTTTCATTGACACCAAATCCTACAAACAAAGGGGTGTTGCTCTGTTCTTTAATGGTTTGGATCGTTTTGCTCAAGTCTTCACTCGCGTGCGCTCCTGTGATGCCAGCATACGCGACCAAATAGATAAACCCTTTAGCATCTTTCACAACAGTGGCGATGCGCTCTTTACTGTGCGTTGGCGCTACAAAACTAATCAATGAGATGTTATACTGATTCATCAACGGAATGTAAGGAGTGGCTTCTTCATGCGGAAGATCGGGAATAATAAACCCTTTAACGCCAAACTCGGTTGCTTTTTGGGCAAATGTCTCCATGCCTTTATGGTAAAAAGGATTAAAATAGCCCATCCAGTAGGTCTCAATTGTAGGCGCAACGATGGAAGAGATTTCAAAAAGCGTCTCCATTTTAAACCCATTTTGCAGTGCATGTAAATTTGCCACCTCAATAATAGGACCATCCGCAACAGGATCGGAGAAAGGAATGCCTAACTCTAACTTATCGACACCTGCTTCTTTTAAGGCAGAAACTAAATCTAATGAAAAAATTTTATCGGGAAAACCCGCCGTAATGTAGGCAACTAATTGCTTCACGCTCTCTCCAACGTATGAGGTACTTTAATAATCAAGGGATTTAAAACGGTAAAAAAATCAGCATCATCTTCGACATCTTTGCGGTACTTTTCAAACTGATCACTGACTAATAATAACCAGTCAATAAACTCTTCGCTTGCAGGGCCTTTAAGGACGCGCGCTTCTTCGACGATATCTTCACACAAGACTGCCAGTTTAATAATAGGATCCAGTTTTAAAAATCCTGCGGCTGATTTCATATTGTGAAAAATGCGAAAAATGTCTCCGATATTGTCAGCATAACGCTCTTTTTTACTGAGTCCAATAATCAGAGGTTCCATATTTTCAAACATAATGGCATAGTGAGAGATAAAATCTCCGACAATTTCGATGTCAAATTCAACTTCCAATTGTGCCAAAACACCCATGTCGTTACCCTCCGAAGTAGCTCATTGTATCATGTTTAATCTAAAAATTTCTTGTCATAAAATAGGGTATAATTCCTCCATGAAAACAATTACATCCATTAAACAGCACAAAGGGCAAACACCCCTTACCGTCATTACAGCCTACGATGCACTCTTTGCCTCACTGTTCGATCAAAAGGTCGACATTATTCTTGTGGGTGATAGCCTTAATATGAGTTTCAACGCCAAACCCGACACACTTTCAGCTTCTATGGAAGTGATGTTGTACCACACTAAAGCGGTGTGTGCAGGAGCCAAAGAGACCTTTATCGTTTGTGATATGCCTTTTGGTACGTATACTGATGAAAAGATGGCATTGCATAATGCCTCTCTTGTCTACAGCCAAACCAATGCGCATGCAGTGAAAATTGAAGGTGGTGTGAGTCGGGCTCACATTATCAGAGCACTGACCCAAAACTCTATTGCCGTTATGGGACACATCGGACTTATGCCTCAGTATGTACGCAGTGAAGGTGGCTATAAAGTACGTGGTCGCACAGAAGAAGATATACTCGCATTGATCGAAGATGCTAAGGCAGTCGAAGAAGCAGGTGCATTTAGTGTAGTCATCGAAGGTGTTGTTGAAGAAGCCGCACGTCGTATTTCTGAAGCGATTTCTATTCCAACCATTGGTATTGGAGCAGGAAAATACACTGACGGTCAAGTATTGGTGTGGAGTGACATGCTAGGCTTTTTTCAAGCGTTTCAACCTAAATTTGTCAAACGCTATTTAGAAGGTGCCACACTGGTACAAGATGCAGTTGATGCCTATGTCAAAGAGGTGCAAGAACGAAGTTTTCCTGAAGCTTCTTACACCTACACAAAGTGAGATAAATGGAACGCATCGTCGAAATCGAAAAAATCTCTTTTGAGAACGAGTATGAAAAAAGCTTACGCCCCTCTTCGTTTGAGGATTACATCGGGCAAGAGAAGATCAAAAAAAATTTACAAGTCTTCATCCAAGCTGCACAAAAACGTTCCGAGTGTTTAGACCACATTCTCTTTTTTGGCCCTCCTGGTCTTGGTAAGACGACTTTAGCGCATATCATCTCCAACGAAATGCGCGCCAATATGAAAATAACCGCCGCTCCTATGATCGAAAAAAGTGGCGATTTAGCCGCTATTTTGACCAACCTCCAAGAAGGAGATATTCTCTTCATTGATGAGATTCACAGGCTTTCTCCTGCCATTGAAGAGATTCTCTACCCTGCGATGGAAGATTTTCGTCTTGACATCATCATCGGCTCTGGGCCTGCGGCACAGACGATTAAGATCGACCTGCCCCATTTTACGCTTATTGGTGCGACTACGCGTGCGGGTATGATTAGCTCGCCACTTCGCGATCGTTTTGGTATGCACTTTCGCCTACAGTTTTACACCAAAGATGAACTCTCCATCATCATCACCAAAGCGTCGCACAAGTTGGAGAAAATCTGCCAACAAAATGCTGCAAGCGAAATGGCACGGCGCTCTCGTGGAACGCCTAGAATTGCGCTTCGTCTTTTAAAGCGTATTCGTGATTATGCCGATGTGGTGGATGAAGAGAGCATCAGCATTGAACGCGCACAATATGGCTTGAATGAACTAGGTGTCAACGACCTTGGTTTTGATGAGTTGGACATTAAGTACCTCGAACTTCTACTGCAAAGCAAAGGTCGCCCTTTGGGTCTAAGTACTATGGCAGCAGCACTGAGTGAAGATGAAGGAACCATCGAAGATGTCATAGAGCCTTATCTGCTTGCGAACAGTTACATCGAACGTACAGCGCGTGGAAGAGTTGCAACACCTAAAACTTATGAGCTTTTTCGTCTCACACCACCGATATTGCAAAATGGATTATTTGAGGATCATGCATGAATGAACATCGCTTCTTTTTAACGGCTATTTTTCTAGCCGTTCTCTTTTCAATTATTAAACTGTATGAACCTTTTTTGATGATTATCGCCATCGCATCCCTGCTTGCAATGGCTACGTACAATCTCAACTTCAAACTCTATGGAGTCACTAAAAATAGGCATCTTGCGGCTGTTTTATCCACGATGCTTCTTTCCTTGCTTCTCTTTGGTCCAATCGTCTATACCATCACTTCGGTGGGGAGCATTGTGAATAATTTTGATTTTTCAATGATTGAGCGCGTTCAAGCGTATCTGCATACACTTGATTATAAACTGCCAGCTCCGATAGCTTTTATGCAAGCACCCTTAGATGATTTTATCAACTCACTGAACATCGCTCAGCTCTCAAGTACCGCCCTTTCGTATTTTGGATCTATCGGCAAAAACAGTGCTGGCTTTTTAAAAGATATGCTTCTTATTGTTGTCTTTTTCTTCTTTGCACTACTTAATGGTAAGGATTTAGTGGATTATTTTAAAAGCGTGATGCCCATTGACGCCAAAGAGGTAAACATTGTCTTCTCCGAAGTCACCAATGTGATGAGTGTGGTTTTCTACTCCATTTTGCTCAGCGCCATTTTACAAGGTGCTCTTTTCTCTTTTATCGGAATGTATTTTGGGTATGACGGACTATTGCTGGGCATTTTCTACGGTTTTGCGTCGCTCATTCCCGTCATTGGAGGAGCCATCATGTGGATTCCACTCTGCGCGATTGAAGTGGCACATGGCAATACCACCACAGCGATTATCATCGCGACCTACTCAATTGTCGTGATCTCCATCATCGCAGATACCTTCATCAAACCACTCATCATCAAATACATCAATGACAAGATGGTCAAAACACCCACCGCCGTTAACGAACTTCTCATTTTCTTCGCAATTTTTGCGGGACTCACCACGTTTGGTTTCTGGGGAATGATCTTAGGACCTGCTATTACTACGCTCTTTTTATCGCTTTTGAAACTCTACAAATTGCTCAAAGAAAAACATTACATGTAAAGAGAAATGGGACTAAAAGTTAAACGTTTAGCCCTCGTATAAAACCCTTTACATGTAAAGATGAAAATCTAAATATCTTCCCCAAACACTAACTTCCAAAAAGCCTTATATGCGATGATTTCTTGCGTTTTTGGTGATAGATTTTTCAGCACGTCTCTTGAAACTTCAACTTTTTCGAGCAACTCGTCATGACGGTCGCCGCCTATATCGAACGCAGTTAAAAAGCGGTACGGGTACTCTTCTATCAGTTTTGCCCACTCGGGTTTAAGGACATTTCGTTTGCTCCAAATGGTCGCGTGGTATTCGCCGCTTGGCTTGTATATCGAGTTTGCATCGCCAAAGGCGAGGTCAAAGTAAAGGTTGGGATGGCGCTCCATCAAGCCTCGGATAAACTCAGGAGTATAGTGTTGTGCACGGTTACTGTAGCGAATTTGTGCCAGATGACACCAGATGACTTTCGCATTTGGGTAAATTTGAAGCATCTTTTCTAAGGGTTCAAATAAAGCATCTTCGGCTTCATAGTGAATTTGAAATGATTTCCCTGATCTTTGGGCGTAAGCAAACAAAAGATGTCCCGCTTCGGAGTCGATGGGAATGTTTACATCGCGGTAAAGTTCATTGCGTTTGACATGTCTTGGTGAAGGATAATGGCGAAATTCAAACTCGCCTAAAAGTGGATAATTGTCTTTAGTCGCTTTAGCGATGGTCTCTTTCACAAATCGCACAGGCTCTTTTGTCCAAGAGGGATAAATCCCAGCAGTCGTTGTTGGAACATAGCGATACGGGTCAGCATTTAGCAAAGACCTTGGTGCATCGTGCCAGACTTTTGCCTCTTTTTCGTACGCATCATCCCCTATCTGAGGTGAAAAAGCGATGAGTGCGACACTTGAGGCATCCATCATTTTGGCATACTCTACGAGGTCAAATTTACCTGGATTAAAGGAGGATTCTATATCGATGAGAGGGATGATGCCATTTGAGCGCATCAGTTCTATCCGTTTTGCCCACACGAGTTTAAGCTTCTCTATCTCAAAAGGGGTGTCAATTTTTTCGACCGATGAGAGGCTTTTAGCGCTTGGAAGGGGGCTAATCTCTTGTGCCATTAAAGCGGAAACGACCCAAAGAATGAGGACTAATGTTTTCATCACACACCTCCTGCACAAGCTTTTAAAAGGCTGAGAAAACAATAGCATAATGTTCTTAAAGAGAATCGTGTAAAAGAGCTAGGTTTTTATTCTACCTCTTTTACCAATGCTTCTATCTGCTCTAAAATCTTGTAGTGGCGCGCTTTTCGCTCTTCCAAGAACGCTACTTTTTCCTCTTTTATGGCGGTAAATTGGCTGATCAGGCGGTCGTAATCTTTACTCAGAAACGTGTTGCGTGTGTTCATCATATTTTCAAGCTCGTAGAGGTGAAATGACGTTCGAAGGCGCTCTTTGATCTCATCGAGTTTGGGAGTATAGAGTGAAAATTTTGTGGGGTTTTCCTCGTACAGTTTGACGGACTTTTCGATCTTGTTTTCCAAAAATGCGACACACACTTCGGTGGCGTTTTGGTAGTTAAAACTCACCGCACTGGAAAGATGGTTAAACTCAGAGCTGATCTTTGCGTACGAAGCTGCAATCTCATCATTGAAAGGCTTCAAAATGCTCTCGTACGCCTTGGAGGCGAAACGGCGCATGTTGGCAAACTCGATGTCAGAGTGAAGCTCTTCACTCTTGCGAATCACTTCGTAGGGCGCTTGCCATTTCAAAATGCCCTGCTCCAAAGAGCGGTAGACCAAACGGTTTTTGTCGTTGACTTCGTTTTGAATGGCGCCTAGATTTTTCACATACTGTTTGAACATTTTGCCAATAAGATTCTCTTCGTAAAAGAGGCTTTTATAGATGAGATCTGAGTTGATTTTAGGCGCTTGGTACTCAAAAGGAACAAACGTTGTCTGTTTGCTAAAAAGTCCTGCTTTTTGGGCTTCGTAGCGTGTCAGCTTCTCACTGCTCATTTGGTTATAAATCGCGTCTGCAATCGTTTCGATGATCTGTTCAATGCGCATAAACGCACTCTTAAGATCGTGTGAAAATTTACTTTTAAGATCGCTAAAAAGCCCTTTGGCTTCGGTTTCAAAACGGACGATCTCTTCTAAAAGTTCATCGTAAATGCAGAGGAAAAGCCGATGCTGTGCGATGAGTTTAGAGACGATCTCTTTGACCTCTTTTTTGATCGCGAACTCTTTGGATTGGGTCGATTTGGGTTGAATCTCATTGCGAATGAAATCCAAAACTTTGTCGATGTTTGACTCTTCCAAGAGCTTAAGATTGGCACCCAAGTCACTTTGTAAGATCGAATCAAGCGTGGTTTGATACGCCTTAAAATCATGCTCAATGCCGCTAAAATCAAGCTTCTCACCACCGTTTTGAAGCTTTACATGTAAAGAGTGCATGAACGATTCTAATGTCTCTTCCATCATCACTTTTTTGTCGTGACTGCGGGACTCCAACGCTTGGCGTGCCGAGATCGGGATGACATCGCTAAAGAACTCTTTAAACGCTGTTTTAACGTAATTCGTCGTCTCTTCGATTTGTTGGGGTGTAAATTTATCTTTTTGGTTGAGCACACAGAGTGACTTGTTTTGGTACTTTCCAAGGTACTCTTCCAAAACTTGAAGCTCACTCATTTTTCCTGCATTGTCGATGAGTGTCAGCCAAATAATGCCATCGACTTCTTTGAGCACTTTCTCAGTTGTTTGCGTATCACTCGCCGCTTGGGAATTAAGTCCTGGTGTATCGACAAACACAACGTCTTTGAGAATATTGAGTGGTGCATAAAGAACCAAGTACGCGATGTCTTCAACGTGCTCTCTCTGGTCAGTAAAGTGCGCAATCGTGTTGATGTCATGGTACTCATCACGCCCATCTTTATAGCGCACACGGATTTTAAACTCTTCGCCGTAACGAATGTAATTGACTTTGGACGTCACGGGCGTGATGCCTGTGGGTAAAATACTTTTGGCTAAAAGCGCGTTCAAAAATGTTGATTTACCACTGGAGAACTGCCCCGTGATGGCGACTTTCATTGGCTCTTCGGAGCGCATTTGAAGGCGATCCAGTGCCTTTTTGAGCTGGATGGAAGGCAGTTGCTCTTCGCCAAGGAGCACATACTGTACTTTTTTGAGTGCGCCTAAAAGGGTTGCATCAAACTGGGGAGCTACTTTTAAAAAGTGCTCTTTGTAAGAGGTCACAAAACTTTCAATAAGACTCATTTTGACTCCTTAGTCGCGCTCAAATCATTTAATACAATGCCCATGACTCGCACTTTTTCTTCTATCTCTACACTGCGCGCTTCACGGTTATGTGTTGCATCTCTCATCTGGCGCATTGCTTTTTCTAACAACGCTTCTTCAGCGCTAAAACGCTCCTCTATCAAACGGGCTGGTGCTTCGCAGAGGCTTACGAACGAGCTTAAGAGCACATGATTGATTTTGTGCAGTTTTTCTTCTAGCATCTCTTTTACATGTAAAAATTCGGTTCCTAAAATCGCATCGAGTGCGGTTGAAAGCATATTAAGATCATTTTTGCCGTATTTTTTAATCGCATCATTGGCTCCTGAGATCACAATCGTGCTGTTTTTAAAGATCAAGAGTGAGCCCAAATGCTCCTCACAAAATGCTCTCGCATCAAAATGATGTGCCGATGTATCGCTTTTAAATTCGCCGTATTGTGCGTCCATGTACTCTAAGGAACTTTGCATCTTTTTTTGAAACTCGTAGCGATAATCCCGTACCAAATCGACCAAACCATCTTTCATCGCCGTCTCAATCATCGAGCCAATACGCTCCTCTTTGGGCGCTTTTTTGTTTTTACTAAACTCATAGCTGACATCATCGCTGATGCGACGTTTCACCACATAGCTCAATTTATCGAGCTGATTGTTTGCAAATTTTTGAAGGGTGCCAAAGTAGTGCTCCATCTCCTCTTTGCTTTGCGCCACGCTGGTTTTGATCTGCTCTAAAAAGTGTGCCATCACCGTTTTTTCTTCTTGGTGTTTGGCATACGCTTGCTCGATCTCTTCATGCGAAATAGTTAAGTAGTGACGTTCTTGCTCAAACGATGCCATCGATTCAATGATGATCGACTCGATCTCTTTGCGATTGGAAGAGATGATCAGATTGGCTTTTTGGCTGTTACTTCCAAATAGAACATCCTCAAGGTACGTCTCAACCAGAGGTAACCCTGTGCGCTCCATGTCATAACCAAGCGCAAGTGCTTCTTTCTCTTGACCCAATTTGTGCATCAGAGCAAGTTTTCCTGCAATCGGAATAAAGACGATTTTAGCGATCACTTCATCCAGTTTCGCACCCTTGTTTTGCTCTTTCAAACGTGCTTCGATGCTGCGTTTGGTGTACGCGATAACCTCTTGAAGCTCTTTTTCGGCAATCGCGTCAATGCGCGTAATGACGATGAGTAACTGCGCCACATTGCGGTATAAGAGTGCGTCGATGATAAAATCAATATCTTTTTGCGTTGCCGCTTGCGCCGCGTTCATAAGATGAATCATCAGATCGCATTCACTGAGGTATTCGAGCGTAATCTCTTCGCGCTGAATGACAGGATCATCGAGTCCTGGAGTATCAACGATTTGGACGCCATCTTGGACAAATTTAAGATCGGTATAGAGTTCGACACTTTTGACAAGGTTGCATTTTTTATCGGAGTGTTTGGCGGAAGTATACAGCGCTAAACTTTCCACTGGGATGGACGCACTCTCCCCTTTTGGTGTGATGATGGTGTTAAATGTTTCACCAAAATGCGCCCTGCTTTCTTTGACAAACGCCTCTAAACTTTTAAGACTTTTAGCGCCCTCTTCGATCTTGCTCCACTCTTTGGCATTCCAAAAGTTCACAACGGCGTAAGGCTCTTTGGCGTACTTGATCAGGGTTAAATTGGCGGTTTCGGGAACAACGGAAGTGCCAAGAACCTCTTTCCCCAGAAGCGCGTTGAGCATCGTGGATTTTCCAGCGTTCATAACGCCCGTAATTCCGATGGAAAAGCGTTGATTTTCAAGGCGCTCAGGGATGAGATGTAAACGCTCTTGGAGTCTTGGAAGCTCAACCGCGCCTTTAAGGTTTTCAATGGCGACAAAAAGCCTATAAAGCGCTGTTTTGTAGTAGTTTTCTTGGGGTGTTGCACGCTTTACATGTAAAGCAGTGACTTCGATCTTTTTCTCTTCAATAAGGGAGAGTATACTGCCCAAAGAACGCAAGGCATCGTAGGAGATAATCCCCTCTTTTTTTAAAAGCTCTAAGCGTTTCAAAATGGCATGATTGATCTGGACATTGCCTAGATATATCAAGTATCCGAGCAGTTGGCTTTGGGCGTATTGAATCGTTTCTTTGCTAAATATTGTGTGTTGAAACAGGGTTTTTAAAACAGTTTTAGGTTCTTCTAGGCGTGCCATATTGGCAAAATTATGAGGGTTGATGATAAGCAAGATAGCAGCGCTATCGCAAAAATTATCGAAAGTGGTTGAGCGAATCTGATCAAGCTCTCGTTTATGTTTTTCGTCGAAAACAGCCTGCTGGTTTAACCTCTCACTCCAAATAAGTAAGAAAAAATCATTGATTACATGCATGAGATACTATCTTTAAAGTTTTTTTGATTATATCAGTATTTCTTATAATAGAAACAAAAATGTAAGACTAAATGTCAAGATTAAGGCAAGGGATAAGACAAGTGTCTTATCCCTCTAAAAGAAGGCAAACTTATTTGAGAGCGACGAGTTTTCTTCTCATATAAGCGATTTTTGATTGGAGTGGTAAATGTTTTGGGCAGTTGTCTTCGCACGCAACGAGACTCATACATCCAAAAACACCATCATCATCACCGACAAGCTCATAGAAGTCTTCATCGGTTCTCTCGTCGTGTGGATCCATTGCAAAACGCGCAACACGGTTCAAACCAACGGCACCAATAAAGTTTGGTCTCATCAATTTTGTACCGCACGCTGCAACACAAATACCACATTCGATACAACGATCAAGCTCAAAGGTCTCATCCGCAAGTTTTGGCTCCATTGGCGCTTCAAGTTTAGAGATGTCTGGTTTATGGTTGGTGTGAATCCAACTCTCAACACGTCTACTCATATCGTTCATCCAGTTACCTGTATCAACGGAAAGATCTTTGAGTAACTTAAATGCAGGCATAGGCATAAGTTGAATCACGCCACCTGGGAAATTTTTTGTCAAGGTACGACATGCAAGCGCAGGTTTACCATTGACCATCATGCCACAACTTCCGCAGATACCAGCACGGCATACAAAGTCAAACGAAAGATCGGCATCCATTGTCTCACGAATTTTTGTCAATGCAATAAACAGAGTCATACCATCAGTTTCTTCTAGTTTGTACTCTGCAAAGTGCGCTTTAGAAAGTTTTGATTGTGGGTTATATTTCATAGCCCTTATGGTAATAGTTCTACTCATTTTGCATCTCCAAATCTCTCATTTTTAGCTTTATAGTATGGTTGAAGCGTAAATGGCATAAGCGCATCTTGAATCACATGTCTGTCTTTGCCTGCTGCTTCCATCTCTTCACGAAGTTTATCCACTTCTTCTTGGCGTTTAAGGCTGAGTTCATTTTCAATAATCATACCTTTTGCACCATATCCGCGGAACGCTGGTGGAATTTCCATTTTCATAATGTCTAAATCTTCATAGCTAACCGTTGGAAGTGTAGCACCCTCAGACCATGATGTAAGGGTTCGTTTCAACCAGTTTGCATCATCACGTTTCAAGAAGTCTTCTCGGTAATGAGCACCTCGACTCTCTGTTCGCTCACGTGCACCCATAGCAACACAAAGTGCGAGTTTAAGCATCATAGGCACTCGGTACGCCTCTTCAAGCTCTGGGTTAGCAGAAGCTGTTTTAGATTTAACGTTAACATCATGAGATTTTTTGAGCAATTCTTCAAGTTCATTAACCGCTTCAGCAAGACCTTTGCCATCGCGGAAAATCGCAACTTTTTCCCACATAATATCTCTCATTCTGTTTTTGATTTCAAAGATGTTGTGTTTACCTTTGTTGGTTAACAAATGGTCGATGAAATCTTTTTGTTTTTTCAATGCTTTTTCAATCGTTGCTGTGTTGACATTGACTTCATTTGACAAACAGAAATCTGCAAAATAATCACCCACAATCATACCTGCAACAACGGTTTCACTTACAGAGTTACCACCAAGGCGGTTAAATCCGTGCATATCCCAACAAGCAGCTTCACCCGCAGAGAAAAGACCTGAAAGTGTTGGAGACTCACCGGTTGGTTTTGTTCTAATACCACCCATTGAGTAGTGTTGCATTGGAAGAACTGGAGCCCAACCTTTTGGACCTTCATCCGCAGGATCGATACCGTTAAAGATTTGACAAATTTCTTGTACATCTCTTAGGTTTCGCTCAATGTGTGCACGACCAAGGATAGAGATATCTAACCATAAATGCTCACCATACGGAGATTTAACACCTTTACCTTTACGGATGTGTTCCATCATACGACGACTTACAACGTCACGACTTGCAAGTTCTTTTTTCTCTGGCTCGTAGTCTGGCATAAATCTATGACCATCAACGTCTCTTAGAAGACCACCATCACCACGACAGCCTTCAGTTAAAAGAATACCTGATGGAACGATTGGGGTTGGGTGGAATTGTACTGCTTCCATGTTACCAAGTGTCGCAACACCAGTTTCTAGAGCAATCGCAGCACCAATACCATCACAAATAACCGCATTGGTTGTTTGTTTGTAAAGTCTTCCGTAACCCCCCGTTGCGATCAAAGTACCTTTAGCAACGTAAGCCCAAAGCTCGCCTGTCACTAAATCTCTTACAATCGCACCGTAACAACGGTTGTTTTCATGAATCAAAGCAATCGCTTCTTTTCTATCTTCAATGTTTACGTTATGTTTTAAGGCTTCATTGGCAACACCAAAAAGCATGGTATGACCTGTTGCATCTGCTGTATAACAGGTTCTCCATTTTTTAGTACCACCAAAGTCACGTGAGTGAATATAACCGTGAACTTCTTCGTCTTCAACGATTGTTGTTTTCTCAGCATTGATGATCGCTTCTCTGCTACCTTGAGCAATTCTCGTCCAAGGCACGCCCCAACCCGCTAATTCACGGATCGCTTTAGGTGCAACGGTTACGAACATACGCGCAACTTCTTGATCACATCCCCAGTCGCTACCTTTGACGGTATCGGCAAAGTGAACATCTTCGTTATCGCCACGGCTCATTTTTGAGTTACCAAGACTTGCTTGCATACCACCTTGTGCCGCAGCAGAGTGAGATCTCTTAACTGGACAAAGACTTAAAACTGTTGTACTAAGACCACGAGATTGCGTAGCAACCGCCGCTCTAAGACCTGCTAAACCACCACCGATTACCAGTGCATCACAATATTTTACGTTCATTTTTACGCCCTAACCTTCACATCATATCTTGCTTCTACTTGTGCCGTTGGTTTATACGCTTCACCTGCATTATCTCTGTGCTCGTATCCAATTTTGACATACGCAGCCAGTGTTAAAAGACCCAAGGCTAAGAAAAAGACTGTTATAGCCCATTTCGCTTTTTTGAGGTTTTTACGAGATTCTTTAGCGTGTTCGCCTTCAAACCAACCCCATTTAACACAGAGACGGTAAAGACCAATACCACCGTGGAACTCTACTGCTAGAAGAAGAAGAAGATAAAATGGCCACATGAAATCACTGTACATTCTATCGGCTGAACCGTATGGTCCGATTTCATCTGCTTTAACCGCCATTGTAAAGAGGTGTGCAGAACCAAGGAAAAACATTGCAAAACCGGTGAACGCTTGTGTAAACCACATTGTCGTATCATCGTGTTTCATCATGCCCATGTGCGTTTTGTAGGCTTGATACTGTCTAAAATTAATAGGCAATTTTCTCATACCGAGCATTGCGTGTACAATGAAGACAGCAAATACAAACAATACAATTACAGAAACGACCCAAGGCTGTGGCTCACTGAAGAACATACTGCCTTCAAACATTTTGGTTACGGTGTACATAAAGTCTTTGCTGATCAAAATAGTTGATACAAAGAACATATGTCCCCACATAAACAAACCTAAGAAGAGTCCTGTCGCACTTTGAATATAATCAAGTTTGGCTGGAACTCTACTCTTTTTTCCCTCAACGCTCGTACCTAGAAAACCTTCAAGTAGGTCACTCACATCTTATCCTTTTTGTGAAGTTTTTTAAACACTCATCAATGTGCACGATAACACACTCATAAATACTTAATCTCATTTAAAAACCCGATTTTCAAGGCGTTTTTAGTTCGTTTTGAAGCATTACGATTATGCTAATGTGTACATACTGATCGAAATTATAATACACGAAAGGGGATTTAAAAGGGATTTTTTACCCTCGCTTCCCCCGTTTGATGATAAGCATATATAATACGACAGAGGCAATTGCCATCAGAATTGAGAGCGCTTGTCCTTTGCTCATCCAATCGCCATAGACAAAGCCAATCTGGAAGTCGGGTTCTCTCCAAAATTCCGCCACAAAGCGACCAATGGAGTAGAAAAGCCCGTACAGAGCGATGAGCTCGCCATCGTATTTTTTGAAGTTTCGATACACATACAGCAGAAGAAAAACAGCTAAACCTTCAAGGAAGGCTTCATAAAGTTGCGAAGGGTGACGCAGCACGCCATCGACATAAATGCCCCATGGCACGTCGGTGGGACGACCAAAGAGTTCTTGATTCAAAAAGTTTCCGATACGACCAAAGATGTAACCTACAGGAACACTGAGTGCCACCACATCCAAAAGTCTCCAGACATTGATCTTGTGTTTGAGGTAAAAAAACCAAGTACCCAGAAAAAAGCCGACAATTGCGCCATGGTAACTCATGCCACGAATGCCTACAAACGTTCCATCTATAAACGGGTTAAACATCTGCCACGGCTTGGAGAGATAATAATCGACATGCGGATCGTAAAACAGAATATAGCCAATGCGCGCACCCAAAACAATGCCGATTTCAATCCAAATGAAATAACTCTCTAAAATTTGATTGGTAAAGCCTAGATTATCACGTTTAACAAACCACTTCGCGGCGTAAAGTGCTCCAAGAAGCGCACACATATACATAAGCCCATACCAATGCACGGCAACGGGTCCTAATTTAAAAGCAACAGGGTCAAATTGGCTGTAAATGTTATTCCAAAAAAGCATCAAAATCCTTACATGTAAAACTATGGTAAGTATGCTAACACATTTGGGATTAGAGGAGAATGAAGAGGAGGTAAGGAGCGTTTGACACTCCTTACATGTAAACTATTTGACTTCGATTTTTTTCACTTCGATTTTTTCAATTTTGAGTTTGGGAAGGACGATTTCCAGCACACCGTTTTCACTGCTCGCCTCAATGTTTTCCACATCCACATTTTCAGGCAGTGCGAAGCTTCGTTGGAACTTGCCGTAACTGCTCTCAACTTTGTAGTAGTCTTTTTCTTGGCGCTCTTCTCTAAAACTTCGCTCGCCTGAGATAATGATCTGATTTTCTTTCAGATCAATGTGAATATCCTCTTTTTTGATCCCTGGAAGATCGACTTCAATGTGGTACGCAAATTCGCCTTCACGGGTACTCACCGTTGGACTAAACGCTGAGATACTACTCTCATTTGCCTCCGTAGGATAGTAGTTAAACAACCGACTCTCCAACTCTTTAAGCTCTTTGTATGGATTAAATCGTGTGACTAACATGGTAAACTCCTTGTTTTTTTGAGAGAAGTTTAGTACATGTAAAAGCAAATGTCTGCCACCTAAGTAGCACAAAAACCATTTTTAATCACGGCTTTTAGGCAAAGCCCAAAAGCCTACGCTAAGCCGCTGTGGCGCTAAAGCTTGCCTCTTGCGAGGCAGAATGTGGGTTTGTATGACGTTTATTCCTCAGGAAGGTGTTCGAGTAGGTTTTGGGAGTCTTTGATGAAAATCTCTTTGCGTTTCACATCAATCAACCCTTGCTTTTTAAGCGTTTGCAGATTGCGGTTAAGCACTTTGCGCACCGTGCCTACAAGACTAGCGAGCTCTTCATGGGAGAGGTTGTTAATAAGTTTTAGGGTCTGTTGATCGCCCTGTTTTTCAATGTTTTTAGCGATCAATTTCACCAAGCGTGTTGTCGTGTCATAGAGTGAAAGATCGCTCGCCAAGGTTTCCACATCGCGCAGTTGTTTGGCAACATAAGGCAAAAAAAGTTTATTAAACGAAGGTTTTGTCTCGATCCACTCGCGAAACAGCTCGATGGGAAAAACAAGGAGTTTCACATCATCGAGTGCCATCGCCATATTTTCATGCACTTTGGCATCTAAAAGGGTAATGATGTCATACATATCGCCTTTGGATAAAAGATAGAGTATCTGCTCTTTGCCCGTTTCAAAGTTGATCTGCGAGATCTTCACACGCCCTTCCAAAATGACAAAAAAGTGCTCCATGCACTCTTCGGGTCGCATCAAGATTTCGCCTTTTTTGACATGCACCACACGCCCAAAATGCTCTATGTCGTCTTTGAGTTCTTGCTGTATGACTTCCAGTGCGTACATGCTTAGCCCTTTACATCGCCATCAACATACATCCACGCCTTGCCAAAACGTTTAAACCGTGAATGTTCACTATGCAAACCTTCTTTACCTTCTTGGACAAACGAAGCTCGAAAAAAGACCTTACCTACTTTGTCGCCCTCTCCACCTTGCCACGTCTCTAAAACGTCGAGTTTTGTCCACGCCAAACCTTTACATGTAAACGCGATTTCCTCTTTGAGATTCTTAGCTCGGTGGCTTGGATGCGTGGTTTCATAAAGATAATCCACCCGTCCAAATACAAACGCGCTGTAACGTGAACGCATCAAGGCAACGGCCGTTGGAGCGTTCTGTTTTTTATGGTACGGCTCGCAACATGTTTCGTAGGTTTTACCACTGCCACACGGACAGAGATTTGTTTCGTTCATTCTTCCTCTTTTCGTCGCTTTAAGGGAATAATTATACAAATTTTTCGTTAAATTCCCTCTTTACAATGCGCCCTTTCAACTGCTTCTTTTCCTTATTAGGCTACACTTACCGCTCATTTATCACAAGGCTTTTTAGTATGTTTGCTTCGCTTTTACGCTCATGGAAACCATGGCTTCCTGTTGTTTGTCTCACGATTTCAGCGTTTATTTTTAACACCACCGAATTTGCTCCTATTAGTCTCCTCACCGACATTGCTGCGGATTTTCATATGAGCGAAGCCAACGCTGGACTGATGATGACCGTTTACGCGTGGATTGTAGCCACAACCTCTTTGCCGTTGATGCTGCTCACCAAAGATATGGAACGCCGAAAATTACTGTTGCTGTTATTTTCGTTTTTCATTGCCAGTCATATCCTATCCGTTCTGGCGTGGAATTTTTGGATTTTGATGCTCTCACGCATTGGCATCGCTTTTTCACATGCGATCTTTTGGTCGATTACCGCTTCACTGGCCTATCGTTTAGCCCCACAAGGTAAAAAGACAAAAGCCATGGGCATCTTAGCGACAGGTACATCGCTCGCCATCGTTTTGGGCTTACCGCTAGGTCGCCTCATCGGTCAAAGTTTGGGCTGGCGCACAACCTTTGCGTGCATCGCATTCATCGCATTTATGATGATGTATTTTCTCATGAAACTCTTACCACAACTTCCTAGTGTCAATGCAGGCTCGCTGAAAAGCTTACCTCTTTTAGTCAAACGTCCTGCACTCATGGGTGTATATCTCTTAACCGCTTTAGCCATTACCGCGCATTTTACTGCCTACTCCTACATCGAGCCTTTTGTACAACAAATCGCCTTTTTAAGTGCTGATTTTGCGACCATCACGCTTTTTATCTTTGGTATCGCTGGTATGATGGGAAGCATGCTGTTTGCGCGCTATAAACGCAAATACCCTTTTACGATCATCGTAGGCGCCCTCACAGCGCTTATTTTAGCCTTGCTTTTGATGCTCCCACTGGCACCTTATAAGGTTCCACTCAGCCTTTTATGCCTTTTTTGGGGCATTGCGATTTGCCTTATCAGCCTCATTCTTCAAGTCACAGTGCTAGAGCTTACCCCTGATGCCACCGATGTGGCGATGTCTCTTTATTCTGGCATTTATAACATTGGCATTGGTGGAGGTGCTTTTGTGGGAAGTCTTGTGATATCACGAAGTTCGATGGCAAATGTCGGATTATTTGGGGCACTTTTTGGAATGACCGCGCTTGTTTTGGCGATTTGGATTTGGAAAACCTACCTTTTAAAACGATTTTAAATCTTTACATGTAAACGCTATACAACGCGGTTTCGACCTTGTTCTTTGGCTTCGTAAAGGGCTTGGTCTGCTTTGTCAAAGACTTTAACGATGCTATCGTACTTTTCAAATTGCGCCACTCCAAAACTTGCGGTCAAAGAGACAATTTCAGGGAATTCATACGAAGCGATGGCTAAACGTAGTTTCTCCGCCAATATTTTTGCACCTTCTATGTCCGTATTGTGGCAAATCAACAAAAACTCTTCGCCACCCCACCGTCCAAAGACATCCATTTCGCGTTTGGCGTGTGTCACAATTTTGGCAATGCTCTTTAAAACCTCATCGCCTCTTTTGTGCCCATAGTTGTCATTGACATGTTTGAAATAATCCAAGTCAAAGAGAATAATGCAAAGCGGTAACTGGTCGCGGTCGAACATCTTTTTCTCGTACTCCAAAATATCATCGAGCTTCAAACGGTTGTGAATCCCTGTTAATTTATCGGTACTGGAGAGAATTTCCAGCTGTGCATTGTACTTTTTGAGTTGATGCTGACGGATCAGAACTATCAAAATAAGAATACCAATGAACCCCATCGCCATGTAAATATAGGTGTAGTCGAGATGGTCTTCAACATTGATCGAAACCCATTGATTTAAAATGGTCTGCTTTTTTGCACTATCAATCGAATTGACCGCTTTTTCAAAAATAGAGTGCAACAGTGGTTCATCACTTCGTGTTGCCACGCTCAAATCCAGCTTATCATCCAGTTTACTCACAATTTTCAATGAGCCATAATACTCTTTTTGAATTTGATATGCCACTGTCACTAGTGTGCCGATAAAACCAAAAAGCTTCTTTTGCTCCACTTGCTTAAGCCCATCAGCATCGTTGTTAACATCAACAAAGTGAATGTTTGGGTACCGAACCTTTAAAATTTCTCCAAACGCATAGCCTTTGGTAAGCCCAATTGGTTTGCCAACGAGTTGCCCTATATCAGAGTAAAACACTTTATCTTCACTGGAAACAAGCACAAGGGGAATTTGCATATACGCATGGGTAAAATTCAGATACGTTTTACGCTCAGGTGTCGCGATTGCAAGGGAGAGAATATCGCAGGTGCGCTCTTTGGCATACCTTAGAGATTCTGTCCATGTCTGGGTTTGAACCACTTCGATCGGAATACCTATAAACTGCTCCATCTCATGAATGTAATCGGCTACGATGCCAACGTGTTTTCCTTTTTGATTCATCTCTAAAGGCATTTGATCGGGGTTAATACAGAGCGTTATACGCTTCTTTTGCGCAAGATACAGCTGCTCATCAAGGGAAAAAGCTAACCGTTCTTCTTTGGGTAAAATGCTTTTTAACCACTTGGATTTGAGGGCATCTAGCTCTTCAGGTCTCACACTGCGCAGCGCTTTATTGATGATGGTTTGCAGTGTCTCATCTTCGGGTTGCATGACGATGTAGAGGTTTTTATCTTCTAAATTTTGCAGTTCAATTTTGGAGACAACATGCAAGTTCGACAACATCTCTTTCTCGATGATGTAGTTCGCGGTAAAAGCGTCATCCATTCCTGCATCAATCAACCCAAACGCAATGGCTTCAAGCATCTCCTTGGTGGTTTCGTACTCCACAACGGTGAGTTCGGGATGCTCATCTTTGAGATACTTCGTCGTAGGCCACCCTTTTCCTGCACCAACGGTTTTACCATTCAACGTTTCAATGGAAGTAATATCTTGACGTTTGATTTGGGTGATGAGTGCTAAATCCATCGTAATAAATTTATCGCTAAAGCGAAAATTTTGACGTCGTTCAACAGAGGGGATCAATGGTTGTGCCATCATGATCTCTTTGTTTTGAAACCTCTCATACAGATTGGGCCATGTGTCACTGACAAAATTAAAATGAACCCCTATCTTTTTCCCTAAAAGTCTCAGATAATCAACCGAAAATCCCCGAGCTTCGCCCTCTTCGTTAAAATCATACGGATACCAACCAAGCTCATTGGTCACACTAATACTCGGATGTGCAGCAATATACGCCTTTTCAGACGCACTTAATTCTATCTCTTGCCTGAGAAAAGGCGCTTGCTCTTCTTTGATGAGCGGAAGGTATTTGCGTTTGATCTTTACATGTAAATCAGAAGGCATGGAAGTCAGCATTTTGTTGAACAACGAGATAAACTCAGGCCAATCCTTCGCCACGGCAACCGATTGCTCCTCTGCCATATAGTTTGAAAAATGTGAAATTTTAACGTTTGTGAGATGATAATTCTTGACAAACATGCTCATCATCGCAATATCTCCGACAAATCCATCGACCTTATGTTCATTCACCGCCCTCATCGCTTCAAGTGAATTAGGGTACGTGATGTAGCGAAAATGCGGATAATCCTGTTTCAACTTCTCGTTCACCATGTAACTTGGCACTATCGCTACGCTCCTAGGTGTCGCGCCAAAAAAATTCTCTGAGTTGATGCCATTTGGCGTGAGGAGTGAAAAAGGAAACGCACTGTAAACTTTACTAAAAAGCATCGTTTGGCTCAGCTTAGCATTAGGTGTTACGCGTAAAATCACATCAATGCCATCGTGCGTTTGAACACGCTCTAACGCTTCTGCCCAACTTCCATCCGTAACATACTCTATTGCGAGATTGAACGTCGATGCAAAAAATTTGATGTACTCAACACTAATGCCCGCATATTCACCATCTTGTATAAATTGATAGGGAGGAAGGTCTTTGGTGACACGAACCCTGAGTGTTTTGGTTTTATCAAGCCACGCTTGTTCACTAGGCGTCATATCAATAGCCGATGCTTGCAAGAAAGTTATAAATGATAGGAGAATAAAAAAGAGAGAGATAACTGCTTTCATGACATGCCCCGTCTAAGAAAAGTGTTCTAAAATCCAGTATACTGAAATTATTTTACACTATCGGCATATTAAAATATTAGCTTCTATTTTGGTTTTACATGTAAAGATAATTTATTTGCCAAATCGTGAATGAAGGGCATTGTACACTTTGTTGTTTTCTCTTTTTCCAACCGCCAATACCATAACAACAACTCTCTCATCAATCACTTCATACGCAAGTCGATAGCCAAATGATTTGAGTTTTATTTTATAGACAGCATCAACTCCAATCAGCTTGTCTTGGGGAACTTTTTGGTTTTCTAGTCGCTCTTTTAGCTTCTTTTTAAACTGCTCTTTAATGGTCTCACCCAAATTCTTCCACTCTTTAAGCGCTTGTGGGTGAAATTCTAACTCATAACTCATCAAGCGTTACTTTGATGGGCGTATAAGCTTCGCTTTGCCTGCTTGTGACTTCTTTGGAGAGCATATAATCATCCAACATCGCCATCAATTTTTCATACGTTTTAGAAGGCACCAGATAGGCACTCACCACATTGTGATTGAGTATAGCAATAACTTCATCACCCGCATTTTCAAGAATTTGCGTCGGTGATTTTTTAAGCTCAGTAATACTGGCGGTGTAGTTGGATAAAATAGGTTGCATAATAGACACCTTTTTTAGTACTTTATTTGGTGTTTATCATACTTTGGTGAGGGGGTTTTGTCAAATGAGGGGTTTACATGTAAAGAGTTTATCTCTTTATAGCCTCATATTTTTTACTTAATTCATTTAAAAAATACACATTATTTGCCCGATACCTATTGCATATTTCTAAAGCATTATCATATTCTTTGAGTCTATATAAAGTTTCTACAGTATTTTCAATATTCTCTTGTTTATAAGTTGGGACAACACTATTTGAAAGCATTTCAATATACAACTCAGCAACAAATTTTGGATTTTTCTCAACAAGCCTTGCTAACTGTTCTATTATAAAATATGCATTATGATTTTTTTCAGTATATTTGGCTGTAAGTTTCAATTGAGGCATTATTGCATCAGTAATAACATCCAAATAAACAAACCACTTTGATAGAGTGGAAAAAATTGCTTGTGCCTCACTAGAATCATCATCTTTAAAGGTTTGATAAATTTTACTCCATAAAATATTGATTTGGCTTAACACATTTTTGTCTATTTTATCTCTAAAAAGTTGCCAAATAAATCTAATGATTTCTAAAATATTATCTCTATTTTTTGTATCAATCACATCAAAAATGGTCTGATTGTCTTTTTTGCTCGTAAACATTATGCAGATATGTTCAATAACTTTTCTCTTGGCTTCTTTTGATTTGAATTCGTACTCTAATGCTTTAGCGATATGTTGATGTTTTTTAAACTGTTCATAAATATCAATATAGACAGTTGTTGCATATCCAAAATATCCAGTGATTGAAATTTCCCATAGTGCATCATTCTCAATAGGAAATATACGATTAAAATTGTCATCTACCCATTGTTTATCTAAAAAACTTAAATGTGGTAAATAGTGTCCTAAAATTGTAAATATAGACTTTGAATAAATAGTGTTTTGCATTAATTCGTGAGTAAAAAATGCTTTTACATCATCTTCCCATTTTATTTGCTTCGTACTATTTAAACGACCGTATCTGAGAGCGTAATTTATCAATGCATGAAGTGCTTTACCATTGATAGAATTCAATACATGAATGCCTAAATTATTATTTTGTTCGTCTTTTTCATCTTCTTTGTTGTTTAACAATCTAAATAAAATCTCTTTCGCTTTTGGCAAATGTTCTTTCCCAAAAGCATTTTTATCATCTTTTGTACCATATTCAATCAAATTGGCTATTTCACCCCTCAGCCATTTAGCATATTGTTCTTCTGATTGAAAAAAGTCATCATTTAGCTCTTTTAAAATAAAATCAAACAATTTTTCCCAATCAAATTTTTGTTTATCCCTCCAACCATTTACAAAACCATAAACCAAATGATATTTATAAATAAAGTGTAGATCATGAAAAATTTCTATTTTATTACTAAATTTCTGAGGATTTTTCTTGATGCAACTTGCTAAATCATTAGCTAAACCTTCAACTAAATCACCATCACTTGTAAATTTTTCTTTTTTTACTGTTGATGGATTAAAAGTTTTAATATAAATAACAATATCATCAACTGATTTAGTACAAAAAACATCAACATCCTCTATTGGACTTCTATTTCCAACACGAGTAAATCCACTACTCCACATATCAAAACCTGCGTGTTCAATCTCAGATGGATTTATGGCATCGTATTTTTCATAAAGTTCTTGTGCCTTTTTGTTATGTTGTTTTAAACATAACAACCACTCTTTTTTTCTATACGCTGTGTATTTTTCTAGCTGTTCTGGTGTTTCTTCTGCATTATATTTTGGATATTTTAAGCTTTCTATCCACTTGATAACTGCACTAAATTCTTCCTCAGTAAACTGTTTACTCCTATCTTCTAAAAACTTATAAAGCTCATGTCTAAAAGTTGTATTGACAGTAATACCTGTATTAAACCATTCCCAAAAAATATCTTTTAACTCATCATATTTTTGATTCATGGTATGAAGAGCTAGTCTTTTAAATAATGGATGCTTGTGTTTGAGAAAAGATTTTATATAGTTTTTTATTTTTATACCATCCAATCCTTCTAGTAAATCTCTTGTAAATAAAACGACTTGATTATCGTATCTATCTGGAAAACTATTTTGAGAATGCTCTTCTATCGTTGCAATCCAAACGTTATTAAAACTACTTTTATCTTCCAAAACAACTTGCTTTATAATCCCAATGACTAGCTTTAACCCATCAATACCAATTAATTTTATCATCCCTTGTGAGTGTTTTTTTAATAGACTCTCTAGGCAATAAGCTTCTATCAAAGGCTCTCTTTCGTGATATGAAGTGCCTTTGTTTACTATTTTGTAATCAAAAATTATTTTAAGCAGTTCTAGTAAATGACTTTTCATCTCATTTTCTAATAATACTGGCAAAACTATTGTTTCAATTTCACTACTTAAAACTCCTTGATATTTGGATTCTTTTAGAGATATGCTTATAAACTTGATATGATCTAAAGTAATTTGTTCTTTTGGCAAATTAAAAATGATTTTACCCATAAACCAATCTGTAATATAATTATCTATTCTTGTCCCATCTTCTTTGCGATAGTTTATAATTTGGTTTACAATATCTAGTAAAGTCTCTGTAACTTCAGTTTTTGGCTCATCTTTATTTTGCAAAGATACCGCTTCTAAATAGGCTAAAACAAGATTTAAATCTTCTTTGGGAGTAAAATAACCTTCTTTTTTAAGGGGCTCAAGCCACAAATACAAATTTTGATATTTTGAAGCATTCTTGAAAAAATAACTTTCGTATTCTTTGTTATGCTTCATTTTTTGAATGGTATTTACAATTGTGCTCAAAATGGATTCCTTAATGCTTCATCAATTTCATCAAAGTTTTTCTGTAAAACACCTGAAGTACTTTTTATTTCTTCAACCCATTGTTTGATAATAATCGGAAGTTGTTTAAATCCTTTTTTATCTTTAGAATAAGGTATGAGCTTGATTTTCATTTGTTCAAAATACATTTGTTCGAAATCACAAATCTTCGCTTCATGCGTATAATAACCGTCTAAATAAAAATACTTATTTTCTTTTGGAGTAATACCCTTATACATATACTCTAATAGCTCAAATTCACCCAATCCATAACCAACAAAGAGCACTGTTTTGCCAAAAAGATTTTCTAAAAATCTTAAAAACTCTTTGTCTTTATAACGTTTAAAATATTGTTCAACCGTAAATATTAAGCTCGCAGGCTTTGTGATGCTACCATGTATTTTATAAAGATTTTTATTTATAAGTGGGGTATTGGTTGTAAATCCATCATAGATGATATTTTGTTCACTAACAAAAATTTGATCTATATGTCTATCTGCATTTGTTGTAACAAAGATGCCATCCAGTTGAAATAAATCTTTATATGTTTTCAATTTTGGATTATCTTTTGTGACCTTATCCTCATCATCATTCAAAGATTTTTTCATCTGCTTTAAAAATATATCTTCTTTTTGGTTATCTCTTAAAATCTTATTGCAGATGGTTATGATTTTTTTATTTCCAACGCCATTATTAAGCATGTTGTGCAATTGATTTGCTTCAAAGTTATTAAGTAATGGTTCATTTTTATTGAGAGTATTTTCACAAATTTTTATAAGCTCTTTTGCTAATCCATTCCAATCAGAACATCCTAAATCATAAGACATCCCTGCACCTATAAAGATAACAAGTTCACCCATTTCAGCTGCGCTCTTTATTTCTTTGGGGAGTGGCGGTATCTCTAAAATTTCCATTATTTTTTGAATACCTTTCTTAGAATAATCTATTACATGTAAAGCTTTTCAGCCTTACATATAACCACTTTACTTAGCCTTTTCGAAGAGCCTTAGCAAACAAATTCACTCAGAATTTTGAACTCTAAATAGAGAACTTATTTATCCCTCTCAAACCCAATTTTTTCCACTTCGTTTGCCGACTTAAAATCACTAAAGACATCTTGTAACTCGCTAATGGACTCTTCTAAAATAATGATGGAATCGGCAACGGCACTTAACCTATCTTTTGTCCAAGACTTTGTTTTCATCATCTCTTGCATAAACTCTTCTTTGAGTTCATCTTTAAGCGCTTTGATCTGAATAGTTAAGTTTTTGTGCTCCATGGCGTAGCGTCGTAATTTTGTAAATGTTCGCATGATAGAGAGTGTCACATCGGTAGCTTTGTCACTTTTTAGAACGGTTGCTAGCATGTAAATGCCTTGCTCCGTAAAGACTTTTGGCAGTATTCGTGTCATAGTAAAATTTGTGGTCGCAACTTGCGACCGCAAATTTTCAAACTCTTCTTGAGTCAGTTGAAACATCAAATCATCGGGGAATTTTTTAGGGTTTCTTTTAACCGCTTCATTAATACGCTTAGTTTCAACATTATAGATGTTTGCTAGATCGCTATCGAGCATCACTTCAATACCACGCACCGTATAGATGTTTTTTTCAATGCGCTCCGCCGTGATAAGAAGTTGATCCGACATCATTACCCCTCTCGAAGTGCTTTAGCAATCAATTCAATCGGGTTTTTAAAGATAACATCGACCTTTTGACCGTGCATGGCGTCGCTCAGTTGCATACGACAGGCACTACACTCAGCGCTCACATACTCAGCACCCGTTTCTTTGATCATCGCCGCTTTTGGGAGTCCTGCGGCTTTGGCGAAGCGGTATTTTTCGGTTTGCATGGTGACTCCTCCAAATCCGCAACAGCGGTTCGGATCGCTCATCTCTTTCATCACATAATTTTGGGAGAGTAAGTTTCGTGGCTCTTTCCAAACGCCTTGCATTTTGCGTGCGTGACAAGGGTCATGGTAGGTGATGCTTTCACTTTGGCGTGCTTTGGTGGCTAGGATTTGCGCTAGGTTTGTCTTCTTCTCTAAGTATTCGGTTGCCATAAAGATGTGAGGTTTGATCGCCTCGGCTCTTGCTTTCCATTCGGGTTGATCGTGAAAGAAATGGGCGTAGTCCTCTTTGATCATCGCACTACAGGTCGCTTCGGGAATGATGATGGCGTCGAGTTCATTTACGAAACCTTCGATGTACTCGATGTTAAACTTCGCGAGAAAATCCACGCTATCAAAATCGCCCGTAAAATACTGAGGCGCGCCACAGCATTTTTGTTGTTTGATAAGGTACGCGTCGATCTCAAGCACTTTGAGAATTTCCAAAAGTGACTTGCCGATGTCGGTGTACATGTAATTGGCTAAACAACCGATGAAGATGCCCACTTTGCCTTTGCCACCGTTAAGAATGACATCAGGATGGGAGTTCAAAAAGGTCTTTTTGGCAAGACTTGGGAAAAGTCTGTCCATCTTGATGATCGGGAAATTTCTCAGATACATCGAGCTTTGTTTTTCCACCATCTTGAAACCACAGGTTTGGAACATAAAGCCAAAACGTGCGAGAACGTCCATGATGTTACGGTTGCGAAGCAAGAAGAAGGCGAGTTTTTTGTACCAAGCCAAGCCAAATTTTTTGCGAATGTCATTGCGTACTTGTTCAATAATCATATCCACAGGCAAATCGTTCGGACAGACATCGACGCAATTGGTACATAAAAAACAGCTCTCAAAAATGTTTTTAGCGTTTTTATCGAGTTCAAGTTCACCTCGTTGGTACGCGCCTAAAAGGTCTAAAAAACCTCTAGGGCTCGTGACTTCATCACGGTTAACTTCGTGAATCGTACACACAGGTATACACTTGCCACACTTGACACAGGCATCGCTCGTTACGTTAAATTTAAACATCATTTACACCGTTTTACTGAAGCGTCGTTTATCTTCAGGGATTTTTTGGAGGTACGCATCAAAAGGCATCACAATGTTGCGAATCAGCAGTGTGCCTGTGGTATTGACGAAGATCTTTTTAGCAACTCTATCCACAACGACTAATTCTTCTTGCTCAAAAGGCTCAAGTGCTTTAATCGCGTCGGCAAAATAGTCAAAGAAGTCAATGCCAAATGCTTGCTCAATGCCAGCGATGTTGAGTTTAAAGTTGCTCATCATCTCCATGATGACCGCTTTGCGAAGTACGTCATCATCATTCAGTGTTAGCCCACGATGCACGGGCAAAACACCCGCATCAATGGCGTTTTCATACGCATCCATCTCTTTGAAGTTTTGCACGTAATGGTTCAAACCTTCACCGATGCTGGTCAAACCAATACCGATTAAGTCCGCACCTCCTTTGGTGGTATAACCTTGGAAGTTACGGTGCAATTCGCCTTTTTCAATCGCCAAGAAAAGCTCATCGTCAGGCTTTGCAAAATGATCCATACCGATCATTTTGTAGCCATTGGACTCTAAATAATCAATCGTATAACGCATAATAGCAAGCTTGACACTTGGGAGCGGAAGCGTTGTCTCATCGATCTTGCGCATAGTTTTTTTCATCCATGGCACATGCGCGTAATTAAACACTGCCAAACGGCTTGGATCAAGCGAAACGGCTAGACGAAGCGTCTCTTTAAAGGTCTCAAACGTTTGATACGGAAGTCCGTAGATCAAGTCCATATTGATCGACTTAATGCCTGCACTTTTTGCCATCTTTACCACATTGGCGGTAACATCGTACGGCTGAATGCGGTGGATTGCTTTTTGAACCTCATCGTTAAAGTCTTGAACACCATAACTCACGCGGTTAAACCCGTTACATGTAAGCACATCTAACTGCTCTTTGGTTAAGTAACGCGGGTCGATCTCACAGCTAATTTCAGCATCTTTCGCAAAGTTTTTAAAGTGGCTCTTAATAGCGCCAATAATACGCTCTAACTGTGCTGTGCTGAAAAAGGTTGGTGTGCCGCCACCAAAGTGCATCTGAATCACTTCACGCGACGTATCAAGGTGTTTGGAAAGCAGTTCAAGTTCGCGCACAAGATAGTCAATGTAGCGCTCTTTTTTATCTTCCTTGCTCGTGTAAACAACGTTACAGCCACAAAAATAACAGGCACTTCGGCAAAAAGGAAGGTGAAAATATAAAGAGAGTTTACGGCTCTTATCTTGAGTTGCCAAGACGTCCTCATAACTTTTACATGTAAAGCTCTCGTGAAACTCGGGCGCTGTTGGGTAACTCGTGTACCTAGGACCCGCTTTGGAGTACTTGGCAAATTTATCAAAATCAATCATGCTGCATCCTAGCGCTGTGTCGCGCTGATAATACTCGCCCCTTCAGGCAAATAGAGATCTTTAATATCTA
This sequence comes from Sulfurospirillum halorespirans DSM 13726, assembly GCF_001723605.1. Lineage (NCBI taxonomy): Bacteria > Pseudomonadati > Campylobacterota > Epsilonproteobacteria > Campylobacterales > Sulfurospirillaceae > Sulfurospirillum > Sulfurospirillum halorespirans. Next base: position 535,787 of record NZ_CP017111.1, on the reverse strand, counting down.
AAAAGAGATTTGGGTGATCTTTTTTGATCTTTTTGATTAGTTTATTAAAGTCTATGTCTTTCTTTTTACTTTTGTTCATCTCTTCCATTGCCACGGTTAGAACATCGTTAAAATCGAGTGGCAACTGCTGCAAAATGCTCTTTTCAAGTTTTAAAAAGAGGGCTTCTTGCTCCGCTTTTTTAAAATGCTCTATCATTTTGCTCAGCGTATCAATGGAGAGCAGTGCATGAAGCTTTTGCTTCTCGTCATACACCAACCATGGCTCTTTGGCATTGTCCCATGAACCGCGTTTAAGGCGCAAAAGTTTTGTGCTCTCTTCTTCGCTGGGAGTTATCTCCAAAACCGTTTGTTCTTTTTGTTTACTGAGGCTCAAACCCTTAGAAATTTTTTCTATCATCCTGAACTCTTTTCGTTGCTTAAATTCCATTAGCTATTTCTATGCCTATCCAGCCATACCATCACGGCTTTTTGGGCATGCAGTCTGTTTTCTGCTTCATCAAAAATCTCATCGGCATGCGCTTCAAAGACACTTTCACTCACTTCATAGTCGCGGTACGCTGGCAAGCAGTGTAAAAACATCGCGTCTTTTTCTGCCAAGTCCATCATCGCATCATCGACCATAAATCCTTGAAAATCAGCGATTCGCTTCGCTTTTTCCGCTTCTTGACCCATCGAAACCCATGTATCTGTGGTCACCACCGTAGCACCTGCGATCGCCTCTTTAGGATCATTGCCGATTTTAATCACTGCACCACTCTCTTTTGCAAAAGCGAGTGCTTCGGCTAAAATGGTCGCATCGACTTCATACCCTTTGGGTGTTGCGACGCGAAGCTCAAAGCCCAGTTTAGAAGCCATCATCAACCACGAATGGGTCATATTATTGCCATCGCCCACGTAAGCTACGATTGGGTTTTGATCTTTTTTATACTCGACCATTGTAAGATAATCTGCCATCAATTGAACAGGATGGTACGAATCGCTCAGACCACTGATAACAGGCACACGCGAATAAGCGGCAAACTCTTCTAAGGTGCTTTGCGCGAATGTGCGGATCATGACCATATCCACCATACGGCTAATGACGCGCGCCGTGTCTTTCATAGGCTCACCACGTCCCAGTTGCAAATCATTGGAAGAGAGGAATAACCCTTTGCCTCCAAGCTGATGAATGCCGACTTCAAAACTCACACGAGTACGCGTAGAGCTTTTTTCAAAAATCATACCTAAGGTTTGATTTTCAAGGTAGGGTTTAAATTTCCCTTTTTTTGCCTGTTTTTTGATCTTGATCGCCAAATCGATGATCTCTAAAATCTCTTCTTTACTATAATCTTTGAGGGTTAAAAAATGTCTCATATTTGATGTCTCCTTTTATATGGGCAAAGCCCTTCTAAAATTCCTCTCACTAAAGCTTACGCTTTGCGTAGAGTTGCTATTTTCTCCTTAAAACTTCAGCTACTTCTTTCGCGTGGTAACTGATGATCATATCAGCCCCAGCACGTTTAAACGCGATCATCGTCTCCATCATCACACGCTCATAATCAATCACGCCTGCGCGCCCTGCGGCTTTAAGCATCGCGTACTCGCCACTCACGTTGTAAATACACAAAGGAGTCGATGTTGCATTGCGCACATCACGGATGATGTCTAGGTATGCAAGAGCTGGTTTAACCATCAAAATGTCTGCACCTTGCATCTCATCTTCCACGGATTCTGCGATCGCTTCTCTGCGGTTTGCTGGATCCATTTGGTAAGTTTTACGATCGCCAAAGCTTGGAGCAGACTCTGCCACATCGCGGAAGGGTCCATAGTACGCACTGGCAAATTTGGTCGAATAGCTCATAATCGGAAGGTTGATAAACCCTTCACTATCCAGCGCTTCGCGTAACGCTTCGATCATACCATCCATCATACCACTTGGAGCGATCATATCTGCACCTGCGTGCGCATGAACGAGGGCTTGTTTGGCTAAGATTTCTAAGGTTGCGTCGTTGTCAACGCTTTCATGTTCGATGTCTAAAATACCACAATGTCCGTGGTCGGTAAATTCACAAAAGCAAAGATCGGTCACGACAAACATGTTTGGGTAGGCTTTTTTAACCGCTTTGATCGTACTAGCGATGATGCCATGCTCGCACAGCGCGTCGCTTCCCACACTGTCTTTGACCTCAGGAATTCCAAATAAAATAATCGAGTTAATGCCAAGGTCTTGTAAGCTTCCGCACTCTTTCACGATCTCATCAATGCTCATCTGAAAAACGCCTGGCATCGAGCTAATCTCTTTTTTAAACCCTTCGCCGCTTTTAGCAAATAACGGATAAATAAAATCGTCCATACTCAGTGTTGTTTCGCGAACAAGAGAGCGAAGCGTTGCGTTCATCCTCAGTCTTCTAAATCTTTTAAACATTCTTTTGCCTTATCTTGGTTAAAATTACCCACTCGTTATAAAAAGTAGTGATTTTAGCATAACTGGATATAAAAGAAAATGAAAATAGAAATTTCTGAGATTGCGAACCTCCCATCACGTTTTGGGACGTTCAAAATCCAATCGTTTAAAGAGGGTATTAAAGAGCATTTGGTCATTTTCAAAGAGCCATTAGGAGACGTTCCGTTGGTGCGCGTTCACAGTGAATGTTTAACCGGAGATAGCATCGGAAGTCTCAAATGTGACTGCCGCGATCAGCTTGAATTTGCGCTAAGAACGATCGAAAAAAATGGCGGAATGGTCATTTATTTACGTCAGGAAGGCAGAAACATTGGGCTTCTAAACAAAGTCAATGCGTACGCGCTGCAAGACAAAGGGTTTAACACCATCGAAGCGAACCATCAACTCGGTTTCTTGGATGATGAGCGCACCTATGAGATGGTCGAATTTATTTTGGACTATTTTAAGATCACCAAAATTAAGCTTTTAACCAACAATCCTAAAAAAATTGAGAGTTTGAAACATATTGAAATTGTCGAGCGAATTCCTGTGATTATCCCTTCCAATAAATTTAATGCAGGCTATTTAAAAACAAAAAAAGAGCAAATGGGACATCTTCTTTAGGAGTCACAATGATACGCGAAGCCAGCGTTGAGGATACTGATGTCATCGTTCACCTTCTTGAACAACTTGGATACGCAGACACCAGCACTTTTATGCACGTGCGTATCCAAGAGCTTCTCAAAAACCCTGATGCACTGCTATTTTGCTACGAATCTGAGGGCAAAGTCGTTGCACTGCTTTCTTTACATGTAATCCCTCAAATCGCTCTTTTAGGTTCATTTTTACGTATCAGTTATTTTGTCGTAGAAGAAGAGACACGCTCACTTAAGATTGGAGCGGAACTAGAAGCATTGGCAAGTCGCATTGCCAAAGAGAAAGGGTGTGATCGCATCGAAGTGCATTGCCATGAAAGACGCAAAGATGCGCACCGTTTTTACGAGCGCCACGGCTTTGTTGAATCTCCCAAATATTTCGTCAAACATCTATTTTAAAGGAGTCCCATGTTCAAAGAATTTCGTGATTTTTTACTCAAAGGTAATGTGGTCGATATGGCGGTTGGATTTATCTTTGGTGCAGCATTTGCGACCATTGTCAAATCGCTTGTCTCCAATGTGATTATGCCTCCCATTGGGTTGCTACTGGGTAATGTGGATTTTTCATCGCTTTTCATTGCGCTGGATGGCAAGATGTATGCTTCTTTGGCGGATTTGGAAAAAGCGGGAGCTCCTGCCATTAAGTTGGGTGTCTTTTTCAATGACTTCACCTCGTTTGTCATCTTAGGCTTTGTCATGTTTATGATGATCAAAGGGTATTCAAAAATCGCTCCGAAAAAAGCGCCTGAGACGATAACAAAAACCTGCCCAGAGTGCGCTATGAACATCCCTGTTGCGGCTAAAAAATGCCCTTATTGTGGAAGTGAACAAGTGTAAAAAAGCGTTTACATGTAAAGCCAAAATACTTTACATGTAAACAGAAAAAAAAGCGTCTTATGCTTTTAAATTCGCGTTAGCAAAATCCCAATTGACAAGACTTTTCAAGAAAACATCCAAATAATCAGCACGTTTGTTTTGATAATCCAGATAATACGCATGCTCCCAAACATCAACGGTTAAAATCGCTTTTTGATCGTGTGCAAGAGGTGTGTCAGCATTGGCTGTTTTGGTGATTTTCAGTTTTCCACCCTCAAGCACAAGCCAGGCCCAACCGCTACCAAATTGTGTGAGTCCAGCGCTTTTAAACGCTTCGACAAAGGCTTCAAAACTTCCAAAATCTTCGGTGATTTTAGTCGCAATCGCGCCACTTGGAGCGCCACCGCCGCCTTTTTTCATACAGTTCCAGTAAAACGTATGGTTCCAAACTTGAGCGGCATTGTTAAAAATACCCACTTTTTCAGGTTTATTGGCAACCGCTAAAATGATCTTTTCAAGACTCTCCTCGGCAAGTTCAGTGCCTTGGATAAGATTGTTCAGATTGGTAACATAAGTTTGATGATGCTTTCCATGATGAAATCCAAGGGTATTGGCTGAGATGTGAGGTTCTAGTGCGTTAGCTTCGTAAGGAAGTGCCGGTAAAGTAATAGCCATAAAAAACTCCTTTGTTTAAAATTTAGAGACACTTCATTCTACTGCTTCTTACTAAATGAATGCTAAATAGAAACAATTAGTTTTACCGTTTAACGCTCCCATTTTCAGAGATTAATCGCTCATTAATCGCTATTTTGCTATTATAAAAGCTTAAATGACACATAAGGTTTTAGGCAATGGCTGCATACATGCTTCCCGATACTTTTTGGCAAGATGTGGATCTGTTTTCGACCCTTCTGCTTCAGTACAACCAAACCCACAATATCTCTGGGGCGAAGAGCAAAGAGGTGGTGCTGAAAAATGTGGACGATAGCATTTACCCTTTGCAGTATTTACATGTAAATGAATTAAAACGTGCGATTGACATAGGAACAGGGGCTGGATTCCCAGGTCTTTTACTCGCCCTTGCTCTGCCACACGTTCATTTTACGCTGTTTGAGCCGATTGCGAAGAAAAGTGCGTTCTTGCATTTAGCCAAAACTACACTGGAACTCAAAAATGTCGATGTATCGACCAACAGAGTTGAAAAAGTCACACCTTTTCAGGTCGATCTGATTAGCTCACGCGCGGTTACGAACACCAAAATGTTGGTAAAATTGTGTCAAAACTTTATTGATCCTTCCACTACGCTTCTGTTTTATAAAGGCGAATTGGTCGATGAAGAGATCCAAGGGCTGAAAAATTGTCAGGTTTACCAGCGTGATAAACGCTATTATCTTGTTATGAAGGATGTTAATGTTAATTAAAATTGCGTTGTTTGCCGGTGTCATCTTTCTGATTTATATCTTTTTTTTCAAAAATAGCCGTAAAGACGATATTCAAAAAAGTGCCTCTAAAAAAGTTCTAGAGGGTGAAACGATGGTCGAGTGCCATGCGTGTTCAACCTTTATCAGCCACAAAGAGGCCATCATCAAAGATGGACTTTTTTACTGCTCGAAAGAGTGTGCAAGGTTGCCCTAATGATACTTATCGGTCATGAACTTATTTCCAGCGAGCCTTTTTACAAAGTTGCCTCTGTTGAAGAGATTGCCAAAACACCTTCTAATGGCGTGGTTCTGTTTGAATTTGAACCTGCATTATCAGCGTATTGTGTCGAGCAAAAGGTTACCTTTGCTTTACATGTAAGGCATATTAAAGAGCTCATTTTTGCCAATGCTTTGGGTGCTTCTTACTTTGTCGTCGATAAAAGCTTAGCCCTTCACGCGCAAAAAATTGCCGATGATTACCTTTTTGATGGCAAAGTGTTACTTTTAAGCAGTGATGAGAATGAGATCGAATTTACAGCGTCTCATGCCATCGATGGCATCTTATTTGAAACCGGTATTAAATCACTTTAACACGAGGGTATATGAGCAAACAACACTATTTTATCCTTGCTTCTCTTATCACATTACTCTATTGGTTTCTTGATGCGTATACCAGTGTATCGCTTTATGGCTCTTCGTTGATCGATGAGATTTTACTCCAAACGCCTCACACGCTTATTTTTATTAAACTCTTAACCGCAGGACTTCTCTTTACGCTCACCTTAACACCGCTTATTTTCAAACAGCGTATGGATAAAAATGCGCCCATACCTCCCAATGAATTTGCAGAGTTGCAACGTATTTCAGACATTCTCTTCTCCTCACTCTCGACTCGGATTAATGTGATCAAAGCGCTTGAAATGCTTGAAGAGAGCCTGCATCTTGAATCAAGTCTGCTATTTATCTACAACAAAGAGAGTCTAAGCCTTTACAATGAAAATGAGTTTATCAAAGCCACATTTCGTTCTAAAGAGATTTTACCGTTTCGTACAAACCCTTCGAGAAGTGCTGTTGAGACGTTTGCCATTAACTGTTTTTTGGAAAAGCGCATGACATCCAAAGAGAGCGTTAAGGTAGAGAACAGACCGGTCACGCTTTTTAGCTTTGCGTTAAAAGAACCTCGCAGTGAAACCGCTTTGGGCAATCTTGTTCTTGCAAGCAGTAATGCAAAATTTCTTGAAGAACAGACAGATATGATCGAAAAATGCACGCAGATGCTGACATTTGCACTCTCCATAGCCGCGAAAAAAGAGCTCTTGCAAAACCTCAATTCGCAATACTCCAGCGATACAACGAGCCATTTTGACAAGGTGCTCAATATCATTAACTTCTCTAAAGTGCAAGAACACATCGATCAAGAGTACAAACGTCATAAACGCTACCACACCCAATTAACGCTGGTTCTGATCGACATTACGATGCTCAAAAACCTCACCAAAGTCTTTCCAGCAGAAGTGGTGACAACCCTTAAAAAAGATTTTATACAGTTAGTGATTAAACATACACGTGAAGTAGATATTTTTGGGAAGTGGAGCAGTGACCAATTCGCCCTGCTTTTGCCTGATGTTGATTTTCGGGCAGGTCAACGCGTGGCTAAAAAACTTCAAGCAATTTTAGATGAAACCAAATTTGCCAGAGTAGGCAAAATCAGTTGCAGTTATGGCATCACTTCAATTTCGCCCAAAGACACCATCGGTAGCTTTAAAGCCAGGGCCGAGAGTGCCCTTGTTGCAGCCTCAGCCAAAGAGGGCAATGCCATCGAGGTAAAACTTCAAACCACAGAGTTAAATCATTAATGTTACGCCGTTTGCGTAACGGTATCTTCAACAATGAGAGAAAAAAAGGTGCGTAGCATCCGTTAAATAATAACTCGCTTTAACGCAGGATAGAGCTTTGTGATGATCTCATAACTGATTGTATTAAACTGCTTCGCCAAAGGATTTGCATCCTCAAACATGCAGACCTTTTTGGCGTCGCCTCCAAGGCAAAAACTGTCCATAGACATGCGTCCTTTGGTGAGACTGCCATCTGCCATTGTCACAGGCGTAAAGCCATCAAAACGAAAAAATCCATCCCCATAGCCAATGTCATAGGTTGAGATGAGTTCGTCCTCTTGGGCTTCATAAACCCCACCGTATCCGACGCGTTCGCCTTTTTTCAAGATGCGAGAACTCAGCTTTTCTGCCCAAAGGGCAAGAACAGGTTTGAGATCAAACGAAGCGATGGAGGAAGGAAGCGTGGTGTAGCCATACATCGCGATGCCTGAACGGGCATAATCATCACTCCCGATGGAGCTTACACGCAAGAGCGCTGCGGAGTTGCACGAGTGAAAGGCAATAAAAGGCATTCCATACGCTTGCGCAATCGCTTTGATTTTGAGTTTCGCGCGCTCAAAATTGGCACGTTGCCAGAAGAGTTCACTGTTTAGCTCATCCGCACTTCTAAAATGGGTAAAGACCCCTTTTAAGCGCAATTTTTTAGCATGTATCAGTGCCATCGCCTCTTCAATACCGTCTTCTTTAATGCCATTGCGGTGCATCCCCGAATCAAGACTGAGATGAATCGAAGCACCCTCAGGAAGTGCTTGAAGCGCTTCATAGGAGTGTGTTGCAAGCGAGATAGAAGGAGAGAGTGTTTTACATGTAGGATGGTCGACTAACACCAAAACCTCTTCAAACAGATCGGCGATACGTTCTGCTTCTTCGATATTTTTAACCGCAGCGCGCAAGAGACCATACTCCGAAGCAAGCTCTGCCATGACTCTGAGGTCATGCCCATACGCGTTATCTTTTAAAACCGCCATGAGCTTTGTTTTGCCCCCAGCTTTGGCACACAAAAGATCAAGATTATGAAAAAAGTGTGCTTTATTCAGTGTAATAAATGCCATTGTTTTACGCTTTCACCCCAAGATTGCGGATTACAAAACCCCTGATTTTACGGGCTTGATAATCGAGTTTATAAAAATGTTCGTACACCGTTTTTGCATCAAGCATTGGGGCGCTTGAAAAATCAAACGCGATCCCTTTGCCATCTTTTGGAACCTGTGCATCAATATACTCCATAAACGCATCTCTCGCGTCAATGAGTTTAGCAAGCTCTTTATCGATCTCTATTTCGTTTGAATTCATCTTCTATCCTTATTTCTCAGCCAAAACCTGCATTTTATCACCGATAAGCTCTATGTAAAGCTCTTTCTCGCCTTTGGAAGCAAACGAAGGACTTTTATAGGTTTGGAAAAACGAGACTTTAAAGAGTCTGCGATCATCCAAGGTTGGGTAAGGAGCAATGGTGACATGCTCAAAAAGAATGGTTTTTGTCTCTTTACGTGAAAAAATCTGCTTTTTCATATTGGAAAATTGCACTTTGCCCGATCCGTCCGATTTTTTGAAATCGTTGGAGTAAAAGTTCAAATAGGCATTGATGTCATTGACTTTCCAAGCACGTTGCCATTTGTACACTTCACTTAAAATCGTTGCAATTTGTTCGCGCGTCATCTTAGGAACTTTGGATTCTCCAATAATCACAACAGCACTTTGCGCGTTGATTTCAGTATCGAGCGTTAAAAGTTGGTTGTTTTCAAAGGCAACACACCCTTTGGTACGATCATCACGATCTTTCCCATCAATGGGCATACCGTGAATCCAAATACCATCGCCGCTTTTATTGCGTAATGTATCAAAAAGATTGGGGTAGGAGAGCACAAACGCCAGTGGTCCATAGAATTGATCTGTCGGCTTAAAGCGTCTTGTGATCTCATAAACCCCTACAGGCGTTTTCAGATCGCCTCGTTTGAGCTTATCGCCACTTTTACCCATAATCACATCATCATGCCCACGCACCAGTTTCAAACCATCGGTTTCGACGTGATAGACTTCACACCGTTTTTTCTCTTTTTCACAGACAACAAGCGACTCGACATCTTCATAATAGCCATAACTGACATCAAGCCCTTTAAGGTGTTTGAGCCAGTAATCACGGGATACACTCTCTTTTTCGCTCGGTGTTTTTGGTTTAACAAACCTATTTTGACCCAGTTTCACCGCAGGTTCGAGAATTTCTTCTTTCTCTTTTTTAACCTCTTTAATCGGAGCTTTCACCTCTTTGGATTCAAACTCTTTTTTGAGGAAATCCTCAACAGCGTTGATACCTTTCGTTTTGTAGATTTTATAAATATCCTCAGCCGTTGCCGCATACAAGGCAAGAGCACACAGAGACAAAAAGAACAGATAGCGCATACAACCCCTCTTTACATAGACATTCACTGCTAGAGACAGCACTTCAGTCTACTACAATTTTTGGGGCTATTTTATAAAAAAATCACTTAAGAGCTCCTCTTTTGACGAATCACAATTGATTTTCTTTTTTTACGTACATTTTAAAAATCTTTGGCTATCATCAATTCATCGAACTTCAACGAAAGATGCGCCCATGTCACTCGAACTTATGTTAGCTTCTTCAATCGTCGCTCTACTGGTCATCCTTCTTCCCACACTTTTTTTACTCAGTCGAAAATTAGGCCCTTCTAACAGTGGCAATAAAGCCAAAAACAGTGTGTATGAAAGTGGAATTAGTTCTCCCATCGGAAACAGTGAAAGTCGCTTTAGCGCCAAGTTTTATCTGGTGGCGATTTTATTTGTTCTCTTTGATGTGGAGATCGTCTTTATGTTTCCTTGGGCAGTCAACGTGCGTGAACTCTCCCTTTTTGGGCTTTTTGAGATGTTTACCTTCATCGGACTGCTTCTGCTGGGTCTCATTTACATCTACAAAATTAAGGCACTCTCATGGCAGTAGGCGCAGAAGCAATTTTTGGGCAAAGCCTCATTACCACCAAACTGGACAGTGCCATTTCATGGGCAAGAGAATCCTCCATGTGGCCGTATGTTTTTGGAACCGCCTGTTGTGCCATCGAATTTATGAGCGTAGCAAGTAGCAAATACGACATCTCCCGTTTTGGTGCCGAAGTTGTGCGTTTTTCACCTCGCCAAGCCGATCTGCTCATCATTGCAGGAACGGTCAGTTACAAACAAGCGCCGATTTTAAAGAAAATTTACGATCAAATGAGCGAGCCCAAATGGGTCATCAGCGCAGGAGCGTGTGCCTGTAGCGGTGGTTTTTACGACAACTACACAACCCTTCAAGGCATTGATAGCATCATTCCCGTCGATGTGTATGTCGCAGGCTGTCCACCGCGTCCTGAAGCCTTTTTGGACGCCCTTTTAGAGGTTCAAAAGATTCAAGCAACACAGAGCCTTTTAGATGATCGCGCTAAACGTGTTTTTAAAGGAGTGCTCGATGTCTAAATCCTTTAAAGAACAGTTCAAAACCGCTTACACCGTGGATGCGTATGGCGCGTTTGTTTTAGATAAAGCGCTTATTTTCAAAGCTTTGCAAACACTATTGGAAGAGGATAAATACACCTTTTTGGTCGATATTACTGCCATTGATTATTTACATGTAAACAATCAACCCGAGCGTTTTGCCGTTGTCTATCTTTTGCGCGATCAGAATTTTCAAAACCTCATCACGATCAAAACCTACATCGACAGCTCCCTTGCAACTCTTAGTGTGACACCGCTGTTTAAAAGTGCGAATTGGGCGGAGCGAGAGATTTGGGATCAGTATGGCATTCACTTTAAAAATCACCCCAACCTCAAACGTATTTTAAATCACAAAGAGTTTGTGGGTCACCCTTTACGCAAAGACTATCCGATCACACAAGGGCAACTTTGCCATCAAAGCGATACCTTGATGGACGAGATGACGCCACGCCTTAAAGCCAAAGGCTACACCTCGCATGAAGATCTGATGTTTCTCAACCTTGGCCCTGCACACCCCGCAAGTCACGGTACGATTCGCACGTTTGTGGCACTTGATGGTGAAAACATCACCTCTGCGGTCAGTGAGATCGGCTACTTGCACCGCGGTTTTGAAAAGTCGTGCGAAAACCATACGTACAATCAAATCATTCCTTATACTGATCGCCTGAATTACTGCTCGGCCATTTTAAACAACATCGCTTACGCCCATGCCGTTGAGGGAATTTTAGGTGTTGATCTGCCTGAGCGTGCTAAGTTTATTCGTGTTATCATCGGTGAGCTTTCACGCATCATCGACCATCTCGTCTGTTTAGCGGCGATTTTGGTGGATATGGGAGCCCTAACCAATTACTGGTACCTCTACAACCCTCGCGAAAAAGTGTACGACCTTCTCTCCAAACTCACGGGTGCGCGTCTAACCAACTCGTACATGCGTATTGGTGGCATGAGTTACGATTTGTACGATGGCTTTGAGCATGATCTTAAAGTGTGCCTTAAAGAGATCAAAGAAGGGGTCAGCGATACACTCAAACTGATTGAACACAACCGCATTTTTCACGACCGTACGCAAAATGTGGGCATTATTTCCAAAGAGGATGCGATCAACCGAGGACTGAGCGGGCCCAATTTACGCGCGTGTGGTGTGCCTTACGACCTTCGTGTCACAGCACCTTATTACCACTACGAGACGTTTGACTTTGACATTGCTTTAGGCAGTGTTGGCGATGTATACGATCGTATGATGGTGCGTTTTGAAGAGATCAAACAGAGCACGCGCATCATTAATCAAGCGATGCAACGCTTACCGCAGGGGCCTATTTGCGTGCAAGATCACGCGATCTCCCTACCGCCTAAAAAAGAGGTGTATGGCAACATCGAAGGCTTAATGAATCAATTTAAACTCGTCTACGAGGGGGTGAAAGTGCCCACTTCTGAGTATTACCGAGCTATTGAAGGTGCGAACGGAGAGCTGGGCTTTTTCATCGTCAGCGATGGCAGTGGAACACCGTACAAAGTCAAAGTCAGACCGCCCTGTTTTTACGCGATGGCGGCGTACCCACGCATCATTGAAGGCAGCATGATCGCGGACGCAGTTTTGACCTTGGGCAGTCTCAATATCATCGCAGGGGAGTTGGATCGATGAGTACTTTTTTATTCAATCAAGACAATGAAGAAAAATTCAGTGCTCTGTTAGAGCGCTACCCCGATAAAAGTTCCTTGATGCTCCCTTCGTTATGGATGGTTCAGTACCAAGAGGGGTGGATCAGCCTCGATGCGATGCAATTTGTGGCGAAAAAATTGGGATGTTCGGCGATGGATGTCTACTCGGTCGCTTCCTTTTACTCGATGTTTCTGCTTCAGCCCATTGGGACGCACCACATTCAGCTGTGCAAAACACTCTCCTGTATGCTGGCAGGTTCTAAAACCTTGCAAGAGCATCTGCAAAACCGTCTTGGGATTAAAGCGGGCGAAACCACAAAAGATGGCAAATTTACCCTCTCCTTGGTCGAGTGTTTAGGCTCCTGTGGCACAGCGCCTTGTATGCGACTCAATGATGATTACATCGAAAATCTTACCCTTGAAAAACTCGACGCGCTTTTGGAGGAACTTTCAAAATGATGGTGAAACTGGTCAGTAAAAATTTTGATATTCCCAATGCGTATACCTTAGAAGTCGCGCGAAACCATGGTCGTTATGCCTCTTTAGAGAAACTCTTTAGCATGAGCCCTGATGATGTGACGTGTGAAGTTGAAAAAAGTGGACTTCGAGGCAAAGGTGGTGGAGGTGCGGCAACGGGCGAGAAGTGGCGACTCATCCCTCAAAACAGTGATAAACCCGTTTACTTGGTGATTAATGCCGATGAAGGAGAACCTGGAACCTTTAAAGACCGACAGATTTTAGAGTTTGACCCGCACCTGCTCCTTGAAGGAATTATTGACTCCTCTTACGCCATCGGTGCACATCACGCGTATGTCTACGTTCGTGGTGAATATGTTTTTTGGATCAATCGCTTGCAAAATGCCATCGATGAAGCTTATACGGCTGGCATCTTGGGTGAACACATTTTGGGGCACGATTACACTTTACATGTAACGATTCACAAAGGGGCTGGCGCGTATATTTGTGGTGAAAAAACCGCCCTTTTAGAATCTTTAGAGGGCAAACGTGGACACCCAAGACTCAAACCCAAAGGCAAAGAACCCGAATGGTTTTTTGGCAATCCAACCGTCGTCAACAACGTTGAAACCATCGCGAGTGTGCCGTACATCATCAACGAAGGCTTCGCGGCGTACCGCGCTTATGGCACAGCAGAATCTCCTGGAACCATGCTCTTTGGCATCAGCGGTCAGGTGGAACGACCCGGTGTGTATGAACTGCCGTATGGCACGAGTATGAAAGAGGTAATCTACACGCTGTGCGGTGGCATTAAAGGTGGTAAAAAACTCAAAGCCGTTATCCCCGGAGGATCATCGGTGCAAATCCTCAGGGCCGATGAGATCGAAGATATAACGCTGGATTATGAAAGTCTTAAAGCGCATGGCTCCGCCCTTGGAACAGGCGGTATGATCGTGATGGATGAAGAGGTGAGCATTCCTGAAGTGATGAAAAATCTCTTCGAATTTTACCACCACGAATCGTGCGGTCAATGCACCCCATGTCGCGAAGGCACAGGCTGGGTCGACCGTGTTTTAGCCAAAATCCTAGCGGGAAAAGGCACACAGGAAGACTTTAAAACCATCCTCGATGCCTGCGATATGCTTAACGGAAAAACCATCTGCGTTTTTGCGCCATCAGTGGCATTTATCGCGCAGAGTTACATTCAAAAATTTCGGGAAGAGTTTGAGGTATTGATAAAATAAGCTTTACATGTAAGAATTAAAACATATCAAAGTGGTATGTTTTAAGTAGATTTTTTATCCCTTTTATCAATAGCCTCTTTTGCTCCCGTTGGAAGTTTTTCAAAAAGCGCTTTGACACGTTTTGGCTTTGCAATTTTTTCTTCTACAATAAAATTGATCATTTCAAACATAGCATGCGCTATCTCAGGAGTGTCATCAAGATTTAACTCATTGGGATGAACTGCATTATTTCCAATGACGCGACAATAATCAAGTGCTTGTTGAATCTCTTCTTGTAACCCTTCGGCAACGAGTTTGGCAATATCTTTATCCAATTTTCCTGTATTTGCACCAATGAGTGGCATTAAATTTTGAAGTGCAAGTCTTAGAAGCGCAGATGAAGCTCTTGGCGATAAATCGATAACGCTTAAGGCTTCCATATAGAGAGCTTGTATCTCTTCTGGCATATCTAGATGCGGAGGAATATTGGTTGTCATAACTGGATCAACCATAATCTTTTTATCTACATTCCATATCGAAGTTTTATTACAATGTGTACATGTACACAGTCTATGTGTCTTTATGATATAGCCATTACTTGCTAAAGAAAGCCATATTTGTTTTGCATAAACATTACAATGGGGACAATGAAATTGTTCTGTTTCCAATTCTGGTGGATAATATTTACTCACAATATAACCTTTATCATGCTTATATTTTTTAATCACTTTATTACGAGTAATTATATCTAAAAAGAAAAATAACCTTTACATGTAAAGGCTATTTAATAAACAACGACATATACGAAAGTCTCGCGGTATCAATCAAGAAATCAACCCCTGGGAAATAGGCGATAAAGGTATTGCCGATGCCTCCCCAGATGACCGCAATTGCAATCACACCAATCGTAATGGGCGTAATGCCACTGAGCGTGGGGATCATGGCTCCTTCTTTCTCACACGCGGGGTAAAAGTACATGAGTGCTATGAGCTTGAAGTAGTAGTAGATCGAGATAAACGTGGCGATGATGCCGCATACGGCTAGAAAGGTGTAGCCCGCTTCAATCGCTCCTGTGAAAATGTAGAATTTACCGACAAATCCGATCGTACTTGGAATGCCTGCAAGCGAGAGCATAAAAACACTTAGCATTGCCGCCATATACGGATGCACGTGCGCAAAGCCACGAAAATCCTCGTATGTGACACGCACATGCTCATCGGCGGCAATGTACGAGATGAGTCCAAACGCACCCATCGCAGAGAGAAAATAGGCGACGAGGTAGAAGATAATGGAGGAAGATGCGCTCTCACCTGCGTAGCCAATGGAGACAAAGGCGATGAGTAGGTAGCCCGTGTGAACGATACTTGAAGCGGCAAGCATGCGCTTAAGACTCTCTTGAATGATCGCTAAGAGCGTTCCATACAGCAGGGTCGCTAAAATCACGACGACAAAAAGCGTGTCCCAAATGTCGCGAATCGGGTCAAGATCGATAAGCATCAAACGAAGCACAAAACCAAAAATGGCGACTTTAAAGGTTGCCGCCATAAACGCGGTTACGGGCAGAGGCGAGCCATCATACACGTCAATCGTCCAGTTTTGAAACGGAAATGCGGAGATTTTAAACAAGAACGTCACCAAGATAAACGTCGCACCGATGATTATGAGCGAAACATCTTTGCCCATCTGTACATCGAGCGCTTTTCCAATATCGCCCAAAATGGTTGTGCCAACCCCTGCATACATCAGCGCAGAACCTAAAAGGAAAAATGCCCCTGAAATGGAGCCAAGCACTAAGTATTGGTAGCTTGCTTCGACCCGTTTATCGTGAATTTTTTGAAAGCCGATCATCACGTAAAGAGAAAGCGATGCGATCTCAAGCGCGATAAACGCGGTTAAAAGCTCATTCGCATGAACCAAAAGCATCATGCCAAAAACAGAGAAGAGAAACAGTGAGAAAACCTCTTTTTTAAAGTGACGTTTCGCTTGAAAATAGTGCGTTCCAATGAGGGAAGTTACCAGAGCACCACTCAAAATCAATGCGTCAAAATAGACCGAATAGCTGTCAACAATAAGCATCTTGGAGAAGAGCTCTTGCATCGGAAAAGCGGTGAAAAGCTCCCCAAAGTAGAACAGATCGGCACCCAAAGCTCCCAGTAAAATCAAAAAGGTAAAGAGTGAAAAACGCTCCATCGAAAAACGCTCAACGGGGGAGAGAAGCATCAAAACAACCGCCCCGCCTGCAACAATGATAAGCGGCAAAAGATAACTGAGGTGTGTCCAAAGCATCACTTCACTCCTACATGTAAAATATCGATGAGATAGTGCTGCAAGGTTGGCTCGATTTTATACAAGAAAAGATCGGGGTAAACACCCATCGCGATGATCAGCACCGCTAAAGGAAGCAAGCCTAAAATCTCATACAATGTTAAGTCTTTCATGTTCGAGACATCGTTGTCGCTCTTAACCAAAACCGCTTTTTGAAAGACCCAAAACATGTAACTTGCGGCGACTAAAACGGTGAGTGCGGAGAGCACGCCAAGGTAAGGATTATAATGAAAAATACCCAACACGATCAACAGCTCCGCTACAAAACCGTTTGTTCCAGGAATGCCCACGGTACAAAAGAGCATAATGGCAAAGAAAAGCGTAAACCACGGTGCTTTGGTCGCGATGCCTCCAAGAGCTGAAAGCGAGCGAATGCCTAAGTGCCGCTCCATCACACCAACCAATAAGAAAAGTCCACCCGTAGCGATAGCGTGCGCGACGATCAAAAAGGCACTTCCCATCATGCCTTGCACATTAAGCGCAAAAACACCCGCGGTGATGAATCCTAGGTGCGAAGCGGACGAATAGGCAAACATCTTTTTGATGTTCATTTGACAAATCGCGGCGATGCCAAAATAGACCAATCCAAAAATGCCAAGTGCGACAAAATAGATCGAGAACTCGACAAAGAGGTCGGGGAAAAGGGGCATCATAAAACGAACCAACGCGTACACGCCTAATTTTGCCATGATGGATGAGAGTAAGAAAACGCCACCCGTAGGCGAGTTGGAGTAGGTTTGAAGCAACCATGAGTGAAACGGAAAGAGTGGAATCTTAATCGCAAAAGCGAGCATAAATCCAAAAAAGAGAAAGATTTTTTGCTCACGCGCAATGGTCGTGATATTGACCAAATCTGAGAGTGCGAAGCTCCAAACACCAAATTCATAATAGTGCGCCACACCCAAATAGAGAATGCTCACAAACATAAAGAGCGAACCCATAATGGTGTAAATCGTGATTTTCAGCGTTGAAAAGACGCGATTGCCCGAACCAAACAGACCGATAATCATAAATACGGGCAGTAACATCGCTTCCCAGAAAAAGTAGAATAAAAAGAGATCAAGCGAAAAGAGCGTACCGCTGATGCCCGATTGGATAAAGAGCATGCTGATCCAGTAACTTTTAGAGCGCGCATTGTTCCATAAAAGCAGGTATGCACTCGGAATCAGCGTGGCAATCAGCATCAAAATAATCAGCGAAAAACCATCAATGCCAAGGCTGTACGAGATGCCATAACTCTTGATCCACGGGTAAAATTCTTTAAATTGAAGCGCGCCCGTGAGCTCAAAATGGGTGTAGATGTAAAGTGCCAATGCGAAGATGGTGAGCGAAACGCCAAACGCGGCATTGCGCGTGATGCGCGAAGAAAAAGGTGCTACCATCAACACGAGTGCTACGACCATGGGTAGAAAAATGATGATTGAAAGGATGCCGATATTCATGTTACTCCACCGCCCAAATCAAATAGCATGACGCGACACTGATGCCGAGCATCATAATAAGCGCATAAAAGCGGACATTGGCATTTTGCACCAGTGCGACCACATGCCCTAGTTTGATAAAACCATGGCTCAGCCCCATAATGACGCGATCGACAATGTTGACATCCAATCCCACCGCGATGAATTCGCTGAGTTTTCGAATGGAGCGCACAAACAAAACATCATAAATTTCATCGATATAAAACTTATTGTAGACAATGCCTTTGGCTTCTTTGTGGCTTGAAAGATCGTACCCATAGAATTTTTGATACGCGATGCCAATGCCAAGAAGTGAAATAGCAACATTAAGACCGAGTAAAAGCCACTCGGTTTCATGGCTTACGCTTATCGCTCTCATGCCCCATTCACCAAGCCACGAACCAAGCAGATGGCTTCCGCCTAAAAGTGAAGGTAAGCCCATAAAGCCTGCCAAAAGCGAACCCAAAGCCAGCACAACAAGAGGGGCTTTCATCACCCAAGAGACATCGTGCGGAGGATTTACATGTAAAGCATTTTTACCCTCAAAAACGACAAAAAAGAGTCGGAACATATAGTACGCGGTCAAAACAGCGCTACACACAGCAATACCCCAAATGACGTATTCACCACTTGCAAACGCGACGAGTAAAATCTCATCTTTACTGAAAAAGCCAGCAAAAGGAGGAATCCCGCTGATCGCTAAGGTTGCCATCAGCATCGTGAGGTACACCACCGGTGTGACACGGCGCATTTTGCCCATCTTGAAGATATTTTGCTCATGGTGCAACGCGATGATGACTGCACCTGCGCCCATAAAAAGAAGCGCTTTGAAAAAAGCGTGGGTAAAAACATGAAAAAGCGCGCTACTATACGCACCCAACCCCACGGCGATAAACATATAGCCCAGTTGCGACATCGTTGAATAGGCTAAAATCTTTTTAATATCGCTCTGCTTCGTCGCAATTACCGCGGCAAAAAGCGCACTAAACGCGCCAATGTAGGCAATGAAAAGTCCAATATTTGGAATGAGATCATACAAAAAGGAGAAGCGCGCAACCATGTAAACGCCTGCTGTTACCATCGTTGCGGCATGAATCAGCGCTGAAACAGGCGTTGGGCCTGCCATGGCATCGGGCAACCAGACGTAGAGTGGAATTTGAGCCGATTTGCCCATCGCACCGATAAAGAGCGCAATGCCTACGATTTGGAGTAAGGAAGAAGGCATGGAAACGACTTGGTGCGCAATAGTGGGATAGCTAAACCCTGCATCGCCGCAGTAAAAAAAGAGAATCGCCAATCCTACCAAAAAGCCAAGATCGCCCACACGGTTGACAATGAACGCTTTATTGCCCGCCACAACGTTGGAGTTATCTTGGAAGTAAAAGCTAATGAGCAAATACGAACAAAGCCCTACCCCTTCCCAACCAATAAACATAATGAGCGGCCCATCGGCAAGGACGAGCAGAAGCATCGAACTTAAAAAGAGGTTGAAGTAGAAGAAAAATTTGCCATAGCCTTTGTCATCGCTCATATACGCGGTGGCGTACAGGTGGATCAACCATCCCACAAAGGTGATAAAAAGCACCATAAATAAAGAGAGTTTGTCGCCCAAAAAGCCCATGTAGATTTTGTATTCACCTACACTTAGCCATAAATAGGGCTCAAAATGCAACGCAACACCACTTTTCGCAACCTCTAAAAAGGCAACGAGACCAAAGCAAAAACTCAAAAATGGCGCAAAGAGTGCAGGCAGGGTAAACCATTTTTTAGCCAGAGGTATTTTGGTGATGCTCAGCATATACAAAAGTCCGATCAACACCGAAGAGAGCAGTGGCGCTAAAACAATTCCTGCTAGAAGAGCGCTCATACAGCCTCCTTTTGAGAAAGAGTTCGAAAGATATCCGAATCGAGTGATTTTTTACGACGGTAAAGCACGATAATCAGCGATAAAAACACCCCTGCTTCGGCGGCGGCAATCGCAATGATCAGCATTGCCATCACATGTCCACCCATATCGTGATGGTAGTTACTTAAAGCGACAAACATCAGGTTTACAGCGTTGAGCATCAGCTCAATCGACATGTAAATCACAAAGATATTTTTACGGCTAATGACGCCTAAAAGACCAATGGAAAAAAGTACCATGGCAACAACGATGTAGCCAAAAAGGGTATTGGCGATCATGCTTCGTCCTTTCGACCAAGAACAACGGCACCAATGAGTGCCACAAGGAGTAAAATAGAGATGAGTTCAAACGGCAAGAGCCACTGCGTGAAAAGCTCCATGCCAAGGGGTTTGATCTTCCCAAAATCACTCTCAACCGGGTTTACATGTAAAGGCATTGTGTAAAATGCGCGGAGAATCAAAAAGTTGAACGGTACCAGTGCAATGGAGCCTAAAAAGAGCGTGATATTTTTATTGGGCTCTTTGGGTAAATTCGCCTCTTTGACGTTTAAAAACATGATGATAAAAATAAAAAGTGTCAGAATTGCGCCTGCATAGATGATGATTTGCACCATAAATAAAAACGAAGCACTCAAAAGCGCAAACAACCCTGCGAGTGCTAGAATCGTTAAAATAAGACTCAGTGCACTGTGGACGGGTTGATGAAAAACGACCATTCCAATAGCGCCTAAAATGGCAAAGGAGCCTAGCAGTAAAAAGAGAATATCCATCATTGCTTTTTCTCCTTGTTGGCTAAAAGTTGCTCTTTGGTAAGCACAAAATCTTCGCGTTTTTTACCGATAAAACTAAAAATGCCACTGTCCATGCGAATCGCGTCACACGGACACGCCTCGACACATGCGCCACAAAAGACGCACTCTAAAAGGTCAATATCAAAACGTTTGGGCATCTTCTCATCAACCCCATCTGTGCGTTCTTCTGCTTCGATGAATATACACTCCGCAGGACACGCCGTCGCGCACATAAAACACGCCACACAACGCACACTCTCATCTTCGCGTTTGGTCAGACGATGCACGCCTCGGTAACGTTCACTGATGTCATGGGGTTGCTCTTCGGGATAAAGAATGGTGGGAATATGCGGCTTATCACTGAGATTGGTGATAAAATGCGAAAGCGTCGTTTTCATACCGCCAAAAATGGCAGGAATGTAGAGCTTCTCTTTGAGGGTATTGCCATGACGTTTAACGACTTTGATGCCCATCTACAACCCCTTTACCACGATAATAATCGCGCTGATAACGATGTTGGCAATCGCCAAAGGCATCAGCACTTTCCACCCGAGGGTTTGCAACTGGTCGTAACGAAAACGAGGCAAAGTCCAGCGTACCCAAACAAACACAAAGTTCATAAAAAGCAGTTTGACCGCAAAGGTTGAGACCTGAATGACCGCCGTAGCGACATTCGTAGACGTTGGCGTAAGACCTAGATAAAGCAGTGCTCCAAGCCCTGCAATGACCAGAACATTCAGACCAATCAACCCTTTTTGCAACACCGCACTTTCCGTGTTTCGCACATCGTCTGCTTTATACCAACGGTTATGTTTTTTGATCCAGCGCATCGCATAAAAACTGCCCAGAGGAAGGGCTAGTATGATAAAACCTAACGCGTACGGCATCGTGGTTTGAAGCGTTTGGGTATTGAGGTACGGCAGATGGTAGCCACCCAAAAAGAGGGTTACGATCAATGCAGAAGAGGCGCTCATTGCGACATATTCACCCACGAAAAAGAGTCCAAAACGCATCGCGCTGTATTCAGTATGATAGCCTCCGACGATTTCGCTCTCGCCCTCCGCTAAATCAAACGGCGTACGATTGGCTTCTGCAAACGCGGTTACGATAAAAATAAGCGCGGCAAGAGGTTGCACCACAATGCCCCACGCGGGAATAAAACCCAAAAAAAGCTCACCTTGATATGCCACAATGTCGCCCAAATGAATGGAGCCATAGGTAATGAGCAGTGAAACCACCGAAAGTCCCATCGCCGCTTCGTAGCTGATGACCTGCGCACCTGCACGCATAGCGCCCAAAAGGGAGTATTTGCTTCGACTCGCCCAGCCACCAAGCATAATGCCATAAACGCTCAATCCCGCTAACGCTAAAAACCAAAGAATGCCCAGATCCGTCGGCAAACCTTGCATGGTGAAACGCTCGCCGTTGATGATCAGATCATCGGCAAAGGGCATCACCATAAAGCTTAAAAACGCGGAGACAAAGACGATGACGGGTGCCAAAGAGAAGAAGAAACTCTCTTGAATTGCTTTGGGTTGGAAATCCTCTTTGAAGGCCAATTTGAGCATATCGGCTAAGGATTGTACCAATCCACCGAGGCGAATACCGTTAATATGACAACGATTGGGGCCTAAACGATCTTGAATGAGTCCCGCCACACGACGTTCCACCCAGACTAAAATAGGCGCTAAACCAAGCGAAAAAAGCAGTGCTAAAACGACGTTGAGGATAACAACAAAAGCGCTAAGCGTGCTCATAGCGCGATCTTTGGTGTGGTTTTCAGTGACTCAAAGCTTACGCCTTTTAGCACCTCGTAAAAGAAGAGTTCGGCGTCCCAAACCTCTTTACATGTAAAGATCGTATCGCCTAAAATGGCAGCCAAAAGCGTTAGCAGTGTTTTGTGTCCGTGCTCGCTTTGAATGGCACAGGCGCTGTACTGAATGTAGCCGTCCACATTGATAAAACTGCCCTCGCGTCTGGTGTGTGAAGCGATGGGAAGGACGAGTTCCACCTCTTTACATGTAACCTCACAGTTGGAGCAGAGAATCACGGTATTGCGCGTGTAGCCACTTTCTTGAATCATGTGTGCATCACTGCGTCCGATAAGCACAACCAGTTCTGCCTTTTCAAGCGCTGTTTCCAAACCCTCTTTGCTCGTATCAATCCCTAAAAGCGGTAGTGCTCTGGCGTTAGCAGAGCGATCATTGCATTTTAAAAAATCATCGCCAAACGTGGCATCGTATCGCTCAGGCTCGTAAGCATTCAACGTTATTTCATAGAGCTTTGAGAGCTTTTGCACCCTCACCATCTCTTCTAAAGAGAGGTTTGAAGAGAGCAGAAACAGCGTTTTACCCAAGTGGCGCTTTAAAAGGCGCAGGAGTTTTCCCTCGGCGTATTCGTATTCGCTCATTTTGCCACGAATGAGGGCATGAAATGCTTGGTTTTCATTCTCTTTGGTGTAGCTAAGCCTTCCTGCATCGCAGATAAAATAGCCATTGATTGTCTCATTGAGGCGTGGTCGGTAACGATACACCATCTCATCTTTATACTTCTCTTTATGGTGATCAACAAAAATAGAACAGCCTCTGCCGCAATGATCGCAGATCGCCTCTTTGGTGTTTAAAAACCAGACCCGTTGTTGAAAGCGAAAATCTTTGCTGGTGAGTGCGCCCACAGGGCAAAGATCGACCACATTCATCGCATAAGGGTTGGTCAGTTTAGCCCCTGGGAAGGTGCTAATAACCGAATGATCGGCACGGGAGAGGACGCCTAGTTCATTGGTTTTGGTAATATTTTTGGTGAAACGCACACAGCGCGTACAGAGCACGCAACGCTCTTGATCGAGTACGACATTTGCCCCAAGATCGACATGCTTTTCGCCTCTGACTTTGGGTGTGCTTAAACGACTCTCATAGAGTCCTACATCCATATAATAGTTTTGAAGGGAACACTCGCCTGCTTGATCGCAGATAGGACAGTCAATGGGGTGATTGATGAGTTCAAGCTCTAAAATGGAGCGTTTGACGCGGTCGATGTTGGCACCTTTGGTGCGGACGATCATGCCCTCAATGATAGGCGTATCACAGGCGATTTGGGGGCGTTTTTGCCCTTCGATTTCGACCATACACATACGACAATTGCCATCTTTTCCAAGGGCTGGGTGGTAACAAAAATGGGGAATATTGATCTTGTGAACGAGCAGTTCTTCAATTAATAAAGCACCCTCTTTAACCTCTAATACCGTGCCATCAACCATAATATGCGCCATAAAATTGCTATCCTCGTTTGGATGAAGTATTCCAATTCTAGCGAGCGTCAACTTTAAAGGAGCTGTCGCATCCAATTTACTAAAAATTTACCCAAGTGATGTTAAACTCCATACACTTTTTTTAGAAGGAGACTTTATGTTCTCGTCTCGATTTTTTAAGTGGCTTATCATCGAAATAATCGCGGTTGTTGGCATTGGGGCGTATGTGTTGATTGACTCGCACGATGTGTATCAATGGTGGGTGGGCGATACCCATTTTGTGCAGAGCAGTGACACGTGTGATTTACATGTAAGCGCTTGTGACGTGACACTGAAAGATGGCTCCATGCTCTCTTTAGAGATAATACCCAAAGAGATTCCGCTGATGAAGCCCTTGCAGTTTAAGGTCACCTCCACGGTTGATCTGCCCTCCCTCGAGATCAAACTTTTTGCGACCAATATGAACATGGGACTCCATACGATTAAACTCAACCAAACCTCCCAAGACGTTTATGAAGGAGAGGGAATGCTGCCTACCTGCGTGGTTGGCAACATGATCTGGCAAGCCAATGTTATCCTGAACCAAACCGCCCAAAGTCAAGGCGCTATTTTTACCTTTAAAACGGATAAATAAAAGCACCAAAGGTGCGTGGGCACTCTGCCCAAGTGTACTCAGTGTTAACGTAGTTTTTAAAGCTTTGCTTTAAAAACGTGTCAAGAGTTCTGAAAGAACGCTATTTAATTAATTACGTTACGAAAAGTAATGAATCGTGATTAGGAATGTTTCTTGCATAAGGATGTGTGACAAAGTGATTGTTTTTTTCGTTATACTTAATACTTAACAATTTTAAAAGGAGTAACCGTCATGTCCATTACTCAAAAAGGCGATGAGCTCTGTTTTGATGAAAATCTTTTTATTGTCTCTAAAACCGATCTTAAGGGCAGAATTACCTATGCCAATGATCTTTTCATCGAGATTTCTGGTTTTAAAGAGAGCGAACTCATCGGAGCTGCCCACAACGTCTTACGCCATCCCGATATGCCCAAAGCGATTTTCAAACTTCTGTGGGAGCGTGTTCAAGCGGGCAAAGAGGTTTTTGCGTATGTGAAAAATCGCACGAAAAACAATCAATATTACTGGGTACATGCCTACATTACACCCATTATTGACACGAACACCAATCAGCTGATTGGCTACCACTCCGTGCGTCGTGCGCCCAGTCAAAAAGGGCTTGATGTCATTATCCCTCTTTACCAAAAAATGCTCAACGCCGAAAGACAAGGTGGCATATCTGCCTCCAATACCGTCTTAGAAAATACGCTATCTCAACTAAAGGTCAGCTATGATGCCTTCATCCTCTCGTATGAATAGATCGTCTCTTGCAAAAATCCAAGATGCCAACCTCATTTCACTGGTCATTTTTTTTATTGCCTTTTGCTTGGAAGTCACCTTTAATGGCCTGCACTGGATTCAAATCCTCAACCTTAGCAATTTTGCACTGGGCTGGTTTATGTTTATCAATATCCGAAAGGTACAAAAAACCATTCATGCACTTGCAAACATTGTCAAAGAGAGCGAGCACGGTAATCTACACGGACGCATTGTAAATGTTCAAGATGGCGGAGAACTTAAACTGCTCTGCTCCAATATGAACTCTCTTTTGGATAATTTTGAGCTCGTTACCAAAGAGATTAAATCGACCATTTTAGCGGCGTCCAAAGAGGATTTTAGCCGTAAAATTCTCCAAAAAGGAATGCACGGCGAGTTTAAAGAGCAGACCAACATGGTCAATCAATCGGTGCATGCGATGCAGCAAACGCACGAATTTATCGCACGCAACACGCTCAATGCTGAACTGGCGCAAATCAGCAGTGGCTCAAATGACTTCTCAACCGTTCAGTCCAATCTGACCATCATTGTGGAGCGTCTCAAAGATATTGCACACGATGGCGAGATTTACGCGGATGAGACCAAAGGAAGCTACCAAAATCTACGTGACACCATCACCAAGATCACCTCCTTGGTCGAATTTGTCAACCAAAATGAGCAGAGTATTGGCGTTCTGGCACAGCGAACGCGCGATATCAGCAATGTGGTCGATATGATCAATGACATCGCCGATAAAACCAATCTGCTTGCGCTCAATGCCGCCATTGAAGCGGCGCGCGCAGGTGAACACGGACGTGGTTTTGCCGTGGTCGCTGATGAAGTGCGAAAACTAGCCGAAACCACCCAAAAAGCAACCGCGGAGATCGCTGTGTCGATTAAGATGCTGCAACAAGAGACCGCAGGGCTTGAGACCAATGCCGATGCGATGAAAGAAAATGCCGATGCTTCTACCAAAACGCTGGATAACCTCAGTACGACGTTTGACAGCCTGATTGATCATTCCAACACAACCGCCACGAACATCAATACCATTCAGCAGACGATTTTTATCACCTTAGCGAAGATGAACCACGCAATCTTTAAGTCCAACGCCTACAGTGCTGTGTATGTCAATGACAAAGACGCATCGTTCCAAAACCATGAAACCTGTAGCTTGGGTGAGTGGTACCATCACGATGGGGCGAAGATTTTTGGCGATACGCAAAGCTTCAAAGCGCTTTATGCGCCACACCAAAATTTCCACACCCATGTGCTCGAAGTGGCAAAACTGATTCATTCCACCTCTTCAAACCTTTTGGAGGAGAAAGAGCAGATTGTGCACTACTTTAAAGAGGTGGAAAAAGAGAGTAAAGTGCTCTTTAAAACCCTTGATGAGATGGTTGCAGAGAAAAACACTCATGCCTAAAGCATCTTTACATGTAAGCATCTTTGACTTACATGTAAACGCTTTTTTTTAAGCCTCATACTCCACAGCTACCTCTGAAATGCTGGGCAATTTAATTGTAAAAAGTGCCCCAATTTCTGTGTTTTTAACGGTAATAATGCCACCCATGTTATTTTCAATAATCATCTTCGTCATATAAAGCCCGATGCCGGTACCTTGTTTTGCATACTTGGTGGTAAAGTACGGCTCAAAAATGCGTTCCATTTGCTCACGTGCGATGCCGCCACCATTATCTTCGATCACGATCAAAATGTATTTGTACCCTTTTTTGAGATTCAAACGAATAAATGGATTGCTGATTTCACGCTCACTTAAGACATCTTTGGCGTTGGAGAGAATGTTTAAAAGTGCTTGAGCAAACTCATTGGGATAGCCCAGCACCTCCATCTTTTCGGAAATATCGAACGAAAATTCGATGCCGTGGTACTTAAGGGATGCTTGCAAAATCGCGATAGAACGCTCACACGCTTCGCTGATCTCAAAAACCTCTTTCTCTTTGGAAGGTTTAAAAAAGTTTTGAAAATCACTGATCGTGCCTGACATGTAACCATTAATTTTCATACACTGCTGAATGGAGGCGAGCATATACGCATCATCCAGATCGTTAAAGTCGTGTTTCACTTGAATGTTCATCAAAAGCGCACTCAGTTCCCCCAAAGGTTGTCTCCATTGATGCGCGATATTGCCGATCATTTCACCCATACTCGCCAATTTACTCTGCTGAATCAGCAGTTTTTCTTGCTCGGTACTCTTTGAAATTTCCTCATTGATCTTCGATTCTAGATTATCGATCATTGTATTGACCACATCTTTAAGCAGTTGCAATTCAGGCGCTTGTGCTTTAGAATGAAGACGAGAGGAGAGTTTTCCCAGTTTAAGATCATTGACCACACTGATCGCATCTTCAATAAAAAGAATATCTTGCGCAATCGTTGCCGAGGCTTTTGCGATGTTACGGTTGAGCAGTTTAGACATATCTTCAAGCTCATCGCGGCTGTTAAGCTCAATGGGTTTGGGCTGTATCGTTTTGGTCTCTAAATAACCAAAAAAGTCTTTGAGCCCCTCTTGAAGTTTTAAGATGGAAGAGACAATGTGGCTGGAGAGCAGATAGCCTGCCACAAAGACCAATGTGGAGAGCAGAAGAACGAGAATGGCGAGTTCATATTTGAGTGCACGTGCGCTGGTTTGAATGTCTGAAAAATTTTGCTCTGTTTGATTCACTGCGTCATGTTGGAGTGCTTTGAGGCGATTTAGAAGGGCGTAGTAATGTTCTCGCTCAATCGAATTCACATGCACAAACGCACCCTCTTCAAAACGTGCGCCAAGGTAACCACACGTCTTTTCCACACTGTTTGCATAGGCCTTCCACGAAGCGTAGGTTTGCGCATCCAGTTTGCTAAAATTCTCTTCCAGACGCTTGCGTTGCTTCACAATGTCAATTTCAATATTTTTACGATAATCCTCATTGGGCGACATCACCAACGAGAGGCTCATCTCACGCAAAACGTTAGTCGGCTCGATGTAATTCTCTTGCAGATGCTGCGTACTACGCGAATTCTCAAAAATCATGGTTGCATTGCTGATGTTTTCTTTAGAGAGCGCAAAGGTACGCTCTGAGAGGATGAGCATCCCGATGAAGGAGAAGCTAAAAAGCAATAAGAGTTTGTATTTGATAGGGATTTTTTTCATGGGAGTCGCTTTGGTAAAAGAGGATTTTGAAGCACTAAAGGATAAGGTTTATCACCCCTCACCGACCAGTGTTGATCGGTAATCTTCGCTTTCCAAAACGGTTGCATACCGATGCCAAGTGGTTCAAAAACCAGCTCTTTATTCATCGCAAAAACGGCATTGGGAATCGGAACAAACAGCATATACGCCTCCTCACACGCTCGATCTTGAATCTTTTGGGTCAGTGTTTGAAACAGCACATCTTCTTGTTCAAGCCCAAAAAATGCCTCAATATAGTCTTTCATCAAAGCATCATGATGGACAAAACTCCAAGGATTGTTCTCTTGGTAGCGAATAAAAATCGGCCAAGGGTGTCTGCCATACCAATCTTGGGTATTTTGAATCAAAAGATCCCACTCTTGAATGCTTTTATGATTTTTTTGCGTTAAGTCGTAAATCTCTTTCTCACTCGTCGTAATCGTGTAGTGAAACTTCACGCCATACATCGAGAGTTGATACTCAATCCCTTTCCATAAAAACAGCAGTGAATCTTGGGTAGCGACATTGAGTTCCAACCCCTTTAACGTACGCTCCACCATTTCCGCGTCCAAAGGGCACGCTTTAAGTGCCGCAGGGTTAAGTCTACCCTCTTTTTTGTAGGTAAAATCGAGCAAGCTTTGTTGATTCAAGGCACAATTCAGCGCTTGGCGCACCTCTTTGCGCGCGATGGGGGAGTAGTGTTTGAGCAAATTAAAGTAGATCGTAAAGTTATGGGAGGAAGGCATCGAGACCAGTTTGGCATAAGGAGAGAGCATCGTTTCGATTTTTTTATTGAAAGAAATCTGCATAAAATCAAGCCCGCCATCCGTAAACAAGGCTAACCGAAGCGCTTCAGAGGTTGAAAGCTCCGTAAAAAAAGTAATCGTTTCAATGGAAGGATACTCTTTCTCCCAATAGTAAGGATTGGCTTTGAGAATCGCTTTTGGGGTCTGTTTGCGCCCTGTAATCATCCCTTCGACCAAAATATAAGGTCCCAGTCCATAGGGACCTGATGCCTTGATATTCGCCCCTGTCTCAGCACCTCCCCACCCAAAGGTGTTGAGATACGCTTCGGAGTAGATGTAGATGCGCGCAAGGTCGCGGTAGAGCATCCCATAAGGCTCGCTAAGGTGCAGACGGATTTTGTACTCTGAGACTTTTTCGACCCGTTTAAGGGCGTTGTGAATATTGGTATAGTTAAACGGTTGTTTTAAAAAGTAGCTAAAATTGTGCATGATCGAGTCGGCATTAAATGGGGTTCCATCTTGAAAACGAACCCCTTGGCGCAGTTCAAACTCATACAAAAGCGGTGAAAGTTTGGTGCTTTTGATCGCTAAAGCATACTCCCAACCTTGATCGTTTTCTGCCAGTCTCACTAAGCCTTCATTGACCAAGCGCGAGACATAATTGTATGGCATAGAGGGTAAAAAAACTTTGATATGAGAGCGTGGATCTCTTACATGTAAAACACGTTCTTGACTCGAATCTTCATGGTAAAACGTCTGCTCTTCTGCTAAAAGAGTCCCATAAAAAAGGTTTAAAAGCAACAGTAAAAAAGAGCTAAACCTCAAAACTGTATCCCGTTTGAGAGTGGTTTTTGATAAAACTATTGGGCAGCTTTTTCCGCAGGGATTTGACTAAGGTGCGAAGAGCGGCTATGCTCATAAACTCCTCTTTCCAGACATTGACTTCAATCTCTTCGTAACTGACCACCATCCCTTTTTTGCGCAGCAGCAGCTCTAAAAAATCCGCCTCTTTATGGGTCAGTTCGGTCTCTTTACCATCATCGTACACAATGCGCCTGTTTTTAAAGTCAAATTTGCAATTTTTACATTCAAGAAAAAGGGAACGACCTGATTCAATTTCGGTCACGCACAACTTAAGAGCGCCTAAGAGTTCATCCAGTGCAACGGGTTTGATCAGGTATTTTTCGATCTTAAGCTCAATGGCACTGAGCAGATACTCTTTATCGGTATGCGCGGTAATCATTACAATGGGGGTTTTTTTGTCACACTTGCGAATCTCTTTGACCATATAAAGCCCATCTTTTTTGGGCATACGAAGATCGGTCAGAATGATGTCGGGACGTTGTTCGTAGTAAAGATCAAGCGCCTCTTCGCCATCTCGCGCCTCAAGCACCTCTTTGAGATAGTACGAAAGCGTGTTCGCCATGGGCTTTCGAATTCCCTCTTCATCCTCGGCGTACAGCATGCGCAAAGATTTGAGTTTTTCCAGCCAAAGTTCCATCTACTATCCTTTGAAATGATGTTACATGTAAAGATTTTAGCCTATTTTATCTTTGGAGCGTATGAGATTCCTTCGCCTTTGCAGGCGAAGGAAGGCAAACCTACTTATAGTTTTGCAGATACTTCATAATCGAATACTTCTCATCTTTCGAAAGTGCGGCTTGTTCACCCATCGCTTCAAGAATGCTTGGCCATACATTGGCATCAAACTCATTCTCAGCATGAAGGGCATGGCAGGTACCACATTTGGCGCTAAAAAGATCTTTACCCGCTTGTAAAATACTCCCTTTATCTTTGCCAAGTGCGCTGGTGACAACAAAGCCTTTGACTGTCACATGCGACCAAACAGTGCCATATTCATCTGTTTTTTCACCGATGATTTTAACCGCACTGGCTTTTGCCGTCTCGAATCCAACGATCAGTACCCCCGTTTTTTCATACACAACGCCACTGTCTTTAGGCTGATAGCCTGTAAATTCAACTTCGGTATACTCTCCGCTTTTTGAGAGCTCTTTTACCTCAGCCGAGACGATCAATTCGCCCAAAGCCTCTTTGGCACTCGCATCGGAAAACAGAGGGCTATTTTTGCTCATAAACGACCCGCCCGCCCCAAAAAGGAGCGACGTGAGGCAGAGCATTCCAAGTATCTTTCTAAACAACATAAATTACATTCCTTTCATCACAGGGGCTTTAAAGATGCCAATGGCAGGTATTTCCCCTTTGAATTTTTCAATCTCAACCAGCGCTGTGGCTTGATTGCCTTGGGCAAGTTCTGAGGTTGGAACATCGGCGATAAGGACATTGACATCACCATGCACACACAATGAACCAATTTTGCCTGGCTCTTTAGGATCATACCAAGCGCCCTCTTGCATACGTACAACGCCTTCCATCACGGCTTCAGTCACGACAGCACCTCCAAGCACTTGTCCGCGTTTGTTAAAGATGCGCACGACATCGCCATTTTGAATGCCTCGTTTGGCGGCATCTTTAGGGTGCATCCAGATAGGCTCTCTGCCTTGAACCTCTTCAAGATCACGAAGCCATGTGTTATTGAGCTGTGAGTGAAGGCGGTATTTTGGGTGTGGAGAGACAAGATTGAGTGGGAACTCTTTTGCCACGGAACTGCCAAGCCACTCCATCGGCTCAAACCATGTTGGATGCCCTTTGCACTCTTTGTACCCGTATCCTGCAATTTTTTTCGAGAAAATCTCGATTTTACCGGATGGCGTTCCCAAACGGTTGGTCACAGGATTGTCTCTAAAGGTTTTGTACTTGATGAAATTTTTAGCCGCTTCAGGTGTCTCAAACTTCACAAAACCTTTCTCCCAAAATTCATCAAAAGCAGGCATCGCAACGCCAGATTTTTTTGCTTTGTTGTAAGACTCATCGTAAAACGATTTGATCCACTCCATTTTACTTTTACCCTCAGTAAATGCTAACACTTCTGCGGCACTAAAACGTCGTAGGATGTTCACAAAAATGTCAAAATCATCCATCGCTTCACCGACGGGTTCGACCGCTTTTTTCATCGCAAAGATGTAGCTGTTGGTGTGTGATTTGGTGATGTCATTGCGCTCTTGCTCTGTGGTTGCAGGAAGGACGATGTCTGCCATACGCGCCGTTGCTGTCCAGAAGCACTCGTTCACCACAAAGGTCTCAAATTTTTGCCACGCTTTGATCATACGGTTACGATCTTGGTGGTGATGGAAAGGATTTCCACCCGCCCAATACGCCATTTTCAAATCAGGATAGGTGAGTTTTTTACCATCAAACAAAATCTCACGACCAGGATTTTCCAAACATTCAACGATACGCGAAACAGGAATCACAGGAATTTTACGTTGTTTCCAAGGTCCATCCACTTTGCTGTTGACACTAATGCCTGTTAATCCTGGAGATGCCGCAGGAGCATCCGCACTTGCTGCAGCGCCTTGGCTACCATTGCCCATTTTGACATCGCTTAAAGGATTGCCAGTCGCAGCTGCAGGGGCAGGAACACCACCATCTGAGTAGTGATACGCACATCCAAATCCTCCACCAGCAAGTCCGATCTGACCGAGCATACTCGCAAGAGTTATCAGCATCCAGTGAGGTTGCTCCCCATGGTGCGCTCTTTGGAATCCCCAACCACCCATGAGCATCGTACGTTTTGAGGCAAACTCTTTAGCAAGCATTTTAATCACGCTTGCCTCCACACCACAAATTTTAGCCGCCCACTCAGGTGTTTTGATAACTTTATCCTCACCCTCACCTAAAAGATAGGCTTTGAACTCCGCAAAACCGCTGGTGTATTTTTCCACAAACTCTTTGCTGTAGAGGTTTTCACTGTACAGATAGTGTGCCATACCGAGCATCATCGCAACGTCGGTCGTTGGACGCACTTTGATGTGTTCTGCTCCAAAATACATCGCCGTGTTGTTATAGACTGGATCGATGCAGTAGAACTTGATATTGCGTTTTTTAGCCTCAGCTTTGAGCTGTTTCATATACTCATACGATTGATGATCGGGCACACCCCACGCAATTTGGTTGGTGTTGATAGGATCGCTGCTCCAAAAAACGATACATTCA
Organism: Sulfurospirillum halorespirans DSM 13726; assembly: GCF_001723605.1. Lineage (NCBI taxonomy): Bacteria > Pseudomonadati > Campylobacterota > Epsilonproteobacteria > Campylobacterales > Sulfurospirillaceae > Sulfurospirillum > Sulfurospirillum halorespirans. The sequence goes on along the minus strand of NZ_CP017111.1, from coordinate 502,667 downwards.
GAGTTGGCAATCAGATTTGGATACGCGGTTTGTTGGTTACTTGACTCATCGCCACCCGTTACATAAGGGGTGATCGCACGAATCGCATGGGTTGAGTAAGTTAGCGTACGTGACGTGTAGCCACCTGCAACGCCTAACATTCTGCCGACCAACGCTTGTGGGTTGTTGAGACTTCCTACACAAAACCAACCGTAACTTCCCCCAAAGACAGCATCAGGACCATAACTTTTATAGACACGTTTGAGCTCATCGGCGATCAAATCAAAGGCTTTTTCCCATGAAACACGGACATATTTGTCTGAGCCACGTTTGCTTTTATCGCTTTTGTACCCATGTTTCAAATACCCCTCACGAACGCATGGGTATAAGATACGATCTTGCGCATAGGTACGCGCAGGAAGCCCTTGAATCAAGGTGCTAGGATAGCTGTCACCTTCAAATGCTTCCACACTTTCAAAGCGACCGTTGCGTACTTTGGTCTTAACCGCACCAAAGTGTGAGGCACTCACACCATCAACGCCATCTTGCAAAATAGAATCTCCCACCAAAGGAATCGCTGTAGCACTTACCGTTGCTACAGCAACACCTGCCGCAGCACCGCCTACTTTTAAAAACGATCTTCTGTCCATCTTCTTTGTCATTGTGTTCTCCTTAGATTGAACGATTTTTCATACTGGAAACATGCAAACCTTAAATAAAAATTACATTTATTGTGTAGTTTTTATTTTTATAAATGAAGCTTAACGAAATAAAATGAGGAATTAATGAGTGTTAAATCATTTTTATAACCGCAAAATAAGAGCTCTTTTAAAGCCCTAAAGCGTTATGATAAAATCAAAAAGAGCCTGCATGGATTCAACGTCACTGACCCATAAACCTATCCCATTGCTTTTGCGTCAACTTGCCATTCCTTCGAGTCTTGGGATGCTTTTTAACACCTTGTACAACATCGTTGACACCTACTATGCGGGGCTTATCTCCACCGAAGCACTCGCAGCACTCTCCGCCTCTTCGTTTCTCTTTTTTTTCATCATTGGGATGGCGTACGGTGGCACGAGTGCTTTAACCGCACTCATTGGGCATGCGTATGGAAAACAGCACTTCTTTCTTGCAAGCATTATCGCTAAAAAAGGAGTTGCGCTGGTGGTAACTGTGGGCATTTTTTTGGGGCTTTTAGGGTTTTGTTTTGCCTCGGAGCTGCTCACATGGATCGGAACGGAGGAGCGTTACCACGCGCTTGCGCTTAGTTACATCGAGGTGATTTTACTGGGCACCTCTTTTTTCTTTGCCAATTTTGCGCTCAACAGTGTTCTGTATGCAACGGGCGATACGAAGAGTTATCGCAACACCCTTATTTTTGGCTTTTTTGCCAATATTGCATTCAACCCTCTTTTCATTTACGGTTGGGGATTTATTCCTGCGATGGGCATCGGTGGCATTGCGTTTGCTACGGTTTTAGTCCAAGTGATTAACGCAGGGTATCTGCTGTATAAAAGTCTTAAAACTGGGCTGATCGGCTTTACATGTAAAGCGCATTTTTACCCAGATCGTCGCATCTACAAAACGTTTTTCACCCAAGCAATGCCACCAGGGCTCAATATGCTGATGATGTCCTTTGGCTCACTGATCGCCCTTCATTTTGTCACCTTGTATGGCTACCAAGCGGTTGCGGGATATGGCATCGGGTTTCGTGTGGAGCAGTTGATGTTATTGCCCTCTCTTGGCATTAGCAGTGCGGTGCTGAGTCTTGTGTCCAATAACATGGGCGCAGGCAAATTTGAACGGGTGCGTCAAACGCTTTTTTATGCGCTTGTTTATGGCTACACACTCAGTTTCATCGGCATGGGCGTTTTGTGGTTTAGCGGAGAGTGGTTGGTCTCGCAGTTTGACCCAAGCGTGGAAGTGATACGTTCTGGCACAACTTACATCTATGTGATGCTCTTTCTCTTTTTCGGTTACGTGACCCATTTTTCGTGTGTCGCCACCTTGCAAGGCATCAAAAAACCTGCGATGATTTTCTACGTCGGATTCTTCCGCCAAATCTTAGCGCCTAGCATTGTGTTCACTCTGTGTGTGAACTATTGGGAGCTCTCCTTTGTCTGGATGTGGATAGGTCTTGGAGGCATTGTGTACAGTTCTGCTCTGTTTTTACTCGTTTACACCTACCGTCAACTGCCTCATCGACCGATCGCAAGGGCGTAGAGAATCATGCCCTGCGTGTCTAAAAACGCCATCACCTCTTCATCATAATACGCCCCAATACCACTGCACCCAAAGCCCATGTATTCACTCATCACATACATACGATGCCCGATAATTCCTGCTTTTTGCACCATTGCTTGGTAGTTTTTATCCTCGTTCCCTACTAAAAAGAAGGTAACACCGCTCTCTTCGCCTAAGGCTTGCTCCAAGCAAAGGTACCCTGCTTTGCGTGCAAAATCACCGCTTTGCAGATAAATACCCTCCTTCCAAACGCCCTGCTCCATTCCCTCCACACGGTTGATGATCGCATAGATTTCCACCACGGCATCGCAATCACTCGCAATGGGCTGGGTTATAAAATCCATAACAGCTAAAAACTCCTCTTTGGAGAGAGGCTTTTGGGCAAAGTCACGAATGGAGCGACGCTTCCAAATCGCTTGCATGAAACGCTCTTTATCCACGTTAAACGCAGGCATTGTTGTCGTTTGCTGCTTAGGCAAAAGTGCACACGTGGATTCATACACCGCTTCCACACGCGCATTGGCTTCAAAAAATCCTGTGCCATTGACATACGGCAAGCTTAGCATTGGCGCTTTACATGTAAGCGTTTCATCTTCTTCGCCAACGATGGCTGAGGAGAGAAAAAACTCCTCTTGCGTGAATCCAAAAAGCGTGTTTAAACCCTTTTTATCCATCGTGTAAAGAATGCAATATGACTTTGCACTCAGCAGACACGAAGCCTCAAGTGTGCCTATCATGTGCCCCGTGTCGTGCAAACAGTAGCGAAATGCACGATCTTTGTACTTCCATGAAGAGCGATAGTACAAGGTTGAAAAAAGAAAGACAAACCCTTTGATTTTCTTTACATGTAAAAAGCTCTCAACGCCTTCATCCTCAGGCAACGGGTACAGCAATACAAGCGACGTTTCATAAGGACAGAGATGGTAAATGCCATTTTCAAAGCCTTCCATACCTCGTATCTGCACATAGATTTCGGTCGGGTACAGTGCCCCAGCACTGGGATTGGTGCGCAGAGCATACGTCACACCTGGGTAACTTTTTTGTGCGGTGATACCGCCAATCAAATAAAAAAAGCGGTGATCGGGACTCTTTTTATCAAGCGGAATGCGCGTAAACGTTTCAGGGTAAATTTTAAATTGTTTGGGTGGATGATCCCAGTCAATGCTGTGAGACTTAGTGCGCACAGAGCTGTATGAGTGCATCGTTTGGGCATGGTAAGACAACATCGTGACTCCTTTGTGCTATCCTACAGTGTCCTCTCTCTAGAACGCTTTACATGTAAGGTTTAATCTTACATGTAAAGCACCCTTAAAAATTTGTTTGTATACAATAGAATTATTACCAAACTAATTTTACAAAAAGAAGCACCAAAGGTGCGTGGGCACTCTGCCGAAGAGAACCCAGTGTTAACGTAGTCTTTAGAGCTTTGCTTTAAAGACGTGTCAAGAGTTCTTGCAGAACTCTAATATACCAAAGGAGCTCACTATGCACTACATTACTACCAATCAAAATATCCCGATTCCATCCATGCTTTATGGCACCGCATGGAAAAAAGAGCGCACAGCAGATTTAGTCGCCTTAGCACTTGAAAGCGGTTTTAGAGGCATTGATACGGCGTGCCAACCTAAGCATTATGAAGAAGCACTCGTCGGCGAAGGGTGTGCTCGTTTTTACTCCCAAGGAGGCAAGCGAGAAGAGCTTTTTCTTCAAACCAAATTCACACCACTGAACGCTCATGACTCCCAAAGGGTGCCCTACGACTCACATGCCTCGTTGGAAGAGCAGATTCTCACATCGTGTCATGTCTCCAAGCAAAATTTGCAAACAGACTATTTGGACTCTTTTTTATTGCATTCACCCCTTTTTCCTTATGTGAATTTACTCAAAGCTTGGAAAGTCTTTGAATCGCTGTTTGACAAAGGGGATGTCCGCCATATCGGCATTAGCAACTGTTACGATCCTTCGTTGCTGCACAAACTCTTTGAAGATGCACGCATTAAACCCTCCATCGTTCAAAACCGTTTTTACGCAGACGTTCATTACGATACAACGCTTCGTGCGTGGGCAAACGAAAAAGGGATGATTTATCAGAGTTTTTGGACGCTGAGTGCCAATCCACACATTTTACATTCGCTCATTCTTCAAGAAATTGCCCAAAATTACAGCAAAAGTGCTGCGCAAATTTTCTACCGTTATGTGATGCACCAAGGTATTATCCCCCTCAATGGCACAACCTCCGCGCAGCATATGAAAGAGGATTTAAGTATCTGTGAGTTTACGCTCAGCCCTCTTGAAATAGCGCGCATTGATGCGCTACTGGTGTGATCTTTTTCTGGCTTTTGAGAGGGTGATCATCACAACCGCGCTGATAATCAACACCGTTGCAATTAACGCTTTCACACTTAGCACTTCATCGGCAAAAAAGTATCCTAAAAAAAGTGCGACCATCGGATTGACAAAGGCATAGGTTGAGGCAAGATAGGGTGAGACATTTTTTAAGAGCCAGACATAGGCACTAAAGCCCACCAAAGAGCCGATAAAAATCAAATACGCCAAAGCAAACAACGAGCGCGAAGAGAGCGTTTCTATATGAAACTGTTGCCATTCGCCAAAGAGCGTGGCAGTGATCATTAAAACCAAGCCACCGCTAAGCATCTGCATGGCAGTTGAGAGCATCACCGAAGTTGGCAAGGTTGCTTTTTGAGAATAGATAGAACCGAATGACCATAAAATAGCCGCTAAGAATGTCAACAATAGCCCAAATGTATCAAAGTGAAGATGCTCTTGATCCGAGGGAAACATCAAAATCACCACACCGATAAAGCCGATGAGAGTTCCTATAAGCGTACTTTTGTTGGGTCTTGTTTGACTTTTCAGTAGCCAAGCGATCACTATCATCCACAAAGGCACCGTTGCAATCACAATAGCGGCAATCGAAGAAGGAATTGTTTTTTCAGCAATCACGACAAGCCCATTACCACCCAAAAGCAACAACGTGCCAATGATTGTGGTATCTCTCCACTCAATAAGCTTGGGATGCTTTTTCTCTTTCACCACGACAAAACCATACAAAAGTGCCCCTGCGATAAGGAAGCGAATCCCCGCCATTAAAAAAGGTGGAAAAGTTTCGATGGCAATTTTAATCCCCAAATAGGTACTGCCCCAGACAATGTACACACTTAGCAATGCCACGACAGTCATAATGGTTTTTTTGTATTCTATCGCTAGATTTTCGTTTACATGTAAAGCATTCATGCTTATTTCCTTCTTCAATTTTACAGTTCACTAAAGCCGTTTTCATGCAGGGTTGAGAGAATAAACGTGGTCGATGTCTCATACACTTCAGAAAACGTTACAAGCTCATCCAAAAAGCGTGTAATATCATCCGGAGAACTCACGCGTACTTTTAACACCATGCACCACTCGCCTGCTAAACGCTGGCACTCTAAGATAGCACCGTTCTCTAGGGTGATGTTGAGAATTTTTGCAGTAATCTGTTGAAACGATTGGCATTTCACTTTGACAAAGATAAACACTTGAATTTTTTGCTCCAGCATTCGCCAATCAATAATGGCGCGATACCCTTTAATCACCCCATTTTTCTCAAGCTTAGCCACACGCTGATGCACAGCAGGTCTTGAGATATGAACCAGCTTTCCAATCTCTTCATGGGAAAGCCTGCCAGTGCGTTCCAGCAATTTTAGAATCTGTACATCAATTTCATCCATCGTTTTCTCCTATAAAAGTATAACGGATTGATTTTCTTTTAGAACGAATCGTTTTAGGTAGCACTTAATTCAATCATATAGAAAATTATAATGTAGTTTTTGAAACGTTTCGTTAATTTTTATGAGTTGAGAATGAAAAGATCAAACGTTTAGTTTAAAGAAGGAATTAAAACGTGGTGGTGTCCCGAATGCGATTCGAACGCATGGCCTTCAAATTAGGAATTTGATGCTCTATCCTGCTGAGCTATCGGGACATTTGAGAGATTTGGTGTGGCGGGATTATAACAAAAATAGACTTAGGAAACCTAAAACGAGGAGAGTCAAAGTGTACTCGAAAGTACACCTTGATCGAGTAAATGCGTCTGCCCTACATTAGAAAGCAGGAACAATAGCACCTTTGTATTTTTCAACGATAAATTTCTTCACTTCATCGGATTGAACCGCTTTGAGAAGGGCTTTGGTTTTGTCGCTATTTTCATTACCCGCTTTGACGACTAAAATATTCGCGTATGGAGAATTGGCAGACTCCAATGCTAGTGCATCGGTACTTGGATTGAGTCCTGCAGGAAGAGCGTAGTTGGTGTTAATGACCGCAATTGTAAAATCTTCGATCACACGAGGAAGTTGCGCCGCTTCGAGCTCTGTAAAAGTAAGATTTTTTGGATTTTCAACGATGTCCAGTTTAGTTTTATGCTCAGCATCTTTAAGTTTGATAAGCCCCGCGTTTACTAAAACATCCAAAGCGCGTCCAGCATTACTTGGGTCATTGGGGATTGCAACACTATCACCCTCTTTAAGCTCAGAAAGCGCTTTAATCTTTTTAGAGTAAACACCAATTGGTTCAATGTGAATATTCCCAACGCTCACAAGCTTCGTTCCTTGACTTTTGTTAAACTCCTTAAGATACGGTGTATGCTGAAAAAAGTTTGCATCAATCTCACCACTGTCAGTGACTTTATTGGGAATGACATAATCATTAAACACTTTAATTTCAAGCGTATAGCCTTCTTTGGCTAAAAGAGGTTTTGCAATTTCCAATATCTCAGAGTGTGGCACGGGTGTTGCGCCAACAATAATCGTTTTCGCACTTTTATCTTCTTTTGAAGCGGCTTTGTCTTCACCTTTTTTATCGCCACTGCAGCCACTAAATGCAAGCACGGCTCCCACTAAAAGAACTCCTAAACGTTTATACATGTGTACTCCTTAAAATAACTAAATGTTTAGTAAACAAAGAGGTTTACTAAACATTTATGAAATCCTAACGTCATTCGCATTAAAAAGGACTGAATGACACACTTCACCCAGCATTAATGTTTTACGATTTTATAGAGAATATCACCCATACTTTGAAAAATCTGGACAAGCACGATCAAAATAAAAACCGTCCAAAAGATATACAGTGCGTCAAAGCGGTAGTAACCATAATTCATCGCCACCGCGCCAAGACCGCCACCACCAACGGTTCCTGCCATCGCTGAAAAACCAACAATGATGATCAACGAGAGGGTAATCGCAGAGATAATGCTAGGATACGCTTCAGGAAGCAGAACACGGAAAATAATCTGAAATTTGTTCGTTCCAAACGATTGCGCTGCTTCAATGACACTTTGATCCACCTCTTTAAAAGCGCCTTCGATCATTCGCGCGATAAAAGGGGCTGTTCCAATCGTGAGTGGTACGATCATCGCAAATGTTCCCGTATGCTTTCCGACCAAAAATTTTGTCACGGGAAATAAGACAATGATGAGGATAATAAACGGAAATGAGCGTAACATATTGATCGTGACATCTAAAAATTTGTAGGTGTATTGATTGGGTGAAATGCCATTTTTATCGGTGATTATGAGCACAATCGCTAGTAAAAAGCCTATGAACGTTGCCAAAAACGTTGAAACAAGGCTCATCGTGAGTGTCTCCATGAGCGCATCGATTAAGACACTTTTCATGACCAAAGATTTTTCAAAAAAGCCTATAATTGTCTGTTCCATCTTAGAGTGCCTCCCAAATGACTTCCGTTTTTTCGTGCAAATAGTGGGTAATTGTGCTTGCGCTTTGTTCGTCTATATTGATAACAAGCGAGCCAACGACATGATCATTGAGCTTTTCAAGCTTTCCCCAGACGATATTAAAATTGATATTAAGCTCGCGCGCCATCTGAGTTACGATGGGCTGATACGAGACATTACTGGGGAAGAAAAGCCTTATATTCACACCTTTTGTTGGGAGCTCTTCATCTTCACCAAGAAATCGCATCATCTTTTCATCGGGTCTTAAAAAAAGATCTTCAATCCGACCAAGCCCAATCACTTTTCCATCTTCCAAAAGCAACGCACGCGATGCGACTCTTTTGACAACGTCCATTTCATGCGTGACAATGATGATCGTAACGCCCAGTTTAATGTTGATCTCTTGTAGAAGCTCTAAAATGGATTTGGTGGTATTGGGATCAAGTGCAGATGTGGCTTCATCGCTGAGAAGGATTTTGGGATTGAGTGTAAGTGCTCTGGCAATCGCAACACGCTGTTTTTGACCACCGCTGAGCTCTTTGGGATAGACAAATTTTTTACTCTCCAGTCCCACAAGATTGAGGAGTTCATCGACTCTTTTTTGAATGGCTTCTTTGCTGTAACCCCACACTTTCATAGGAAGTGCAATGTTTTCATAGACATTTTTTTGATTGAGTAACGAAAAATTTTGAAAAATCATACCAATTTGACTTCTTAGTTCACTAAGACCGCGCTCATTGAGGATTTTAACCTCTTTGTCTAACACCATAAGATCGCCATCGCTAAAGCGTTCAAGCCCGTTGATGCAACGAAGCAGTGTTGATTTGCCAGCACCACTGTGTCCAACGATGGCAAATATTTCACCTGCGTTTACATGTAAACTGATGTCATCTAAAACTTTTTGATCATTAAAAGATTTGCTGAGATGTTTTATGTCTATCACATTGTAACCTTTATAAAAGTGTTCAAATCCAAAACACACGATTATAGCGATTTATTCATTGATCGTTCTGAATAAAAACATCATTTTTAATGGATTGAGAAAAGAGTGTGTTTGGGAGATTTTGGCAGAAAAAGGGGTGTAAAGAGTCCGAAGACTCTTTACATGTAAACTCATTAACCGTTACGTTTTTTGATAATCTCTTCGGCAACGTTTCTAGGTACTTCATCATAATGATCGAATTCCATAGAGTAAGAAGCACGACCTTGAGTTTGACTTCTAAGATCCGTAGAGTAACCGAACATTTCAGCCAATGGGCAGAATGCGTTAACAATTTTGTTACCACTTCTATCATCCATTGAGTTAATTTGTCCACGACGACGGTTAAGATCGCCGATAACATCACCCATAAAGTCCTCAGGTGTTTCAACTTCCACTTTCATGATAGGCTCAAGAATAACCGGTTTTGCCTTACGACAACCCTCTTTAAAGCCCATAGAAGCAGCGAGTTTAAATGCCATCTCAGAGGAGTCAACATCATGGTAACTTCCATCATAAAGGGTAACTTTAATGTCTTCCACTTTATAACCCGCAAGTACACCCGCACCAAGTGCTTCTTTGATACCTTTATCAACGGCAGGAATAAACTCTTTTGGAATCGCTCCACCTTTGATATCGTTAACAAATTCATAACCCTTACCCGCATCTTGAGGTTCAATTTTGAGGTAAACGTGACCGTATTGTCCACGACCACCTGATTGTTTTGCGTATTTATACTCTTGATTAACGGAAGCACGAATCGTTTCACGGTAAGCAACTTGAGGTTGTCCAACTTCAGCACTTACTTTAAACTCTCTAAGCATACGATCAACAAGAATCTCTAAGTGAAGCTCACCCATACCAGAAATGATCGTTTGACCACTCTCTTCATCGGTTTCAACTCTAAAGCTTGGATCTTCTTGAGCCAATTTTTGAAGTGCAATACCCATTTTCTCTTGATCCGCTTTGGTTTTAGGCTCAACGGCAACAGAGATAACAGGGTCTGGAAACACCATTCGCTCTAAAATGACAGGATCTTTTTCACTTGCAAGTGTATCACCCGTTAGTGTGTCTTTAAGACCTACAACCGCACCGATTTCACCTGAGTGAAGGACTTTGATCTCTTCTCTTTTGTTCGCATGCATTTTTAGCAAACGACCAATTCTCTCTTTTTTATCTTTGGTGGTATTGTACGCATAACTTCCGCTTTCCAATGAACCACGGTAAACACGAACGAAGGTCAATTGACCAACGAAAGGATCGGTCATAATTTTAAATGCAAGTGCAGCAAATTCACCCTCATCGGTTGAATCAACAACACACTCATGTCCATCTTCATACTCGCCTTTAATTGCGTGTACTTCCGTAGGAGCTGGCATATAATCAATAACCGCGTCAAGAAGGGGTTGAACACCTTTGTTTTTAAAGGCTGTTCCACAAATCATAGGGATAAATGTCATTGCTAGACATCCCGCTTTAATACCTGCTTTAATTTCAACATTGGTAAGCACTTCGCCACCAAGGTATTTTTCCATCAACTCATCACTGGTCTCAGAAACAGCTTCAACCATTCTCTCTCGATATTCAGTTGCTTTATCCATTAGGTCTGCTGGAATTTCAACGACTTGGTAGTTTGAACCCATAGCCGCGTCATCATCCCAAACAAGTGCTTTCATCTCTACGAGATCAATCACACCTTTAAAGTTTTCTTCTGCACCAATAGGAATTTGAATAGGTACTGGGTTTGCTTTTAAACGATTTTTAATTTGTGCTTCAACGTTATAGAAATCTGCACCAACGCGGTCCATTTTATTAACAAATACCATTCTTGGAACTTTGTAGCGATTCGCTTGTCTCCAAACCGTTTCAGATTGTGGTTGAACGCCACCAACTGCACAAAATACAGCTACAGCGCCATCAAGAACACGCATAGAACGCTCAACTTCAATCGTGAAGTCAACGTGGCCTGGGGTGTCGATAATATTAATTTGGTGATCTTTCCATGAACATGTTGTCGCAGCAGAAGTAATGGTAATACCTCGCTCTTTCTCTTGCTCCATCCAGTCCATTGTTGCAGCACCATCATGTACCTCACCAATTTTGTGAGAGATACCGGTGTAAAAAAGGATTCTTTCTGTTGTTGTGGTTTTACCTGCATCAATGTGCGCAGCAATACCGATGTTTCTAACCATTCCAATAGGGGTATTTCTTGCCATTATAATTTCCTTGTTATATTAGGAGTGTAGTTCCGAAGGAAGGAGGGAGTGTTTACATGTAAACACTCCCAACGTCATCTTACCAGCGATAGTGAGCAAACGCTTTGTTTGCTTCTGCCATTTTATAAGTATCTTCTTTTTTCTTAAAGGTAGCGCCTCTATTATTAGCAGCATCTAAAAGTTCATTGGCCAACCTCTCGATCATCGTTCTCTCACTTCTTTTACGAGCGTAAGAGACTAACCATCTAAGAGCCAATGCTTGTTGACGAGTTGTTCTAACTTCGACAGGAACTTGATAGGTTGCTCCACCGACACGTCTGCTTTTTACTTCCATAACAGGCTTAACGTTATCGATAGCTGCATTAAAAATTTCAATACCCTTGAGTGTTCCACTTCTTTTTTCAGCGAGTTCTAATGAACCATAAAATACTTTCGTAGCAACACTCTTTTTTCCATCGAGCATCAACGCATTGATAAACTTTGTGATAATCTTGCTATTGTAGATTGGATCTGGTAATACTTCTCTTACAGGAGCTTTTCTTCTTCTCATACTATTTCCTTCAAATTTTTTAAAAATTTTACTCAAATGATGTCAAAACAAAGGACATCACCTGTGGTTAAATTTATTTAGCTTTTGGTCTTTTTGTACCGTATTTACTTCTAGACACCGTTCTTTTTGCAACACCTGAAGTATCAAGCGCACCACGTACGATATGGTACTTAACACCTGGTAAATCTTTTACCCTACCGCCACGTACCAATACAATGGAGTGTTCTTGTAGGTTGTGTCCCTCGCCACCGATGTAGCTAATGACTTCAAAACCGCTGGTCAATTTGACTTTGGCAACTTTTCTCAAAGCAGAGTTTGGTTTCTTAGGAGTTGTCGTATAAACTCTTGTACAAACGCCTCTTCTTTGAGGGCACTTATCAAGTGCAGGTGATTTTGATTTCTTAATCACCTTTTTTCTCTCATTTCTGACGAGTTGGTTAATGGTTGGCACATTATTTCCTTTATTTTGTAAAAAATAGGTGCTAATTTTATTTAAAAATAGCTTAAAAAAAGGTTAAGTTAAGGGAACCTTAACTTAACCTCTACTTGGGTTCAACTCTAGATTAAAGCTTTTGTTCTGATAAAGACCTGTTCCAACGGGGATCATACGTCCTAAAATAACATTTTCTTTCAAATCTTCAAGCATATCCATCTTACCAGCGATGCTCGCTTCGGTTAGAACTTTGGTTGTCTCTTGGAACGAAGCTGCAGAGATAACACTATCACTACCAATCGCCGCACGAGTAACACCAAGGAGTGTTGGCTCAGCAATTGCAGGTTCTCCACCCATTTTCATGACCGCTTCATTCTCTTCACGGAAACGTCTACGGCTAATCAAATCACCCATAATGAACTTGGTATCGCCACTATCAACAATTCTTACTTGACGTAGCATTTGAGAAACGATCACCTCAATGTGTTTATCGTTAATCGCAACACCTTGTCCACGATACACTTGTTGAATTTCGCTGATCAAATAATAGTGAAGCGCTTTTTCACCCATAATACGTAAAATATCATGACTTGAAATTACACCATCGGTGAGTCGCTCACCCGCATGCACAAACTCACCCGCTTGAACGTGAATTTGTGTGTTTTTATCGACCAAGTACTCAACACTTGTACCATCAACGGCTTCAATGATAATACGCTCTTTCGAACGAAGTGGCTTACCAAAACGAATCGTTCCATCAATCTCTGCAATCACGGTTGCATTTTTAGGGCGACGTGCCTCAAAAAGTTCACTAATACGTGGAAGACCGCCGGTAATATCTTTCGATTTTGCAATCGCTTTTGGTGTTCTACCGATCAAATCTGCCAAGCCAACGGTAACGCCATTTTGAACGAAGATCGCTGTTTTTGGCTCCAATTGGTACTTCACAATCTCACCGTTTTTATTGGCAATGATGATCGTCGGTTTCATGCCGCTTGGAAGATACTCGTTGATCACAAGTCTGCTTTGACCCGTCATATCATCGAATTGTTCTGTCGCACTAATCCCTGGTTCAATGTCTTCAAACGTAATCGTACCCGCATCTTCCGCAATAATTGGTGTAGAGTACGGATCCCACTCAGCAATCGTAATTTGCTCACTGGTGGATGGGTACGCAAGCAGTGTTTTACCTTCAACCATGCTGTTGTCATTGACATCAATAATGGAGTCACGAGGAATGTAATGACGAATCGCTTCTCGATCATCATCATCCGCAACAACCGCAAAAATACCTTTTTCTTTAACAATATGACCTTTTTCAATGTCATGGATACGCTCTAAATAATCCCCACGAAGTTTATAGTATTTGACAATACCTTTTGCATCCGCATGAATTTTTTGAATAATCGGCTCACCATTTTTGACTTTAAGTTCACTCGCATAAGGAATACGGCTTGGAACGTTCCAACCCTCTTTAATCACCTCTACGATACTCTCATTCAGCTCAACCACATCACCACTAACGTAAGGGATGTAGAATTTACCTTCAATTTTACCACTAACACCCGCAAGCTCATTTGGCTTAGCAAAGTCACTTTTACGAAGCGTATAGCGAATAGTCTCACCCGCAGTTCCACTCATCGTAATCGCTGTCTCTTCGTGCGCTGTATCGATCTCAATCGTACCTTTAAACGGTGCTTTGATCTTTGGCTCAACAAGTAAGATGGCTGCATTTCTACGATTCGCAACGATGTTTTTACCCTCTTTGGTTGCATACGTTTTTACATTGTAATAACGAATAAAACCCTCTTTTTGAGCAATAACTTGACGATCTTGAGATTCAGTTGATGCCGTACCACCGATGTGGAATGTACGAAGCGTCAACTGCGTACCTGGCTCACCAATGGATTGTGCTGAAATAATACCTACTGCTTCGCCCGGGCGAACCAAAGTTCCCTCAGCCAAGTTGGTACCATAACATTTCGCACAGACACCTTTTTTAGCTTTACATGTAATCGGTGTACGAATCACAACCGACTTAATGCTCGCCTCTTTAAGGGCTTGTGCGCTCTTCTCATCAATTAATGTTCCCTCGGTGAAAAGGACTTCATTGGTAATCGTATCGATAACGTCTTCGGCTAGAACACGTCCCGTTGCTCGCTCGTACAATGCCTCGACGAGCTCACCGCTTTCACTGATTTCTGTGATTTCAACACCTTCGTGTGTACCACAATCATCCATCGTCACTTTAACGTTTTGTGCAACGTCGATCAGTTTACGTGTCAAGTAACCCGCGTTCGCTGTTTTAAGAGCGGTATCCGCAAGACCTTTACGTGCACCGTGCGTTGAAATAAAGTACTCAAGAACATTTAGACCTTCACGGAAGTTTGAAATAATTGGTGTTTCAATAATACTTCCATCAGGTTTTGCCATAAGACCCCTCATACCAGCTAACTGACGGATTTGCGCAGCAGAACCACGCGCACCAGAGTCTGCCATCATGTAAATTGAGTTAAAGCCGCCTTTGTGACTCTCAGTCAGCTTCATCATCTCAGAAGCTACGTCATTGTTTGTATCGGTCCAAATATCAATAATTTTGTTATAACGCTCTTGCTCGGTTAAGAGACCAGAACTGAACTGTTTTTGGATTTCACGTACTTTTTTCTTCGCTTCTTTAATCTTTTTCACTTTAGTATCAGGCACACGAATATCATCAATAGAGACTGAAATTCCTGATTGTGTCGCATATTTAAAACCAAGTGTTTTAAGGTTATCCAAGAATCCTGCAGTGATACCAATACCACCCTCTTTAAAGATATGATCAACCAATCCACCAATATTTTTCTTCTTCAACACTCTGTTCCATAGCTCTTCAGGAACAAAAGAAGGTAAGATTGATTTTAAAATCAAACGACCCGCTGTGGTAAAGAGTACTCTATCGTTAATACGTGTTTTAATTTTGGCATGAATATCTAAAAATCCTGCATCAATTGCAATATGAACTTCATCCACATTGGCAAAAATTTTATTACTTCCTTTTGCATGTGGTTTTTCGAGTGTTAAGTAATAAAGACCCAAAACCATATCTTGGGTTGGAACGGTGACCGCTTTACCCGAAGCTGGAAGTAAGATATTCATCGAACTTAGCATCAAAATTTTACACTCTGCAATGGCCTCTTGAGACAATGGAACGTGAACCGCCATTTGATCGCCGTCGAAGTCCGCGTTGAAAGCAGAACATACAAGAGGATGCAAACGAATCGCTTTTCCATCAATCAAAACAGGGTGAAACGCCTGAATAGAGAGTTTGTGAAGTGTCGGCGCACGGTTTAACATAACCGGATGACCTTTAACCACTTCAGCGAGACATTCCCATACTTCATTGGTTTTACTATCAATCATTTTTTTTGCTTGTTTAACCGTTGTAGCATACCCTTTTTCTTCAAGACGCGCTAACAAATGGGGTTTAAATAATTCAAGAGCCATCTGTTTTGGAAGACCACATTGGTCCATTCTCAAGTTTGGTCCAACAACGATAACCGAACGACCCGAGAAGTCAACCCTTTTACCGAGAAGGTTTTGACGGAAACGGCCTTGTTTACCTTTGATAATCTCTGAGAGCGATTTTAAAGGACGCTTGTTAGCACCTTTGACCGCATTGGCACGACGACCATTATCAAACAACGCATCAACGGCTTCTTGAAGCATTCTTTTTTCGTTGCGAATAATAATCTCAGGCGCATCAAGTTCCATCAAACGTTTCAAACGAGCATTTCTGTTGATAACACGACGATAAAGATCATTCACGTCACTGACCGCAAACTTTCCGCCATCAAGTGCCACAAGTGGTCTAAGATCTGGGGGAAGTACGGGGAGCATTGTAATCATCATCCACTCAGGGCGATTGCCACTGTGAAGGAATGCTTCAACCACTTTCAGACGTTTAATAATCGTTTTTTTCTTCGCTTCTGAACTGGTTTGGTTAATGTCTTCTTTAAGCTGTCCAAGAACTTCTACAAGATCAAGGCTTGCTAAGAGATTGCGAATAACCTCTCCACCCATTTTTGCAACAAAACCGGTGTCTTCAAATTTTTGTTGGAGCGCTTGGTACTGTTCTTCATTTAAAACATCGTACAAAGCGACTTTGTTTTTGTTTTCGGCATCGTAAAATGCTTCGCCTGCTTGTTCAACAATGTAGGCTTCATAGTAAAGTACGCGCTCAAGATCTTTCATCTTAACGCCAAGCAGTGTTCCCACACGGCTTGGAAGTGAGTTAACATACCAAATATGCGCCACAGGAGTTACTAACTCGATGTGACCCATACGTGAACGTCTTACTTTGGTACTGGTGACTTCAACGCCACATTTCTCACATTTAATGCCTTTGTAACGCATCTTTTTGTATTTTCCGCATAGACATTCATAATCTCTAACGGGTCCAAAGATTTTCGCACAAAAAAGGCCATCACGCTCTGGTTTGAGCGTACGATAGTTAATGGTTTCTGGCTTTTTGACCTCACCATAACTCCATGAGCGGATCTTCTCTGGGCTTGCAAGTCTTAGTTGAAATGCTTTAAAGTCCCTAGGACGGCTCTCTTCGTGAATCTCAATTGGTTCTAGTCGTTTCATCTTCTTCCACCTCGTCATAAATCTCAACATCTAAAGCCAAAGACTTCAACTCATTCGTTAAAACATAGAATGTTTCAGGAATTCCTGTTTGAGGGACATTTTCACCTCGTGTGAGTGCTTTATAAGCTAAAATACGTCCTTCAACGTCGTCTGATTTGACTGTTAACATTTCTCTTAGGGTATGAGCAGCACCGTATGCCTCAAGCGCCCAAACCTCCATCTCACCGAATCGTTGTCCACCAAAGAGTGCTTTACCACCTACTGGCTGTTGTGTGACCAGTGAGTATGGTCCTGTACTTCGTGCATGCACTTTTTCGTCAACCAAGTGGTGGAGTTTTAACATGTACATGTAACCCACGTTGACTTTTTCATGCATTTTTTGACCAGTCATACCATCGTATAAATCGGTCTTTCCATCGGTATCAATTTTTGCCATCTCAAAGAGTTTTGCAAATTCTTCTGTATTAACACCTTCAAAGATTGGGCTTGCAAAACGCACACCCTTACTCCAATCACGGGCATAACCTAAAAGTTGCTCATCATTTAAAGTATCCATGAAATTACGTGCATCCATCAGTTTTGCAACATCAGCAATGCTAATCATTTTTTCACGAAGTGACTTGATCCAATCACCTTGCTTCTCTTTAAAGATCTCTTCGATTTGATTGCCCAGACGTTTACCAACAAGTCCTAAGTGAACCTCAAGAATTTGTCCGATGTTCATACGACTTGGAACACCCAGTGGATTGAGAACAATATCAACAATCTCACCGTTTTTAAGGTAAGGCATATCCACTTCACGAACGATATTGGAGACAATACCTTTGTTTCCGTGACGTCCTGCCATTTTATCGCCCACTTTGAGTTTACGTTTGGTTGCGACATAAACTTTAACAAGTTTCACAACGCCACTTGGCAAAATGTCATCTTTTTCAATGATATTAAGCTTCTCGTCGTGCTCTTCTTTGAGTTTTTTCTTCTCATTTTGGAAGTAGACTTTAAGGTCTTTGTATTCGTCTTGAATCTCATTTGAGAACGCTTTTACAATCGAGTTGATTGAAAAACGGTTCACATTATGAAGATCTTCCGCTTTAATAAAACCACCTTTTTTATAGCTGTTTTTACTGATCTCTTGATCTTCATTCAATGGATTTCGAAGAAGCAACGCGTTGATGCGTAACATCTCTTCACGATCTAACATCAAGAGTTTATCATGATGTTCACGGTCTAATATCTCTTTTTCTTGCTCATACGCTTGAACAGCGCGTGGATCTTTGTCATAACCTTTTTTCGTAAAGATTTTAACATCCACAACGATACCTTCTAAAGATGGCGTTGCATACAATGATTTATTAACAACGTGTCCTGCTTTTTCACCAAAGATTGCACGTAGAAGTCTCTCTTCAGGGGTTGGTTTTACTTCACCTTTTGGTGAAACCTTACCGACAAGAATCATACCTGGCATGATATAGGTACCTACTTTGACAATACCACTATCATCAAGGTGCGCAAGCTCTTCTTCTTTAACATTTGGAATATCTTTGGTAATCTCTTCCACACCGTCTTTAAGTTCGCGTGCTTCAATCTCTTTTTCATAGATGTGAACACTCGTAAAGGCATCTTCACGAATCATACGCTCTGACATAACAATCGCATCTTCGTAGTTATACCCATTCCATGGCATAAAGGCAACCATCGAATTTTTACCGATAGCAAGCTCACCTTGATCCATACTTGGACCATCAGCAATAACGCCACCCGCTTCGACCATATCACCTTTTCTCACAATTACTTTTTGAGTAAACGTTGTATTTTGGTTGGTTCTAAGATTTTTTTGAAGCGCATAATGGTCAATAAATGCACCACCTTCATCTTCACCTAGAATGTAAACATTTTTATTATCAACTTTTTCAACCATACCAGCACGTTTTGCTTTAATCGCTTCCCATGAATCACGAGCCGCAATTTTCTCAACACCCGTTCCAACAATTGGAGCTTCTGATTGGACTAACGGCACGGCTTGACGTTGCATGTTTGAACCCATAAGCGCACGGTTAGCATCATCATGTTCCAAGAATGGAATTAACGAGGCTGCAACACCGGCAATCATCATAGAAGAGAGGTCAATTAAGTCCACTTTCTCTTTTTCAATCAATACGGTCTCACCATCAACCCTAACCTCGATCAAATCTTCAACAATTTCGTTGTTTTCATTGATTTTAGTACTTGCAGGGGCAATGACTAAACCCTCTTCTTGCGTTGCTGTGATATAAATAATCTCTTCGGTAATAGTTGCATTCTCAACTTTACGATACGGTGCTTCTACAAACCCTAGATCATTGACTTTCGCATACATAGAAAGTGTATTGATCAAACCAATGTTTTGGCCCTCTGGTGTCTCAACCGGACAAATTCTTCCGTAGTGTGTTGGGTGAACGTCACGGACTTCAAAGCCAGCGCGCTCTTTAACCAAACCACCCTCACCAAGAGCAGAAAGTCTTCTTTTATGGGTAATTTCACTGAGTGGATTCGTTTGATCCATAAATTGTGATAACTGTCCGCTGGAGAAGAACTCAGAAATTGCAGAAGTGATCATTTTAGAGTTAATCAAATCATGTGGCATTAACTCTTCAACGCTTCCACTTAGGGCTGTAAATTTATCACGAATGGCTTTTTGCATTTTAATGAGACCTGCATGAAGTTCATTTGCAAGTAACTCACCAATCGCTCTAATTCTTCTATTACCCAAGTGATCACGATCATCAATGTGACCTTGACCATTTTTAACTTTGATCAAGTATTTCGCTGTTCTAATAATATCTTCACTCGTCATAATCGTCACATACTCAGGCACACTAAGGCCAAGTTTATGGTTCATTTTCATACGACCAACTTTGGTTAAGTCGTAACGCTCAGAGTTAAAGAAAAGATCTTTTACAAATGTTTTTGCTGCTTCTTTGGTTACTGGCTCGCCTGGTCTCATAACTTTGTAGATACGAATGGCCGCTAAGTCATTCTCATCTTCAATACCCTCGGTTTGACGAAGCAATTTAAGGGTTTCAGTGTCTGCAATAAAAGAGTTAATGATCGCATCATCCACACCACTTGCAAGATCATTCGCAATTTCAATCACTTCGCATTTTTGCTCAATAATTTTTGCCAATTTTCCTTCATCCAGTTGTGTCAATGTATCGTAAAGTACTTCGCCGCTCTCTTTATCAATAATTGGAGAGGAGAGGAAACGATTAACCAAAATTTCAACAGGATACTCGATAAACTTAATACCATCTTCAATAAATTTTTCTGCTTTTTTACGCGCTAAACGTTTGCCTGCGGCTAAAAGAAGGTTACCATGCTCATCTTTAAGATCAAAATCGACACGACCTAAGAAATTATCGGCTGAAAATTCAATGAGGAACTTATTCTCGCGAATCATAATGTTAAGCACAGGGTAAAAAAGTTTTAAGATATCTTGTTTGCTGTAACCAAGTGCACGGAATAAAATCGTAATAGGAACTTTTCTGCGTTTATTAATTCTAACAAAGAGGGTATCTTTTGCATCGTACTCAAAGTACAACCAAGAACCACGATCAGGAATAATTTGAGCATTGTAGATCAGTTTGTTCGCAACCGTTGGGCTCTCTTCTTCTTTGAAGATAACACCAGGGCTTCTGTGAAGCTGATTGACAACCACTCTTTCAACACCATTGATGATAAACGAAGTTCGCTCCGTCATCAAAGGAATTTCACGAATAAAAATGGCTTGTTCTTTAATATCTTTTACACCCGTTTTTTCACCGGATTTTTCATCTTTATCCCATAAGATAAGACGAATGTTCATTTTCAAGCTGACAGAATACGTAAGGCCGCGTTCCATACATTCGCGAACCGTATATCTAGGTTTTCCAACTTCTGATCCAACATACTCCAACGTAAGTCGGTTTTGGGGATCATGAATAGGGAAAATAGATTTAAAAACCTTCTCTACGCCGCTCTCTTCTTTGAGATTTTCAACATTTAAAAACTGTTCATAACTCTTTTGTTGAAGTTGGAGTAGATTTGGTACATCAATTTTTTTTGGGACTTTGGAAAAATCAACTCGTAAGCGATTTCCAGATTTTAGGCTATTTAACATGAGTCTACCTCGTGTAGTTGTTTGAAAAGGGCAGTGGGTTCATCTATCATTTGACAGACGTTGTAACGACTAATAATTAATTTCCAGGGAAAAAGTTTTAAAAGAGAAGCACAAGGCTTCTCTTAAAGTAATAAAATTACTTGATTTCAGCGACAGCGCCAGCGTCTTCAAGTTTCTTTTTGATCTCTTCAGCAAGTTGCTTAGATACACCCTCTTTAACAGTTGTAGGTGCACCCTCAACAGCGTCTTTTGCCTCTTTAAGACCAAGACCTGTGATTTCTCTAACAACTTTAATAGCGTTAATTTTCTTCTCGCCACCATCTTTAAGGATAACGTCAAACTCAGTTTTCTCTTCAACTGCTTCTGCTGCAACTGCAGCACCAGCACCAGCTACCATAACAGGAGCTGCAGATACACCAAATTTCTCTTCGAAATCTTTGACTAGTTCACTTAGTTCAAGAACACTAAGACCTGAAATATACTCTAATACGTCTTGTTTTGAAATTGCCATTTCAAATCTCCTGATTATTATAATTTAATATAAAGCTTGCTCTTTTCGAAGCATAAACTTTTTATTGTTTCGCAAGAACTCTGATAATTTCTTCACTCTTGCACTTTACATGTAAGGCTAAAAACCTTACAAACACGCTCTATTCAGACTCTTGTTTTTTAGCACGAAGTGCATCAAGACCAATGGTAAAGTTTGTAATTGGAGCCATCCAAGTTGATAGAAGCATTCCAATAAGCTCATTACGTGATGGCATTTTAGAAAGTGCTTCAACTTTAGCAGCGTCAACAACAATACCACCAGCAAAACCAGATTTAATAATAAAATTTGGATTTGTTTTAGCGAATGTAGCGACAATTTTTGTTACGGCTAACTGGTCAGCGCCCCAAACAAAAATGTTGGTGTCTTTAAGTTCAAGTCCTTCGATACCAGCGTTTTTCATAGCGATTGATGCTAAAGTATTTTTAATAACTTTAACATTAACCACTTCTGGTCTAGCACTGTTTCTAAGTGCTTCGATCGCTTTAACATTAAGACCTTTATAGTCACAAACAATTAAACCGTCGGAAGATTTAAACTCTTCAGTTAGAGAACTAATAAATTCAGCTTTCTCTGTTCTTGTCAATTTTTCTCCTTTCCAACTGGTGATTTCAAGTAGAGATGAGTGATCTCAAATTAAGCTTGCGCCTCTACTCTCTCCAATCATAAGATTAAGTACGTACATGTGATGTCATAAAACCGTGTTTTACAACGAGAATTTTAAGGCACGAGAACATCAACCACATAAGCGGCGTATGTTCTCGTAAATAATTATCTAAGGTCGATTAGTTCTTGATTTTCAAGGTTCATTGATGGGCTCATTGTAAGTGACAATGCAGCGCTTTTAATATATTTACCTTTTGCAACAGCAGGTTTATGTTTGTTGATTGCTTTGATAAATGCTTCAAAGTTCTCTCTGATTTGCTCAGATGTGAAGCTAATTTTACCAATACCTGCGTGGATATTTCCTTGTTTGTCAACACGGAAGTTTACTTGTCCACCTTTGTTATTCTCAACAGCTTTAGCAACGTCCATTGTTACAGTACCTGTTTTTGGATTTGGCATGATACCTTTTGGTCCAAGAATACGACCAACTTTACCTACTAAACCCATCATGTTTGGTGTAGCAATCAAAACATCAAAGTTGATGCGACCTGCTTGAATTTCTTCAATCAAATCATCACTACCAACAATATCAGCACCAGCAGCTCTAGCTTCATCGGCTTTCTCATCTTTTGCAATAACTGCAACACGAACTGTTTTACCCGTACCTGAAGGAAGAACAACAGAACCTCTTACCATTTGATCCGCATGACGTGGGTCAACGTTAAGTTTAAGTGCTATTTCGATTGTTTCATCAAATTTTGCAGATGCGAGGTTTTTAATATTGCCAAGGGCTTCATCAACAGAATATTTTTTCTCTTTATCAACTTTTTTCAAAAGTTCTTGAAAACGTTTATTTACTTTCTTTGCCATTCTTTATCTCCGCATAATTTTGCTTCCGCCTTTATATTTAAAACCCTGGCGGTGAAGGGTTAGACTTAATCGACGATATTAATACCGATGCTTCTAGCAGAACCTGAAATAATTTTCGCTGCTTGTTCACGATCTGTTGTATTAAGGTCAGCAATTTTTTTCTCAACAATCTCAAGAATTTGAGCTTTGCTAAGTGTACCAACTTTATTTTTTAAAGGGTTGCTTGATCCACTTTTAAGACCAACTGCTTTTTTGATAAGATCTGTTGCAGGTGGTTGTTTTGTAACGAAAGTAAAACTTTTATCGGCATAAACAGTAATAACAACAGGAATTCTAAAACCTGCCATCTCTTTTGTTCTTTCGTTAAACGCTTTACAAAACTCCATAATATTCACACCACGTTGACCAAGAGCTGGTCCTACTGGAGGTGATGGATTTGCTTTAGCAGCTTCAATCTGCAATTTAATTTCACCAATGACTTTTTTTGCCATTTCTTTTCCTTTACGCTTAGACTATTTTTTCAACTTGAGAATAGAGAATCTCAACTGGGGTACTTCGACCAAAGATTGAAACATTGAGTGTGAGTTTGCCATGAACCATATCATACTCTTCAACTGAACCTGTAAAGTTAGCGAAAGGACCTTCTGTAATCCTAACACTCTCTCCATTTTCAAAGAAGATTTTTGGTTTTGGCGCACCTTTTTTCTCTGCTTTTTCTAAAATCAGTGCAATATCTTTTTCACTCAACGGTGTAGGCTTTTTCGCTTCACCGATGAATCTTCCGACTTTTGGCAAAGATTGAATCAGATGCCAAAGTGCTGTGTCTAAATCCAGTTTTGCAAACGCATAACCAGGATAGAGACTTCGTTCACTAATCTTTTTTTTACCATTCTTAACTTCGATGACATCTTCGGTTGGAACAACGATTTGCTCCAACTTATCAGCGATACCATGATCATTGACAATAGTAATAATACCTTTTTTGACTGCTTGCTCGCTACCTGCATAGGTTTGAATTGCATACCATCTATGTGCCATTCTTTCTCCTTAAATTAAAGAAGATAAAGAAAAAGACATAATAGCATCAATCAGCGCCAAAAAGAGTGAAATTACGGTTACAACGACAAAGACAGAGATGAAAGCATTTCGAATCTGTTCTTTAATCGGGAATATAACCTTTGACAATTCAGCTTTAGAATGATGATAATAAGCTCTTAATTTTTCCATTGTATTACCTCGACTAGTGGCAGGGTAGGAGGGACTCGAACCCACAACCTGCGGTTTTGGAGACCGACGCTCTACCGTTGGAGCTACTACCCTACATGATAAAGTTAAGTCTGTTTAGAGACTTAACTTTTTAATTTTACTTCTTTGTGAAGCGTGTGTTTTTTCAGTCTTGCACAATACTTGCTAAGTTCAACTTTTTCAGTAACTGTCTTGCTGTTTTTGGTTGTCGTGTAATTAATGTCACCACATTCAGAACACTTTAGTCCGATTTTAACGGTCATAATATTTCCTTGACTTGATTACATGTAAAGGGGTTAACCCCTTTACATGTTAAAATTACTTGATGATTGTTGAAACAACACCCGCACCAACAGTTCTACCACCCTCACGGATTGCAAAACGAGTACCCTCTTCAAGAGCGATAGGAGCGATCATTGCTACTTTGATTTTTACGTTATCACCAGGCATAACCATCTCAGTACCTTCTGGTAATGTGATAGAACCTGTTACGTCTGTTGTACGAACATAGAATTGTGGTCTATAGTTGTTAAAGAATGGAGTATGACGGCCACCCTCTTCTTTTGAAAGAACATAGATCTCAGCTTCAAAGTCAGTGTGTGGAGTGATTGATTTTGGTTTACAAAGAACCATACCACGCTCAACGTCTTCTTTTTTGATACCACGAAGTAAGATACCGCAGTTATCACCAGCCTCACCACGCTCCATCTCTTTACGGAACATTTCAACACCGGTTACCGTTGTTGTTTTAGTATCTTTGATACCTACGATTTCGATAGTCTCACCGATTTTAACAGCGCCTCTGTCGATTTTACCAGTAACAACGGTACCACGACCTGAGATTGAGAATACGTCTTCGATTGGCATCAAGAAGTCTTTATCCGTTTCACGAACTGGGTTTGGAATATAATCATCAACTGCTGCCATAAGATCAAGAATTTTTTGACCCCATGCACCAACAGTACCAACTTTTGCTTCTTCAAGTGCTTTAAGCGCAGAACCTGCAATGATTGGAGTGTCATCACCTGGGAAGTCATAAACAGAAAGAAGTTCACGGATTTCCATTTCAACAAGCTCAAGAAGTTCTTCATCATCAACCATATCCGCTTTGTTCATGAAAACAACGATATATGGAACGCCTACTTGGCGAGAAAGAAGAATGTGCTCACGCGTTTGTGGCATAGGACCATCTGCTGCAGAAACAACAAGAATCGCGCCATCCATTTGAGCAGCACCTGTAATCATGTTTTTAACATAATCAGCATGTCCTGGACAATCTACGTGTGCATAGTGACGGTTTTCTGTTTCATATTCAATGTGAGAAGTTGCAATAGTAATACCACGCTCTCTCTCTTCAGGAGCGTTATCAATACCATCGTAATCTTTAAATTCACAAAGACCTTTTGTCGCTAGAACTGCTGAGATCGCAGCTGTAAGCGTAGTTTTACCATGATCAACGTGACCGATGGTTCCAATGTTAACGTGTGGCTTGGTTCTAGAGAACTTTTCTTTTGCCATTTTTTCCTCCGTAATGAGTTTTGTTTTTTTAATACATTTCAATTTGTCAAAGTTATAAAAACTTTTTAAGTGATGGAGCTCATAGAGGGACTTGAACCCTCGACCTCTTCCTTACCAAGGAAGTGCTCTACCCCTGAGCCATATGAGCCGACTACAAAAGGGTGGACCATATTGTATCGAAATACCAGTAACGATTTGATTTCATAAGGAAGGAAGGTAAGACTACTGAACTTGTTCTGTAGTGCCCTAAAGCAGAAGAAATTCAACAGCTCCCAGTTTGCTTATAAAATCTTGGAGCGGGAGACGGGACTCGAACCCGCGACCCCCAGCTTGGAAGGCTAATGCTCTAGCCAACTGAGCTACTCCCGCAATGGTGGTGAGAGAAGGATTCGAACCTTCGAAGACATAGTCAGCAGATTTACAGTCTGCCCTCGTTGGCCACTTGAGTATCTCACCGTATTTTTACCATATTTCATTGCTGGTCAAACACTGTCTTTCACAAACAAAAATGGAGCTGGTGAACGGAGTCGAACCGCCGACCTACTGCTTACAAGGCAGTTGCTCTACCAACTGAGCTACACCAGCACCCTTGATTGTGAGGTGAAATTATATCTCAAAAGATTTCCAAAGTCAATACTTTTTTGCAGTTTCTAGTGGAATCTTGGCTAAAATGGTCGCTTACGTTTGCAATAAAGGCTGAACATGAAAATATTATTCTCCCCGAGTGAGACCAAAAGTGAACTGACGACGCATGGAAAACTTGAAAAATCGAGTTTGATCTTTCCTTATTTATATGAAAAACGTCTGCAGGTTTTAGAAACCTACCAAGCTCTTTTAAAGACCCAAGACATTCCAACCTTACAACAGCTTTTTGGCATCAAAGACACACAGAAAATCTTAGCACAAGCCAGTAAACCTATTTTTGATGCGCTTACATGTAAAGCCATTCTTCGCTACAGCGGTATTGCGTATGATCATCTTCGTTTTGAAACACTCACTGCAAACGCACACGCGTACATTGAAGCACATGTCATGATCTTCTCCAACCTTTTTGGCCCTCTCTTGGCGGGCGATCTAATCCCTGAATACAAACTCCACCAAGGCTCAAGCTTGGCTAGGTTTAAAACGGAAACTTTTTACAAAGAGCATTTTAGCAATGCCATCGATGCGTGGATTGGCGATGAATGCGTGCTGGATCTGCGTGCTGGCTTTTACGAAAAGTTTTACACCTTGAAACGTCCTTACATTACTATGAAGTTTCTCAAAAAGGGAAAAGTCGTGAGCCATTTTGCCAAAGCGTACCGTGGGCAAGTGTTACGCGAAATCGCCCTTCATCAACCCAAAGACGAAAAAGAGCTGAGCGCCATTGCATTTACAAACCTGCGTATCAAAGAGATTTTGGAGCAAAAACTCAAGCGTGAATACGTTTTTGAGATTATTGCGTGATTTGGATTAAAAGGGTACAATAGCACCAAATTTGACTAAAGGAAGCGTCTATGGATATTTTACAATGGATTGTCATTGGTGTACTGGTTTATGTGATTTACTACCTTATCAATAAATACGAGCAACGCGTCGATGAACTAACACGCCTCATCGATCTAAACCGCGAAGAGATCACGAAAAATAAACAGAGTATTGAAAAAAATAAAGAAGAGATCGCTAAAAACAAAGAGACTATCGAGCTCAATCAAACGATTATCGAAAAACTTAAATAATAAAAGGGGCATTTTATAGCCCCTTTTTCTTAATTTCTACTACTTTTTAATTCCTCTTGCTCCAAGATTACCATAACGATGATAACTGTGGGAAATGCTCTGTTCTGCAAAATAGTGCAACAACTCAACACGCCCTTCCATCAGCGGTTTTGCTCTTACGATGCACTTCGCTTTTTTGGCGGCTGCTTCATAGACAAACGGTGAGATGAGTGCGGCGTTCGCATAGAAAATCTTATCGGTGGTCCCAAAACATTTGACAAACGTAGCTTCATCTTCGCGTTCCATTGTGTCATTTTTCCCAAACAGCATGCCTTGATTTTCATATAAAAAGGCGATGACACTACTCTGCGCACTAAATTCAATGCTTACATGTAAAGAGGTTTGAGCGATGATGGAAGCCATAATGCGGCTCATGACATCAAAAAGTCCATCGTCTTGACTGACGCGAAGTGCGATGCATTTGAGGGGGAGGTATTTAAACAGATTGTCTTCACCTCTTACTTTGGCAAAGTCTTGCTCTTGGCTAAACGTCGCTTCAACATTTTCAAGGTAACTGCCAACCGCGAGGCTAAGCTTTTCAAAATCAGCCTTAAATCCTGCGTACAATCCTTTAGCGCACCCATCTTTCCAACCATGAATCAGATGAATAAACGCGTGCGGATGGGAATGCTTGAGGAGAGGCTCTGCGACCTCTTCGATGTTCATAAACTGCGTAATATAGTTGTGAATACCTGCTTTTCGACCACTTCCGACGGCGGATTTTCCCAAGCCTCCAAAAGGCTGACGTTCTACGATTGCACCCGTTGTGCCGCGGTTGATGTACAGATTGCCCGCTTTGAGATGCTTTCTCCAATACGCCACTTCGCGCTCATCCAGCGACTCGATGCCCGACGTCAATCCATAGCCTGTCGCATTAACGATCTCAATGGCATGTTTGAGATCTTTCGCGCACATCACCGAAAGCACCGGACCAAACAGCTCCGTATGATGGCAAAAACTTCTCTCTTTCACGCCCCATTTGATGCTAGGCTTGAGCATGTACTCGTTTTCATCGGCATAGCTAGGAGCCAATGCCCAACTTTCGCCCTCTTCAAGGCTTTCAAGTGCCTGTTTTAACGCTCCATCAACGGGATTGGCAAGGGTTCCTAGGCGATTGGTAAAGTCCCACACGGAGCCTACATGTAAACTCTGTGCCGCATCGATGAGTCCTTTTTTAAAGTGTGGATCGTTGTACACCTCTTCTTCTAAAACCAAGAGTGAAGTTGCTGAGCATTTTTGACCGCTGTTGGAAAAGGCGGAGTGAATGACGTTTTTGATCGCCTGCTCGCGGTCGCTCATTGCAGTCACAATCGTTGCATCTTTACCACCCGTTTCGGCACTTAAAAAGAGGTTCGGACGACTTTTAAGCATTGCGTACGCTGTCTCTTCACCGCCTGTTAGTATGACAAAATCAACTTTTTCATTTTTAACAAGATGTTCCCCAGCCAAACTTCCTGCGCACGGTACAAATTGAAGGGTATTTTTGCTGATACCTGCTTCCCAAAAGCATTGGCACAGTTCATACGCACACAACACCGCCGAGCTGGCAGGCTTGATAATCACGCAATTACCTGCCGCTAACGCAGCACTGATACCTCCAACGGGAATCGCAATTGGAAAGTTCCACGGGGGCGTCACAACGCCAACACCTTTACCTTTACATGTAAGATTTTTAAAGTCATCAAAATAGCGCGCACTGTGACCGTAAAACTCCAAAAAGTCGATCGCTTCGCTCACTTCCACATCGGTTTCAAAAAAGACTTTTCCCACTTCCGCTGCTGCCACACCGATGAGATCGCCTCGTTTGGCGCGCATTTTATTGGCAACTTGACCAAGGATTTTTTGACGCTCACTAGCACTAAGGCTTCTCCAACCATCGACGTCTTTAGCGGCAATTTCCACGGCACGCTCTAAATCTTCTTTGGTGGCAAGGGCGTATTTGCCACACACCACGCCCTCTTTAAGTTGCGATTTATCGATGGCAGTTTTAACTTCGCGATCCAAAATGGCCTCGCCTCCCACAACAATGGGGGCAACACTTACCTCATCGCTCACTTTTTTCATCCACTTAGCACGAATGTTTTTTGCCCACTCTTTATTGGGTGGCAAAATAAAATCCGTATCGGCTTCACCATGGAATTTACCCGTGAAAAAACTACCGCTTTCGTAGTTGTCCCACTGTTCGCTCAGCCTGTTTTGGTTCCGTTTTGCGCCAATGAAAAGGTTTTGTGTATTCTCAAACGCGTCGATAAATTTCTGTTTTTGAGTCTCCCATGCAGGGCTTCCCACGGTAAGACCAAACGAGTAACGGATAAAATTCTCCTCGCCCGTATTTTCATCCAAACGTCTTACAAGATAAGCAATCGCATTGGTAAACTGCTCTTTTTTCGCCGTAGGTGCGTACAAAATAACCTCACCGCTGATCTCTTTGATCGCAAGACGCGCAGATTCGCTCATGCCTTCCAACATCTCCATGCTGAAAAATTCGGTCGTTCCATATTCACGGGCGAGCTCATACCCATGCGCCAGTTCAAAGAGATTGTGCGATGCCATGCCAAGATTTACATACTGCGCATGTTCAGGTCGTAAGCCAAATTCACCCATCACTTTATAGTTGCTATCGGTGTCGATTTTACGGGTGTGAGTCACTAACTCCCAGTGGCGAAGCCCTGCTTCGGTCTCTTCCATCTCCATATTGGCACCCTTCACAAGGCGCATCTTGATCGGCACACCGCCATTTTCAACCCGTTTTTTAGCCCATGCGATGAGCTTTTGTTGCCACAAATGAGAATCAGGCAGATACGCCTGAAGCACGATGCCAGCTCGAAAATCTTGAAACTCTGGAAGATCAAGCGTTTGGGTAAACGCGCTAAACGTCAGACCAAGATCGCGGTACTCTTCCATATCAAGGTTGATAAATTTGTTCGTTTGCTCACCTTTGGCATTGGTAAAGCTGTATTTTTTCGCTTGCGCGTAGATGCGACTCAACCGTTTCACGAGCTCTTCCACCGTCTCTTCGTAAGCAAGCGCATTGATCTGCGAAAAGAGCGTTGAGATTTTGATGGAGATATAATCCACATTGGGGTTTTCAAGCACTTTAATGTATTTTTCAATGCGCTCTTCCGCCTCCTCTTCACCTAAAACGACTTCACCAATGAGATTGAGATTGATGCGTGTGCCCTCACTTTTGCGTTTGATCAAATGAGCATTGAGCACATCGTCTTCGCCTTTGAGTACCACGGTTTTGGTATCTTCCCTGATATTGCTGATAAAAAGTGGGATGGAAATTTGCGGCAAGTAAATGCCTGCATTGCGAAATAAAAAGACCAAAAAACGCTCGGAAGTCGTAAAAAACGATGCCATTTCGTATTTGGCAAAAAGATACTCAATCTGATTGGCAACGCGCGCGGGATTTTTACTTCTAAAACTCTGATCCATCAGTTCGATCAAAAAGACCTTGTCTTTAGGATGGCTGAGCATTTTGTTCATTTTGATGTGGAATTTTTGATCAAAATCGCTGACCAACTCCGTGGCGCGATTTTGCCATTTTTCTGCCAATGCGATAGCACGTTCGATGATTATTTCATTCTTTTGCATTAATGTTCCTCAACTTTAATTCGTATTTAAATCAAATTTAAGTAACTTTCACTTTACATGTAAAAGGTTAGACATGTCTTAGATGCTCACTTTTAGCGGGGCGGGCATCTTTGTTGGAAGTTACGCCTCTTTTTTCTTGCCCAAGTACGCCTCTTGTATCATTTCCGAATTGAGTAGCTCCTCACTGCTTCCGCTGTGGGTTATTTTCCCAAGCTCCAACACATAGCCACGATGGGCTAGTTTGAGCGCAGCCTTCGCATTTTGTTCCACCAAAAGTACCGTAACACCCGTTTTACTGATCTCTTTAATCGCTTTAAAGATGACTTTAACCAAAACAGGAGCAAGCCCAAGACTGGGTTCATCCAAGATCAAAAGCGTTGGCTTACTCATAATCGCTCGCCCAATCGCTAACATCTGCTGTTCACCACCACTGAGTGTTCCTGCAAGCTGTTTTTTGCGCTCTTTCAGCCGTGGCAAAATCTCATAAATCCATTCCAATGTCGGAGCATCAAACTTTTTGAGACTGTACGCACCCATCATCAAATTCTCTTCGACACTCAGTGTGCCAAAAACACGCCTACCTTCTGGTGAATGGCTCATGCCCAGTCTTACGATCTCATGCGCAGGCAGTTGTGTGATCTCTTTGCCATCAAAAAAGATATTTCCAGAACTCGGCTTCAACAGCCCGCTGATCGTGCGAAGTGTGGTTGTTTTTCCTGCCCCATTCGCACCAAGGATCGTTACGACCTCGCCTTTATTGACGTACAAATCAATGCCTTTAATCGCTTCAATCGCGCCGTAGTTTACATGTAAGCTTTTGACCTCTAATAATTTTTCACTCATCTTCGTCATCCTCATCACTGCCAATGTAAGCCTCAATCACCACAGGATCGTCTTGAATAAACGAAGGCACGCCCTCGCTGATCTTCGCGCCGAAGTTAATGACCGTGATGTATTCGCACAGGCTCATCACCATCTCCATGTCGTGCTCGATCATCATGATCGTCACTCCCATCGCTTGGATCTTGCGAATCGTTTGGGTGAGTTCCAACGTCTCATTTTCATTAAGTCCTGCGGCAGGTTCATCGAGAATGAGAAGCTCTGGCTCAGCCGCAAGCGCGCGTGCCATCTCAATGCGCCTTTGAACGCCATACGAGAGATCGCCTGCGGGAATGGTCGCATACTCCGAAAGATGGAAAAAATCCATCAGCTCGCCGACTTTTTCCCAGTTCGCTTTTTCATCTTTATAATACGCAGGCGTGGGAATAACCCCGTTATACCAGCGCTGTTTAGACTTGATATGACGACCCGACATAATATTTTCTGCCACACTCATCTCAGAAAAGAGACGAATCGTCTGAAAGGTGCGCAAGATGCCCAGCTCCGCAATTTTATGCGGATGACTGCCTTTGATCTCTTTACCTTTCCAGAGGATTTGCCCGATTTCAGGTCGATAAATACCCGTAATGCAGTTAAACAGCGTCGTTTTACCCGCGCCATTAGGGCCGATGATGCCGTAAATCTGCCCTTTTTTCACCTTCATCGAAAGATCGTTAATGGCGACCAATCCTTGAAAATACTTGCTCACGTGGCTGATTTCTAAGAGATAGTCACTCATTTGACCCCCTTTTTAAGGAAATCAGGGATGTTGCCAAAACGCACCGGCCAAATACCACGAGGGCGTAAGATCATCGTCAAAATCATCGCAATTCCAAAGACCAAATAACGCGCCGTCTCAAACTCTCGAAACATCTCAGGAAGCACAAACATGATGAATGTTCCAATCAAAACACCCGGAAGTGAAGCCGAACCGCCCACTAAAACGATTGTAAAAAACATAATGGACTGCGTGACATTAAATGCCTCAGGGCTGACCGCGGAGTACTGAACCGAGAACATACTTCCCGCCGCTCCCGCGATGCCAGCTCCTAAAATAAACGCATACAGTTTAAAGTAGCGTACATTAATGCCCATACTTTGCGCGGCGATCTCATCTTTATGGATGTAAAACATCGCTCGACCAAATTTGCTCTTATCAAGGTTTCGCATAATCAACAGCGTCAGCCCCAAAAGAATAAACGCCATATAGTACATATGCGTTTGCGAGCTAAAGTCATAGCCAAAAAGCCTTACAACATCGATACCAAAAAGACCGTTTGGCCCTCCTGTCAATCCAAAAACATCATTTTCAAGCACTTGAATAAAGATAATGTTAAAGCCAATGGTCGCCACCAACAAGTAGTCGCCTCGAAGGTGAATAATCGGAGCTACCATGATAAACGCAACCACCATCGGAACCAACACCGCAGGCACCCACGTTGCTAAGATAGGCAGTCCGAAGTTGACATTTAAAATAGCTGTCGTGTAAGCGCCCAAGCCAAAGAACATCGCGTGCCCCATGTGAAACACACCCGCACGCCCTAAAATGATGTCTTGGGAGAGTGCCACAACGGCAAAAACCAAAAAGGTGGTACCTACGGCTAACCATGCCGAGTCGACAAACAGAGGGAAAAATCCCATAAAAACAAGTAGCACTAAAGCTATTAGACTGGTTTTATTCATCATACTTTCTCCGCCACGGTTTCGCCCAAAATGCCTGTGGGTCGTAACACCAAAATGCCGATGAGCAGCACAAACGTAAACGTCTCTGCCCATTGTGTCGAAATGTAGCCCGTGATCATCGCGTTAAAAAGTCCTAAAAGAAGCCCTCCAAGCATTGCTCCTGGAATATTGCCGATGCCTCCCATAATCGCCGCCACAAAAGCGTTCAGCCCGTACATCCAACCCATGTCAAAGGTGATGCCACGGTAATAGGTGCCGATGAAAAGTCCAGCCACAGCGCCCAATGCGGAGCCAATGATGAATATAATCATAATGATGCGGTTGACATTGATGCCCATCAGTTTTGCCGCGTCTTGGTCAATCGCCACAGCTCGAATCGCGGTGCCAATTTTGGTTTGGTGAATGAAAAAATAAAGCCCTACCATCAAAACCGATGAGACGCCCAAAATCATCACTTGCGTAAAGGTAATGACGATGCCTCCTATCTCCCAAATCGTTGAGGGAAAAAGATTGGAGGGAAATATTTTCATATTGGGTCCCCAAATCAGCATCACCGAATTTTGGATGACAAGTCCTGCACCAAGGGCTGAAACCACTGCGCTCAAACGTGGTGCCGTTCGTAAAGGTCTGTATGCAAGACGCTCAAGAAGCACACCCACGAAAGCAACAATAGCCGCTGTGAAGACAAAAACCGTAATTACCGCCACC
Source organism: Sulfurospirillum halorespirans DSM 13726 (assembly GCF_001723605.1). Classification (NCBI taxonomy): domain Bacteria; kingdom Pseudomonadati; phylum Campylobacterota; class Epsilonproteobacteria; order Campylobacterales; family Sulfurospirillaceae; genus Sulfurospirillum; species Sulfurospirillum halorespirans. The sequence goes on along the minus strand of NZ_CP017111.1, from coordinate 468,358 downwards.
AAAGAGGTAATACTCTCGCCAAAAATTTGGGCATAAACGCTTAAGCCGATAAATGCTGAAAACGCAACGAGGTCACCGTGCGCAAAGTTGATCAGTCGCATCACGCCATACACCATCGTATAACCCAAAGCTACGAGCGCGTAGAGGCTTCCGATGGTCAGACCATTGACCATTTGTTGTAAGAAAATATCCATAAGATCACCTTATCCTAATGTAATGGCACGCCAAAGAAGAATTTTCTTTGGCGATGCACTCTGTTTTATTGGTAAACGATCTTATAGCTTTTATCCGCTTGAACTTCATAGGTCATGTAACCACCACCAATGCGCTCGCCATCTTCTCTAAACGTCACAGGACCTGTAATCCCTGGGAAATCTTTGAGTGCATGCAAGCCCTCAGCGATCACTTTCGTATCGTCTGATTTACTTTGCTCCATGACATGTAAAATGGCGCGAAGCCCGTCCACATTCATCAGTGACCAAATGGATGCTGGTGCCATGTTGAATTTTGCTTTGTAGTCAACTAAGAACGTTTTAGCGATGTCATACGGCAAAATGTCAGGTGTGGGAACATTGATAAGCAGTGTTCCTTTGGCGCTATCGCCTGCTAGTTTCATATAATCAGGATTGTCATTGGAGTCGCCACCAACGAAGTCTGCTTTAATGCCGAGCTGAATTTGTTGCGCTCTTAGGAGTCCACCATCGGTGTAGTAACCGCTAAAGTAGATCACATCAGGGTCCATCGATTTGATTTTGGTTAAAGTCGCGGTAAAGTTTTGGGTGCCTGATTTGATTTTGCCTTCGTAAATGATGTTGGCATTTTTCGCTTTGAGTGCTTTCACTGTTGCGTCCGCTAAGTCGGTTGAGTAGCTTGAGTAGTCGGAGAGAATCACGATTTTTTTGTACTGTTTGCCATCCACAAAGTATTTTGCGGTGTATTCGGCTTCAGCACTGTTGGGGAATGAATTTCTAAAAAATGTCCAGTATTTGTGTGCGATCAATGAATCACTCGTGCCATCGCTGGTTTGAAGTACCCCTGCTCGGTTATAGGTCGTTTGAGCCGCTTCGGTAGCACCTGAGGTGTAAGAGCCAATGACCGCTTTCACCCCTTCGTTCACCAATTTTTTCGCACAAATGGCTGCTTGTTGCGCCGCACCTTGGTCATCGCACGTGACCACTTCGATCTTTTTACCTAATACGCCACCTCTAGCATTTTGTTGCTCAACGATCAAACGAACACCGTTGTCGATGCTTTGACCCTCATTGGCATATTGCCCTGTAATAGGTGCTTGCACACCGATTTTAATCACTTCGGCTGCCGCAAAACTTGCACTGGTTAACATCGAACAGACCGCCAAAGAGGCTGTCAATTTTGGAAACATTTTCTTCATTCTCACTCCTTTATAAATTTTAAAAACTAAGCAGAATCACTTTACATGTAAAGATAACTCTGCTTAGCTTTCAACGTTTGGTTCGATCACATACGCTCCCGCCATCCACTCACCCACGCTCTCCACTTCACGAATCGGTGTCGTAATACATTTGGCACGAAGCGAAGGAAAATGGCTCACGACTTCATCAAAACTGGCGATGATTTCAGGTATTCGCTTGGTCAATTTTTTACGTGCCTGAGGCGAAAGGTCTGTGTAAAAGGCAAACACGCCATAATCCAGTGCGCTTTCCTCTTTTGTTTTTCGCTGAAGCATTTTACACAAACGCTCAATCTCGTAACTGTACTCCGCTTTGGCATTGCAAACGCCATTTTTGAGTGTGATGATAACACGTGATGTCGAGTCATTATGATTTTGGTGCGAAAAGCGCTCATCCAGCGTGATGCTAAAAACGCCTTGGGAGAGCGCATTTTTCTCCATAAAGGTTTTAAATGCTTTGCGGTTTGGCAGTGAACAGCGCAATATATCGGAAACCGTCGCGTCAATGAACACCTCAGGCGCATTTTCGATAAGACTGAGAGACTGCGCCACATGTATGGAGAGAATTTTTTGAGGGCCACTGGAGAGCGAAAGGCGGTTGTTTGTCCAAAAAAGAAAGTTGTGCGCCGCTTTGCTGATGCCCTCTAGTATGGATTGAACGACCAACGTTTGTGTGGGGAAATTACTCATAGTAGTTCTCCTCAACCTCTTGGATGATGCCACTCTCCATCAAAATGTCTTCGATCAGTCTGTTTTTGGAGATGTTTAAAGCGCTAGAAAGTTTTGTAAGGGCTATGTCAAGTTTCGCGTCAATCTTTAAGGTCAACTGGGCAATTTCACGTTTTTTGGTCTGATTTTTCTCAATCACACGCTGAATGATCTCTCTGCCAAATTTCTGTTTTGCCACGTTTTGCACCTTAGTAAAATTTAGGAATACTAAAAGGAATACTTTTTACTCAACAAAGAAATCTTAATATATTTTTTGACTTTTGTGGCAAACATTGTTGATGAAATTTTAAACAAAGCGTATGATTTCTTGAATTTACTCATTGCAAAGAGCCATTTTAAGGCTATTTTTAGCAATTTCGAGAAGAAATACACTTTTTGAGCAAGTTACAAAAGGTATCATTACACCTCACTTTGCTATAATCGTAAAAAATATGTAAAGGATGCGCATGTCAAAAATCGTCTTGATTACGGGAGCAACTTCTGGCTTTGGAGAAGCAACCGCTGAGAAATTTGCGAAAGCTGGCTATAAAGTCATTGTTACGGGTCGTCGCAAAGAGCGACTTGAAGCGCTGAAAAATCGTTTGTCTACCTGCGATATTTTACCCCTTTGCTTTGATGTCACGCAAAAAGAAGAGGTATTTAACGCAATCGCCTCACTTCCTAGCGAGTACAAAAACATCGATATTTTGGTCAATAATGCGGGTCTTGCGTTGGGTTTAGAGCACGCAAACGAAGCGAGCTTGGATGATTGGGAGAAGATGATCGACACCAATATCAAAGGCTTGCTCTACGTGACCAAAGCCGTCCTTCCTGTGATGGTTGAGCGTAAAACGGGCTACATCTTTAACATCGGTTCCACCGCAGGAAGCTGGCCGTACGAGGGTGGCAATGTCTATGGCGCGACCAAAGCGTTTGTCAAACAGTTTTCGTTGAACCTTAGAACTGACCTAAAAGGCACGCATGTGCGTGTGACCAACATTGAGCCAGGTTTTTCACTGACGGAATTTTCCGATGTACGCTTTAAAGGCGACAAAGCCAAAGCGGACTCTGTGTATAACAATACCACACCGCTTTCCAAAGAAGACATCGCCAATACGATCTTCTCGCTTGCAGAACTTCCAGAACACGTCAATGTCAACCGCATTGAGATTATGCCAACCGTTCAAAGCTACGCTGGGCTCAGTGTCGAACGCAACAACTAAACCTTTTTACATGTAAGGATTTTCCTTACATGTAAAGATAATTTTGAGGAATAAATGAACACGACCGAAAATAATAACAATCCACTTCACGGCGTCACGCTTGAAAAACTTATCACCGAACTGCAAGCGCATTACGGCTGGGAAAAACTGGATGAGATGATGCGTATGAACTGTTTTCATGTCAATCCCAGCATCAACGCATGCCTAAAATTTTTCCGAAAAACCCCTTGGGCGCGTACGAAAATCGAAAAACTCTACATCACCTTTCGCACAAACCAAAGCAAGTAATCCCATGACCTACGCAAAAGCCTTTGGCGTCACCTCTTTGGGTATGGTGCTCATGAGTTTTGAGTCACCCTTGATCAAAATGACGACTATTCCAGCGCAAAGTGTCACCTTTTATTTTGGTCTTTTTATGTTTGCGATCACGCATATCGTTCTAGGAATTCAGCAAAAAAGCGCTTTTTTTGAGGTGTACCGCGTTCATTATAAACCGATTTTGCTCAGTGCTTTTTTTATGGGAATAAGCAACCTCTTTTTTATTTTAGCCGTTAAACACACGAGTGTTGCGAGTGCCGTGTTTATTTTGAGTACCGCGCCACTCGTGAGTGCTTTGATCGCTTTCATCTTTTTCAGACAAAAAACGCCACGCCGTACGTTTGGGGCGATCTTTTTTGTCTTTATAGGGCTTAGCATTATTTTATTTAACGATCTGGGTTTGGGAAACATGCTTGGCAATTTTTATGCTTTTTTATGCGTGCTCTCGTTTACGTCGCTCTTTTCTGTGTTGGAGCGTTACAAAGAGGTGAGTCGTCTTGCGTGTGTCGGAGCGGGAGGGTTGGTGGCATCACTTTTGGCATTAATGACCGCCTCGATCGTGCTTCCTGATCCGTACTCATTTAAAATTATTTTGTTTATGGGAGCCCTTTTAACCCCCGTTTCAAGGGTTTGCATAGGCATTGGCACCAAGTTTTTACCCTCGGTTGAAGTGGCACTTTTGACGATTATAGAACCCGTTCTAGCACCCTTTTGGGTCTGGATACTGATGGATGAAAAACCGCATAGCAATACCCTCATCGGAGGCGCCATCATCGTAACGACGTTACTCGTTCACTCCATGATGGCACATAAAGAGGCAAAAAAACGCAATTAATGATTCGTGACGTTAAGTTGTCCGTAAAGTGCGTTAAGATCGCCCAAGACCCATGCGTCTACGATTTTTTCATTTTCAAATTTAAAAAAGCAGGCTCCTGAGTAGCGGATGCGATTGCCCGTAGGCTCAAACCCAAATAGCTTTCCAGAGTGTGTTGCGGTGTAAACGAGTCTTACGGCGGCTTTATCGCCATCGATGACGATGTCTTCGATCACATGGTAGAGATTTGGGAAGGCGCTAAAAAGCATTTTGGCGTAGTCACAAAAACCATTGATACTATCAACTCGCATACCGAGCGAGCCTCTAAAATTGAGTGAAGGGTCTAAAAATCGCTGTGCTTGGTCGAGTTTTTTCTCGTTCCAAACCACATCGTAGTACTCTTCAATGATCTGTCTTATCTGCTTTGCCATCTACTTTTTTTCCTTTTCTGTGCCCTGTTTATTGGGGACTTTTGGCGCTGAAGCACTTGCTCCACTTTCAAACCAACTCTCACTGGCATCGTACTCGAACTCAAACACTTTATCCAAGCCTCTGGCTGCTAGTTCGTTGTCAATGTTTTGAGGACTAAGCCCCTTTTTTTTGCAAATTTCGAGAATCTCCTCAATGTCTTCTTCAGGGATTCCGCTGTAACGCATCTCTAAAACTGCTTCGTTGACCGTCATTCTCTCATTCTCATTCATACAATTAGGCTTTAAAGGCCTTCAAAATCCGTTTGAAACTTCAAACACCGCATTTACAAAATTATAATCATATTTTTTCAAAAAAGAGCTAAAATTCTTGTAAAAGGAGTGTGCATGCTACGACTAATTCTCTCTTTGATGCTCTGTTGGCTTCCTTTGGTAGCAATGGAGAACATAAAGCGCTACGAAGTCTTTGTCAAAGAGTACGAGCAAAATGGCGTACTTTGGCTTATTTCCCGTCGTTTTGAACTCAGTGACGTGACCTTTTACCTTACCACAAACACGCAAACTCTACAAACGAAAGTTCTCGCCCTCGATGCAACCAAACTTTTGCCCTTAGATGATCGTTTTGAACGAAGTCTTTTTGCTAAGCGTTTAAAAGAAGCAACCGCTTTACATGTAAACGGTGGAGCGACCCACGCCCTCACACAAAATCCTAATGCGATTTACCTCAGCATGGATCTTTGCCCTTCGAGCAAAAAAGGGTATGAGAGCGATTTTATAGCACACCTCACGAAGCAAAACGGTAAAATACCGATTGCGATTGCGCTGAGTTCTGCGTGGAAAGAGCATCATGAGAAAGAGTTTAAAGAGCTGGTCAACAATCTCCTTTTGCAGATCACATGGGTGAACCATTCGCACACCCATTTTTACGACCCAAAACTTCCGATTCGCGATAATTTTATGTTACATGTAAACACCGATGTCAAAAGTGAGATTTTAGGTGTGGAGAAAACATTGTTAGAAGAAGGCATTACGCCCTCGGTCTTTTTTCGCTTTCCTGGACTCATTGCCGATGAAAAACTGATGCGTGAGCTTCGAGAGATCTACTTTTTGATTCCTCTTGGAGCTAACGCGTGGATAGCGAAAAATGAACCAATTAAAACGGGAAGTATCATCCTGATTCATGGCAATAAAAATGAACCCCAAGGGATTGAGATTTTAGAGAAGAAGCTTCCTGAAGTGGTTAAAACCTATCAGTTTCACCCTTTACAGGAAGCTTTTATACCGTGACACGCTTTTAGAGCAAAGCTCTAAAAGCTACGCTAACGCTGTGTTCTCTTCGGCAGAGTGCCCACGCACCTTTGGTGCTTTACGACACTATTGGATTCTACTCGTAGTATTCGCTATCTTTTTTGTCCGTTACAAACATGTGCCCTGGTGCGTGGGTGATCGCAAAGGGGAGTTTCATACTCGTGATGACATTTTGAGGCGTGACACCGCAAGGCCAAAACAATGGAATTTCATCCGCTTTAATCTCAATCGCATCGCCATAATCAGGCTTTGAAATTTCCTGAATACCGATCATTTCAGGGTAACCGACTTGTATCGGTGAGCCGTGCATTCGGGGAAAATGACTCGTCACGACACACGCATCCGCCACCTTCTCTTTTTTGATCGGACGCATGCTCACGACCATCTCGCCTGAAAAGCCTTCAACGGGTTTGAGCGCGATGTTGGTGCGGTACATGGCGACATTTTTTTGCTGATCAACATGGCGAAGCGGCATGCCATTTTCAATGAGTGCGGTCTCAAACGAAAAACTACACCCAATCAAGAAAAAGACCAAATCGGGTTGGTAATAAGGCGTAATGTCTGTGACCGTTTCGACCACAACGCCATCGCGCAAAATGTTGTACTTTGGAATTTCGCTTAAGATGTCAGCACCTTTAGCTAAAATGCTCGAATGATGTCCCTCATGGATCACCTCAAGCACTGGAATCGCTTTGGCATTCTCTTTCGCAAACGCTTCAAAACGTTTCGCGTACTCTTTAGGAAGGGCTACCATATTCATCTGAATGTAGCCAGGGCACTCGCCCGCTGTCGGTCTGGTAAACTCGCCTTTGGCGATTTTTGCGCGTAACTCTTTCGGAGACATGGTTATCCTTTAATCAAAAACTAATCGAATTGTATCCAATTTTTAGATACAATTTTTTGAGATATTTTTTTACATGTAAAGGCTTTCATGCGCAATTTTCATACCATTGAAGAGATCGTTCTTCAACACTCTACACGTCATATGGATAAAATTCAGGCTCACTTTCCCAATGAACACACCAAAAATGCTGTTCAAGCTTTTTTAAAACTGAATAAAGGTGTTATTTTCATCTACACCGGTTTTTACGTTGCAGGTTTTGCTGAAACCGATGGCCCTTTAGGAGCATACTTTTTAGCAAAAGCCTTTGAAAAATTGGGCTACACCCCTGTGATTGTAACCGATCATTTTTGTGAAGACTACTTTTTTGATATTAAAACCCTCTACATTCCACTTGAGGGACTAAGCCACCAAGAATACGAGATGCTTTTAGATACCTACAAACCCATAGCGCACCTCTCCATCGAACGTTGCGGGCAAAACCATGAAGGAAGTTACCTGAACTCACGCGGCGTAGACATCAAAGAATTTACCGCGCCTGTCGATGAGCTTTTCAAACTAGGAAGCAAAACCGCTCCAAGCTTTGGCATCGGCGATGGCGGCAATGAAGTCGGCATGGGAAGCTTTGCGGATGTTCTCAAAGATAAAGAATTTTTCTACGACTACTGCGTCATTCCCTGCGACTACCCGATGATCGCATCGGTTTCCAACTGGGGAGGATATGGCTTTATCGCCGAGCTTGAAAAGGTTTTACATGTAAACGTTTTACCCAGCTTTGAAGAGGTTGAAAAATACCTTGAATTTATCGTCGCCAAAGGCTCGGTTGATGGCATCAAACGCGAATCGGTGATGTCGGTAGATGGCAAAGAGTGGTCGATAGAACCTGAAATACTCAGTGCCTTAAAAGCATACGCAACACAAGGATAAATCATGAAAGTCATCTGTCCCAACTGTTTGGCTACCAATAATGTCCCAAAACTCGAAGTCTACAAAAAAGCAAACTGCGGCAAATGCCAAACGTCCCTGCTCGACCCACACCCCATTGCTCTCACCAGCGACATTCTTGAAGCCGTCCTAGGCAACACCGATGTTCCCGTCATCGTCGACTTTTGGGCACCGTGGTGTGCCCCGTGCAAAGCCTTCGCCCCTACATTTCAACAAGCCGCACGCGCCTATCCGCTTCGTGTTCTTTTTGCCAAAGTCGACACCGAAGCCGAACAATTTTTGGCTTCACGTTTTAAAATTCGTTCTATTCCAACGCTGATTGTTTTTAAAAATGGCGAAGAGGTCGAGCGTGTGAGTGGAGCAATGAGCGATGAAGATTTGGATCGTTTTGTGGAGAGGTTTTTGTAAAGTAACTACAAAATGTAATCTGAAAAAAACTATTTATAAAGGAATTTACACATGGACAATTCAGGACATAGACTACACGAAGTCTTTTTTTATGGGTTATATATGGATCCAGAAATCCTCACTAGCAAAGAGGTAACACCTCGAAATCCCAGAATTGCCACAGTAAAAGGTTATAAACTCAGAATTGGGAAGTTGGCAACGTTGTTAAGAGATGAAAACAGTAAAGCGAGTGGCATTATTTATTCATTAACCCATGATGAGATCGATAAACTCTACAAGGACTCAGGATTCCTAGCTTATGTACCTGAATCATTAACTGCAACAACAAAAGACAATGCGACGCTATCCGTTTTATGTTGCAATTTACGTGTTCCACCAGCGACTGGTGAAAATAATCCTGAATACTTAGAAAAATTAACAGCGTGTATGAAAAAATATAACGTTCCAATTTTTTAACATCAAAGGAAGAGATTGTCTCTTCCTTTTCTTTCATTCTGAAATATTTTCAACCTATCACTTCCCACTTTGCTACCATAACCCCATAAATCAAAACTGAGGTGCATCATGATTCTTGGCAAATGCCCGTATTGCGGTGGTAATGTGATCTCGCAAAAGCTTACCATTCAAGGTCAAAAGGTCAATCTTTATACGTGTGAGCATGCAACAAAAGAGCGTGACATCAACGATGATTATGTTTTTAGTGCCACTTCTTCGTGTCGGTTTCGGGTTTACTCTAACACCTTTTTACGCTGGAATAAACGAAGCCTCAGCGAGTATGAGATGAAGCAGCTTTTAAAAGAGGGGCAAATTGCGGTGCGTTTGCATGGGCGCAAGGGGACGAGCGAATACTTTAAGTACGTCATTCCCGATCCCGAATACGGCGTGAGTATTTTGTGGGATACGGAAGTGGCTTAGCCTTTACATGTAACGATGTTACAGATCGATTTGAGGGGATGGCATGTCGATGAAATAGCCCTGCGAGTAGTCGATGCCAAGCTGTTTGACCGTGGAGAGAACCGTGCTGGAGTGGACGAATTCTGCGACGGTTTTGATGCCCATTTTTTTGGAGAAGTCGACAATGGTTTCAACGACGATTTGGGCATTTTTATCTTTGTCGATGTCTTTGATGAGACTGCCATCGATCTTGATAAAATCGGGATTGAGCTTGATGATGTAGGAGAAGTTGGAAAATCCGCTTCCAAAATCATCGATCGCGACTTTGGCACCGTAGCGCTTGATTTCATTGAAAAAGTGCATGACTTTGTTGAAGTCGTTGACCCGTTCAGACTCTAAAAGTTCAAACGTGACGCGATGCCCCATGTTGGAATCGCGCAGTTTTCGGATGATAAAGTCGTAAATCTCTTCGTTGATGATGTCCTCAAACGAGAGGTTGATGCTAAAGTCAAACGGATGCGTTTCAAACACTTTGAAGCTTTTGTCGATGATCGCCATCGTGATTTTATCGTAGACTTTAATCATCTTCGCGATTGGAATAAAATTGTGCGGTGAGTGGATGACGCCCTCTTCATCGACCAAACGAGAAAGTGCTTCAAACTTGATGATTTCATCGGTTTTGTTGTCGATGATGGGTTGGAAATAAGGCACGATGCCTGAGAAATCCATAATGGCTTTACGCACTTTAGTGGCGTATTTGAGATTGCTTTCGTACTCTTGCGAGAAGTTCATTGTATCTTCAAAAATCCAAAACTTGAGCTGTTCTCTTTTGGCATATTTGAGCGCCATACTCACTTTGGAAAAGATGTCACTGTGTGAAAAACTAGCACTGGATGAAAGCGTGCAGTCAACGTAAATCTCCGTTTGCGCGTAAGCGTACTTCAGATGGGTGAGTTGACGGGAGAGATAGGTAAGGTAATTTTTCAAGAGGTAAAAACTCATGCGTTCATGGAGTAAAATGGCAAATTCATCGCCTGCCATGCGGTAAACGCTTACATCTTGAAGTTCGGTTTTAAGGCTTTTTGCAAAAGATTCTAAGATAAAATCACCCACAACAAACCCGTAAAAATCATTGAGCAGTTTGAAGTTGTCGATGTTGGCGATAATCAGTGTAAAATCACTAATCTCTTCGAGGTCATGGCGCAATTTATAGAGGTTCGGAAGGCGCGTGAGTGGGTCGGTGTAAAACTGCTCCACAAGATTTTTCTGCACGGCGCGAAGCTCTTTGGAAAGGTGTTTGATTTTTTCTTTTTGATCTTGCTCTTTTTCGCTACTATTCGCCATGCAAAGCCCCCTCTTGCAAACCTAATACCACTGTAAATTTTTTAATTGTATCTAAAAAGATCATAAATAATGAAATAGTGACGCTTTAATAGAGTTCTTGCACATTAAGTTTTACAAGAAGGGAAAGCGCCAAAGGTGCGTGGGCTTTCTGCCGAAGAAAACCCAGTGTTAACGTAGCTTTTACAGCTTTGCTCTAAAAGCGTGTTGCAGAGTTCTTGTAGAACTCTAATAATAGAAAATTTCGCTTAAGCCAGTTTGAGCCTGCTTTTGATAGAATAACTCATAGATTGACATTAGGAGATCCACATGAAAATTCAAAAATTTTTTGGAATGATAGCAGCACTCACACTCGCAGTGAACTGTTTTGGTGCGAATAAAAGTGAAGTAGAAGTGCCGCGTACCGTGCAAAAAGACATCTACAAATACTACATTCTTGAAGAGAGCAAAAAAACAACGCTTTTCAATGTGACGCTCAAGCGTTTGAGTTACGACACCACGCTTTACATCAAAGTTGAAGTCAACTGTCCATCACGAGTGATTCGCGAATTGGGCAATAGTATCAAATCGGCTAAAGCGATCTCAACGGATAATCCCAAACCATGGGTAAAACCAGTGATTGGCTCGATTCAATCAGACATCATCACCTACGTTTGCCGTTAACTCATCAACTGATCCAATAAAGGTTTCATCTCTTCATAGTCGTCACGCTGGCTAAAAGCTTGCATCAACTGCATTTTAGCCGCGTAAACTTGAGAGTCAAAATAGGTCGTAGAATTGCCAAAATCAAGCGCACTTACACCCAGCGTATTCATCGCTTCAAGCACCGTGGTAGAGGAGAGAGCGTTCAGCGTATCTTGGTTGATCAAATCGGTCAGCCATGAGCTATCGCCTTCACTCGCACCTGTGGAGTCATAGTGAAGCAAAAAGTCCTCAAAACTCCCCTCTTCGCCTTTGAGCGAATTGTAAAGTCCGTAACTCACCCCTGCGTACGGGTCGATTTCAAATAGTCTGTTATCCATGGAAAACTCCTTTTACATGTAAAGGTACAAGCAAAAAACATACCCTATTTTGAGAGTGTTTCATCGACAAATTCGACCAATCTTCTCCACGATTTTTTATCAGCTGCTTCTCTATAACGATCGGTTCCAAAAACGGTAAATGCGTGAGGAGCGCCACTGTAGGTGATCATCTCATGCTTGATGCCTGTTTTTTCAAGCTCTTTGGCGAGTCCTGCAAATTCATCTAAACTCACGCTCTCATCGGCTGATCCGTGCAATATAAGCACAAAGCCTTTTGTTTGCGTGTAGTCTTCTCCAGCAGGCGTTGCTAAACCTCCATGAAAACTGACAAACCCTTTGAGTGAGGTTCCCATGCGTGCCATCTCCAAAAGTGCTGCGCCGCCAAAACAGTAACCAATTCCTATAGAATTTGCCACGTTTGCACCCTCTTTTCTAGCCGCTTGGTAACTCGCATCCAGAAGCTTTCGCATCTTAGCCCTGTCCTTGTAAAGCGCGTTGGTCAGTGCTTTTTTTTCATCAATCGTAACAGGTTTGACGCCTTTGCCAAAAAGGTCTATCGCAAATGCACCATAACCTAGATCATTGAGCATCTTTGCGCGTGTCATCTCGTACTCATTCAGTCCATCCCAGTCGTGAATAATAAAAACAAGGGGCGCCTCATCTGAGGGGGTGCTATAGTAACCCTCATACATTTTTCCATCGACCACATACGTGACAAAACCCTCTTTAGCAAAGCCCCATGTTGCAAGGCATAACATTATTGTAGCCACTAAAAACTTTTTCATATTTTCTCCTTAGGTATATTTTCTCTATTGTAGAGCACCTTTCTTCAAGCAATCTAGGGCATTATTGATTTAACACTATTTTTTAAAGTTTGTAACACATTTGTAACTCTTCTAGCCTACGATTATCGTATCAAAATCTTATTTGGAGGCTTTCGTGAAATCTCTTAAAACACTCTGTGTATCGCTCTCATTGGTCGCTTCAAGCTTATGCGCAGGAAGCGTAGTTGAATTTATAGGTATGGACGCGCCAAGCACACCTGAAAAAATGGCAAAAGCGTACTCGGAAGCCAAAGTCATCATCCACACTGCAAACGGTGGAAAAATCGAAAGAGCACTTTCGTATGAAACACTTTTTGGTGTTAAAGATAAAGTCGGAACGAGCAAAAACCCAGCAGGACAACTCTACTCCATGTCAATGAAACCATTGATGGACCCTTTTGGAAAACCGCTCATCGCAGAGACACCTGATAGCAACTCACTTTTAAATGTCAATGGCTCACTCTACCTTGTCACACACTACGAATACGACTGGATTTTAAGCGATGGCTCTTCAGCTGAGAAATCAGAGACGTGGTATGAAAGAGCTCCTATGAGCATGACACTCACCACCATCAAACAAGATGCGAAAAATGGCAAGCTTAAAGCCTTCGATCAGTATCCGATTGATTTCTCCAAAGTAGGCGGCATCTGGATTCCCTGTGCTGGGTCACAAACACCTTGGAATACCCACTTAGGAAGCGAAGAGGATTATGATCTTTACTTTACCGCCGCCAGTGGCAAAGAGTACAAAAAGGCGCAAAAAGGGCTTAAAGCCATGAGCGAGCTTTATTTTGAAGGCAAACAACAAGCCAAAGCTTACGACTATGGTTACATCACCGAAGTTGCGGTAAAAGAGAACAGCAAAACCAATGTCACCAAACACTACGCTATGGGGCGTGGAACATGGGAGATGGCAAAAATCATGAGCGATGAAAAAACAGCGTTTTTTGGCGATGATGGAGCGCAAGTGGGGCTTTACATGTACGTAGGGGATGGCGCCAAAGATTTGGATAACGGCACACTCTATGCCGCCATTTGGTCTCAAACCAATGAAGATGGAGCCAAGGATGGCGGACAAGCCAAACTGAGTTGGATCAAACTAGGGCATGCAAGTTCTGAAGAGGTTTCTCGTTGGAAAGAAAAACTTACCTTCAATGACATCTTTGAAGCCTACGCACCTGCTGAATTCGACCCAAAAAAACATGAAGGCTTTAAAGCAGTCAAAGCAGGACACTCTGAGATCGAGTACCTTAAACTTAAACCCAATATGGAGCGCGCAGCAGCTTTTTTAGAGACACGTCGTTACGCAGCATACTTAGGCGCTACAACCGAATTTAACAAAATGGAAGGGGTAGCGTTTAATAAAGAAGATAAAAAACTCTACATCGCCATGTCCTACATCGAAAAAGGAATGGCAAAAGATGCAAGCTTTGCCAAAGATGACATCAAAGTCGCTAAAAATCGCTGTGGTGGAACCTACGAAGTAGGCCTTGCTTCCAACATAAAAGACAGCAAAGGCGAATTAATAGCAAGTGATTTTGTGCCTACAAACATGTCTGTACCTTCCGCACTTTTGGGTGAAGAGATCGCAACCGATGCACTTGGAAATACCTGTGCCGTCGATAAAATTGCCAATACAGACAATCTCTTTTACTCTTCACGCGCTCGTACGCTTTTCATCGGTGAAGACAGCGGAACGCATGTCAATAACTTCGTTTGGGCGTACAATGTCGACACGAAAAAGCTCTCTCGTATCCTCTCCACACCCGCAGGTGCAGAATCCACAGGACTTCAAGTGGTTGAAAATATGAACGGCTTTGCCTACATCATGAGCAATGCGCAACACCAAGGTGATTTTATCAAAACGATGGATAAAGACCTTCAAAGCAAAGTTGCTCCAAAAATCGATAAATTCCAAGCGCCTGTAGGGTATATTTATGGTATCCCAGGGCTTTAATCGCCTCCTTTTCACACTCTGCCTTAGCTCCGTCGTGAGCTTTGGCGGCTCATTGAAAGGTGAATTTGTCAGTCGAACCACGTTTGCTAATCCGTATGCGAACATCCCTGCGCAGTGCTACATCGAAACGAGTGGTGGAACTCAAAACGCCTGTATGTTCTGTCACACCAATGCCCCTGCTCGCGCACGTCTTGGCAACAACAACCCCCAAGCAGGACTTTCAAGCATTACGGGTAATCTGCAAACCACCTACAGTTTTGCCCCTGCAACCCAGCAAACCAAATCACCCAGCATCAATCCTTGGGAAAACACGCTTTTTCCTGAAAAATTAGAAGCAGAGTATCAACAAAGTCCTAACCGTTTTGATGAAACCCAAATGCTTAACTATTTGGAAGAAGACAATTGGAGCGAAGCCTATGCCAAACGAGGCGGAAAAGTGGGATGGGAAAATGGTGACGACGACTCCGTTTGGCGACTCTTTCCTGATCTAAGCCCCTCCGATCTTCCTGCCAAAGAGGATGGTTTTGTGCGAACTAAAGCTAAAACACGCGCCGTGTTTGCAGATATGACGGGTTGGCGTGCCATCAATTTTATGCCTTATGGTATTTTCACACCGATGAGTGGCAGTGTTTCTGGCATTTACATTCGTTTACCTAAAGTTTTTATGCAAGATGAAAAAGGGGCGTGGAGTGAAACCATTTATGCTCAAAATCTTGACCTTTTGGAGCGTGCCATTACCGACAGACTTGAACCAAATGACCCCAAAATCTACTTCGGTAAAGCAAAAGAGGTCGAAGTTCACCGTGGACTTTACCCACTCTATACCGAGTTTGCCCATCCTTTGCATTATGTCGATCTTCGCAAAAATGGCACGCGCGCTACTCGGGTGAAAGAGATACGCTATATGGTCAAAACGCGTATGTATTACCCCGGTGAAGCGGCGGAAAAAGAGGAAAATGCACCCTTGTATCTTAACGAAAAACAAGGGTGGATTAATAACGGTGCTGGCTGGATATTGGCGGGTTTCATCGAAGATGCCAAGGGGCATTTGCGCGCACAAAAAGGTGAAGAGCTGATGCAATGTGTGGGGTGTCATAGCGATAACTACGGTTTCGAGCCCTCCTCGTTTACCTCTGGAAGTAGCAATACGATTGATTCGACGTGGGCATTTCCTCGTAAGTTTCCCGAAAAGCTTGGCTGGGTTGAGATGGATTATCTCGCCTACACGCTCAAAGAGGGCAAAGCAACTTCAAGAAGAGGCGACCCACTCAACCGCAAAGCACATCAGGGCGAATTTGGATACTTTTTAAAGCATGTTGTTGGAGCGAATCTGTACGGCGTTATGCCTGAAAGTATGGAAGCTTTTTTAAGAGAGAGCATCACCAAAGAGCACGGCTATAGCGATAACTGGCGCACTTTGGATTTGATAAATCCTAGCACTTTAGTGGAGCAACAACGTTTACATGTAAAGCTGATGAATGAATTTGTGGAAGCAAAAGCGTACCTGACCAAAGAGGGATTTATTCATCCAAGGTTGCTTTACCCCACCGAAACAGAGGCTTTAAATGGGGCTATTGGTTACCGAAAAGTGGTTGCAACACAACGCTTTACCTTGGGAAAAGATGTGTTTGCCCAAACGCCTTTTACGTATCGTTATTTTAGAGAGGGCAAAGAGGCGTACACGCACCTTGATGGCACGCCATATCACATAGGCGAGATTATTACCGATCGCCCCATCGAAAAAGAGGCAACATTGACGGAAGGTGCGGGCATTGTGGAGACGTTGATCGATGAAAACGATGCGTCGTATGATGGCGAATATTTGCCACTGTTAAACTATCCTTTGGTTTACGAGAAGGCTTACAAATAATTTGATTTTATAATCTTTACGGGCTATAATCAAACATAACACCATTTTAAAAGGAGTCATGATGGCAAAAAAAATTCTGTTTATCGTCGGAGACTATGTAGAAGATTACGAAGTTATGGTGCCTTTTCAAGCGTTAGGGGCAGTGGGTCACACGGTGATCGCTGTTTGCCCGAACAAAAAAGCGGGTGAGTTTATCCGCACAGCGATTCATGATTTTGAGGGAGACCAGACCTACAGTGAAAAACCGGGTCACAATTTTACACTTAATGGCACATTTGACGCCATCAAAGCCGAAGAGTTTGATGCGCTTGTAGTACCGGGAGGTCGCGCTCCTGAATATTTGAGGCTCAATGAAAAAGTGCTAGAGATGGTACGCCATTTTGCCAAAACCAACAAACCCATCGCAGCGATTTGCCACGGGGCTCAACTGCTTGCAGCCGCTGATGTACTAGGAGGAAAAAGTTGTTCAGCCTACCCTGCATGCGCACCTGAAGTCACGAAAGCGGGCGGAACGTATGCTAACATCGAAGTGACTGAAGCTACGGTCGATGGCAATCTTGTCACCGCTCCTGCATGGCCTGCGCATCCGCAATGGATCGCTAAATTTCTAGTCGTTTTAGGAACGAAAATCACGCTTTAAATCTTTACATGTAAAAGAGGAGTTAACACCCTCCTCTTTCTCAAAGGAAAGCTATGTCGCTTATTTCACATCTTGATCATCTTGTTTTGACGGTTGCAAGTATTGAACAAAGTTGTGCTTTTTATACCGCGGTTTTGCAGATGGATGAGATCACCTTCAAAGGTCGAAAAGCACTCAAATTTGGGCATAGCAAAATCAATTTGCATGAAGTCGGACATGAGTTCAAACCCAAAGCGACACATCCAATGGCAGGCTCAGCCGATTTGTGTTTGATCACGCAAATGCCTATTTCTCAGTTCTTAGAGCATCTGCACCAGTGTGGCGTTGTCTGCATTGAAGGCCCCGTAAAGCGCACTGGCGCAAGGAGTGATCTTTTATCGGTTTATTTTCGCGACCCCGATGGAAATCTCATCGAAGTCGCCAACGAATTGGTCGCTTTTTAATCTTTACATGTAAAGAGTACGCTCATACACGTAAGACCCGCTTCGGCTTTGACAAACTCGCTGATATTGACCGTTTCAACCTTGTATCCTAATGATTTGACAAGGCTAATGCTCTCAGGAAACGCTTCATTCATACAGAGAATTTCACCGATTTTGAGTACATTTGCCCCAAAAGGCTCGTCTTCTGGTACTTCAACTTTCGTAAAGCCATGAAAGACGTCCGCATCCAGCCAGTTTGAATTGATCAAAACCGTTTGATCATCCAGTGCTGTCACGCCTGTTTTGAGGTGCAAACACCCCGTAACACTCACCGAAATCACCTCATAACCAAAGGGTTTGATGATCGCTTCAAGTGCGGAAATGCCCTCTTGATTGGTACGAGGCGATTCACCAACAAAGATTTTTTTACCGACTTTGAGCACATCGCCACCTTCAATTTGAGCAGGTAAAACGATACGCTCCACATTGCGGTATTTGGAAAAAACCTTTTCCATCGATGCACTTTCAACCCTGCGCGATTCTACGCCCATTGAAGTCAGCACCGCCACCTCGTCAAAAACAATGATCGGATCTTCCACAAACACGCTATCGGGGTACGCTAAATTTTCATCTAAAACCATCACTTTGGCACCACAGCGCTCTAACATCGCACCGTAGGCGACATGTTGAAGGGTCGCTTTTTCAAGGGAAATAGGCTCGCTTTGTACAAACGTGAGTTCGCACTCTTGCAACTTAGGTGAAGGCAAATGGGTCATGGCTAAAAGCATCAAAAATCCTTACGATAAAATAAAATATGAGCTTTCTGCTTTGAAAGCGTGTCAAAAATTGAGCAAAAGCTCTGTTAACATTAGAAAAACTCCAAAGAATTTTCCTCTTCATTTGTTGGTGTCAACATCATTTCAAACTGAATAATGCTTGAAAAAAGTGACGCATCCAAGTAGTGAATATCCACCGCTGTTTTCTCTTTTAAAACCGCTTCCGTCCACCCAATGAGATCTTCAACGATCGCATTTAAAATCATCAAAATTTTCTTTTTATTGACATGAGCGGTTAAAGAATCCAGATGCTCTTCCAACGATAAAGAGAGCTTTGCTAAGCTGTAGCCTAGATCGCGAAACTCTGTATTTTTTTCCAAAATCGCTGCATAGGAGTCAAAACGCTCTTTTACTCCTAAAAAATAGGCTTTATTGTATTCAAGATTGTAGTCTTGCACCACTTCGGCGAGTTCATCACAGCTCTCTAAAATATCTTGAATATCCAACTCATCGATGCTACCCTCCGAGCAAAAAGCAACGGCACTGATTTTTGTATCATCGTGGTAATGCATCTTTGCCATGTTTTGCGCTGTCGTGGGCGAGTCGTAGATAAAAAAGTCTTCTTTGCTCTGATCTTCTTTTGAAAAAGAGTCATACACAAACTGCTCTATCACCTCTAAGTTTTTTCCAAAACGATCTTCGGTTTCTAAATGTTTTTGATTCCATTCACGGCAAAGCACAAAATAAAGCGAATAAAACTCTCGCAAATTGTCAATGGGGATCTCTTTGAGCTTATGTTTTTGCGCCGCTTCTTGGACGTATTCATACGCGTGTTTAATATCAGCATAAATGTAAATACTCAGTTTAGCAATGGCTAAATTATGCACTTTTGCAACATCCGGATCGGACAGATAGCGAGCAAGCCTTGAGTCTTCAATAATCAATCTCTCAAATGGTAAAACAACCTGATCTACCAACGCTTCAAGCTTTTTAATGCTAATTCCCATACGCAACCTTTTACATGTAAAATAAGCGCAAATTGTAGCATAGTTTACGCTACTGTAAAGTTGTTTTTTAACAGACTTTTTACATCATTATTGGAAAAACGAGGTGATGGGTTAGGCACGAAGTCTACTCTTTACATGTAAGCTTTTAAACGCATCTTTTTTAAGTAAAATTGAAGTAGCATACGAATGACTCAGCTTAAAGGAGTTTCATGAAACATCAACCACTTTCACCAGACGAACTTAAACAGATTCACGCTTATTGGCGTGCGGCGAACTACCTTTCTGTGGGGCAAATTTACCTACTTGAAAATCCCTTGCTCACAAAACCTCTCTCTTTAGAGCAGATCAAACCTCGCCTTTTAGGGCACTGGGGCACGACGCCGGGGCTGAATTTTATCTACGCGCACATGAATCGAATAATCCTTAAAGATAACCTCAACATGCTTTTCATCGCAGGCCCTGGACACGGCGGCCCCGCGGTCGTTGCCAACACCTATTTGGAAGGAACCTACAGCGAAGTCTATCCCGACATCTCACAAGGTGAAGCTGGCATGCAAAAACTCTTCAAACAGTTCTCCTTCCCTGGAGGCATTCCAAGCCACGTAGCACCCCAAACGCCCGGTTCCATCCACGAAGGAGGCGAACTGGGTTACGCGCTCTCACACGCTTATGGAGCGGTCTTTGACAATCCAGAGCTTATCGCATGTTGCGTGGTAGGCGATGGTGAAGCCGAAACAGGGCCCTTGGCGACCGCGTGGCACTCGAACAAATTTTTAGACCCCAAACGCGATGGTGCCGTGCTTCCCATTCTCCACCTCAACGGGTATAAGATCGCCAATCCAACGGTTCTTGCGCGCATCTCGCACGATGAGCTTGAAAAACTTTTCATCGGATATGGCTATGAGCCCTATTTTGTTGAAGGCGATGAACCTGAGCTAATGCATCAAAAAATGGCAGAGACCTTAGATCTCATTGTCACTAAAATTAAAACCATTTGGCATGAAGCCAGAGTTAATGGAAACACGAAACGACCTTTTTGGCCGATGATCATCTTGCGCAGTCCTAAAGGTTGGAGCGGTCCCAAAGAGGTCGATGGACTCAAAACCGAAGGCTCATGGCGTTCCCACCAAGTGCCACTCTCTGAGCTGGATACAAAGCCTGAACACATCACGATTCTTGAAAACTGGATGAAAAGTTACAAGCCCGAAGAGCTCTTTGATAAAAATGGCAAACTCATCCCTGAACTCGCTTCGCTTGCACCCCAAGGCGAAAAACGCATGGGGGCAAACCCTCACACCAACGGCGGGGCGCTTTTAGAAGCTTTGCATCTGCCTGATTTTAAAACCTATGCGGTGGACGTTCAATCTCATGGGCAATCTATCGCTGAATCCACACGCGTTTTAGGTACGTTTCTTCGCGATGTGATGCGCCACAATATGCACACTTTTCGCGTCTTTGGCCCCGATGAAACAGCATCAAACCGCTTAGGTGCCCTTTTTGAAGTGACCAATCGCGTTTGGATGGCAGAACATGACGACACTGATGATCACCTCGCACAAGACGGTCGTGTTATGGAAATTCTCTCCGAACACACCTGCCAAGGTTGGTTAGAAGGTTATCTACTCACAGGTAGGCATGGCTTTTTCTCATGCTACGAAGCATTTATCCATATCATCGACTCGATGTTTAATCAACACGCTAAATGGCTTAAGGTCACGAGCCGTGAAATCCCATGGCGTAAACCTATTGCTTCACTCAATTATCTTCTGACTTCGCATGTTTGGAGGCAAGATCACAACGGTTTTTCACACCAAGACCCAGGATTTATCGATGTCGTCGTGAACAAAAAAGCGCATATCGTCAATGTCTATTTTCCACCCGATGCCAACACGCTTTTATGGGTTGGGGAACATTGTCTTAAAAGTCGCGACGCCATCAATGTCATCGTTGCAGGCAAACAACCTGAACTACAGTGGCTTAACATAGAAGAAGCCATTGCGCACTGCGAAAAAGGGATGGGAATTTGGCAGTGGGCAAGCAGTGATAAAGGAAGCGAGCCCGATGTGGTGATGGCATGTTGTGGCGATGTGCCAACCTTGGAGAGCTTAGCGGCGGTGAGCATTTTACGCACCCTTGTGCCCAATCTTAGCATTCGCCTTATCAATGTCGTGGACTTGATGTGCTTGCAACCCAGTGAAGAGCACCCGCACGGACTTAGCCATGAAGCGTTTAATGCGCTCTTCCCCAAAGATACGCCTGTGTTTTTTGCGTATCATGGTTATCCGTGGTTGATTCACCGTTTGGCGTACCGAAGAGCGAATCATGAGCATTTACATGTAAGAGGGTACAAAGAAGAGGGAACGACCACAACGCCCTTTGATATGGTCGTTTTAAACGATATGGATCGATTTCATCTGGTCATGGACGTGATGGATCGCGTCCCTAAAATGCAGCCTTTTGCCGAAGCAGTAAAAGAGAAAATGCGCGAAAAACTCCGCGAGCATAAAACCTACATCGAAACCTATGGGCAAGATATGCCAGAAATTCTCGAATGGAAGTGGCGCTGTTAAATCTAATATGCTACTATGCGCGAAAAATTTAGAAGGAATCTAAAAATGAAATGGTTACTGATATTGCTTTTGAGCATAACGCTTTATGGCGCTGAGAAGATTTACGAATACGGCGATTTGGAAGAGAGACACGATGGTGTTTTAATCGAGGTCAAAACCCACGCGCTCGCCAATGGCACAGGAAAATTTTACTATGACTCAGGCAAATTACGCGGTGAAACACCCTTCAAAGAGGGCAAACGCGAAGGAGTAGGCAAAACCTACTACGAATCAGGTGAACTGCAAGGCGAAACACCGTTTAAAAATGACGTCGTGGAAGGCTTAAGAAAAAGCTACTTCAAATCTGGTACAGTGCAAAGTGAAACGCCTTTTATCAATGACAAGGCTGAGGGCATCGCAAAGATTTACTATCCATCAGGCAAACTGCAAAGTGAAACGCCGTTTCATGAGAACAAAGCAGAGGGCATCTCCAAACTCTATTACGAATCTGGAAAACTGACCAATGAAATCGAATTTAAAAACAGCAGCCCCGTTAGTGGCTTCCAATACGATGAAAAAGGGGCTAAAACGCCTATGAGCGAGGCGCAACTGAAAGCGATGAATTTGTAAGCACCTCTTGCGCCATTTTTTGCATCGTTTTCGCGCTTACATGTAATGCTTCAAGCTCTTCGGGAAGCAGTTTGTAATTGAGGATTTTAGTTGCACCTTTTCGCGTCACGACAACGGGAACATTGAGCACCACATCGCTTAGTCCGTACTCACCTTCTAAGTAAACACCAAGCGGAAGGACGGAGTGTTCATCGTTGGCGATGGCGCGAATGATGCGAAAAACGCTTGCGGCGGTGCTGTGATTGGTATTGCCTTTTTTGTAAAATATCTCAAATCCAGCATTGATCACATCTTGGTAAATCTGCGCGCGATCAAGCAATGGCAAGCCATTGAGCTCACAAAACGTATCGACATCCAGCCCACAAATATTGCAAATACTCCACGGAAGCGTGCTTCCCTTGCCATGTTCACCCAAAACATACCCGTTGATATTTTTAGGGTCAATCCCCACTTTTTTACTCACGATCTTCATAAAACGCGCCGTGTCCACCAGCGTTCCCGCACTGATAAGTCGCTCCCTAGGGTAAAGCCCCTCTTTGTACGCAATGTGGGTCAGCACATCCACAGGATTGGTCACCATGATGATGATCGCTTGCGGCGCGTAGGTAGAGAGCTCATGCACAATCTCTCGTATTAACGTGGCATTTTCATGTAAAAGCTCATCGCGTGTTTGGTTCCCCTTAAGTTGCGCTCCTGCGGTAATGACGATGACATCGCAGTGCGCACAATCCACATAATCGCCACTGTGCAAATGTGTGTTACGTGCATAGGTAAACGACTCAACATACGAAAAATCCGCCACTTCGCCCATCGCCTTTTCTTTGTTGCGATTGACCAAGACAATTTCGCTCATACTGCCTAAGGTGAGAAGATAATTGACCAATTCAACCCCAACACCGCCCACACCAATAATTCCTACACGCATGCACTTCCTTTAAAATTTCCTACGATAGTATAACAGCTTTGTTGTGTGTCAGTGTGTTAAAAAATAAGCTTATTCTTGTTGAGAGTAACGCCAATAACGCTAAAAATCATGCGTTATCTTTAGGTTTACTGACGCACAAAAAGTCATTTACGTTGCTTTCGCCTCTTTTAATTTCCCCAACACCTTCACCATAGCCAAAGTATCGAGTTCACAGTACTTTAACAACTGCTCACGTACTTTCATTTGCTCTTCCAAACGCTTTACATGTAAAGATGCAAAGGCGTTCATAGCATCACCGCCGTTTTGAATGCCCTCAAGTTTTTTATAGGCTAATTCCATTTCAGGCACAAGGGCAGGAAGGACGTATTTGATGGAGTAACTGCCTTGCATACTTGGGGTGACGTAGTGTCCTTTTTGGAATGGAAGCATCAAATCTTTGATGGTGTCGTGTAGGTGCATAAGCTTTACATGTAAATCTGGAAACAGCTGCGCAAGTGAGGCGATGACGCCTTTTTCAAAGCTCATATTGTATGTCAAAATGTTTACATGTAAAGGTATGTCTTCGACCAATTTCTCCGCCAAAGCACGTCTTGGGTCACTTCCTGACTCTGCTAAAAATGCTTTATGCTCTAAAGTGCCATCACGGTGTTCTACATGTAAAGAGTATTGAAACGGTATCTGTTTATAAGGGCTGACACCGCTCCACAAAGGCATGGCTTGTTGAAAGGTCTCAAAGTCAAGATGATAGATGGGATAGGTGAGTGTTTCTAAAAACTCGGCAATCGCTTCATGGTCGATGAACGTGTGTTGCTTTCTCCAGTTATCGACTTTTTGCCATTGGATGGGTGTCATCGCAAAATCTTCGGGTATGTCTTCAATCGCCACGATGTTTTGTGCATAAAGCTCTTGTTGTTTTTTACTGCCAAGATTGAAGATGTTAAAGATGCTGTACTCTGGGATATTTCGCTGAACCTTCCAACAATACGCCTTTGCATCGCATTCGTAAGGGTCATTGCACTGTTTTCCGATATCGATGTTTGGCTCATGGATTTTATCGTCCAGATACGCCTCAAACGCTTCAAGTCTTGCGGGAATAGCACCTTGCAACTCTCGCACCTCACCTGTAACATCGACCACCACAAAAAGCTTTTCAAGCTCCAACGCTTCTTCTCGCACATAGCCTGAGTTGATATGCACCACATGACACGCCCCAACCTTAAACCCAAGGGCTTCTAAAACATACAGCTGAATGGAAACATCATGCAGATAGATAGGCTTCACATCGGTGGAACTCTTCACTTCATACAGCTCTAAGCCAAGAGATGTTTGGCGCACGATGTCCACCATCACCACGATGCCCTCGTAAATAAACGTTGCCTCGTAGATGTTTTCGACACCCTCATCAAGATACGCTTGGGTCAACCTCGCCATGCTTTTAAAATCGTGCGCGTCAAAAGGAATCTCACGCCCATCAGGAAACAATTCACACGCCAAATCCCCCACGATGTTACCCGTCTCAAACCGCGCTTTGGCACTAGCATCAGGAGGGGTTAAAACCTCTGGCTTATACTTTTTCAGCCAAGGAGATTTTGGGCATTGAATGGCTCGGGTGTAGAGGGATTTTGAGAGGGTCACAATTTACTCATTTTTATTTTCTATATTTAACTTATCTTTACTTTTCATTATTTTATCCTCTCATATACAGAATCAAGTTTTTCTAGAAACTTAGTTTGTTCTAGTTCTTTCTCACTTAAAATTGTAATATCTATCTCTAGTTCAAATAAGTTTTTTAGAAATTGTTCTATCATATTTTTTTTACCCTCAATCTCTTCAGAATAAATTCTATATACAAGTAATAAATCAATATCATTTGGAAACTTATTATTTTTAACTACAGAACCAAAGATATAGACTTCCGTAAATAACTCAAATATATCAATATGTTTAGATATTAAATAGATTATTCTATTCATCTTAAAGGTTATGAACATACCTATAAAAATTATCCAAAGTCAATAGTGTTACATCCATTATTTCTGCTTGTTGATATGCTTCAGTAGAAATACAACCTCCACTATTCCAATTGTGCAAATTGACTATAATCAAACCTTTTTGAGGTGCTAGTGAAATCAGTTTTTCTTTACTTAAACAATATTCATAAATAAATTTAAAAGGCTTCTCTTTTACAATTACATTCGATAAATTTTCTAAATTTTCAATTGTAAATGAAATATGGTTATTATCTAAATACTTTAATGCAAAATTGAGACTGTCAAGCCTTATTCCAACTTTTTTAAAGCATTTATGTACAAAATACATTTGTCTTATTCTTGGAGTATCACTTAATGACAACAAAACAAAGTTATCTCGTTCTTTGTATACTATAAATGGGTCTTCAATACCTAAGGTAATTTCAATAAATTTATTATCTTTTTGTAGGCTACCAATTAAACACTCTAATGCTTCTACGGAAGGTATCATACCTTCATGACAAGGTTCTAATCCAAATATTGAATTAACTTCTTCAGGAAATAATACGGTTCTTATTTTTTCATTATCTTCTCTGGTGTCGTAAAACTCATCAATATGTTGAACTAATTGGTCTATGGTGGCTAAATTTGAATATATTTCCTCATCATGCTTTTGAAATAAATTTCTATTTCTACTTAGCAGAAGCTTTAATCTTTGATTATTAAGCAATATCTTTTCTTCAAATTTTTTCCATAGTTTAGGGTTTCCTTTCAAATAATAGTTTTCGTATATCGTTTTATTTTCTTCAAGAATAGGTTTAACAGCTTCCTCAAGTTTTTCAAACGTATTAAACTTTTGTGCAAAAATTTGTGATAACTGTTTTCGTCTCTCCTCTTTCCACATTCTAACTTCATTTTCAGTAAAAGCTGAGTTTTTATCAAAATTCGTATGGCAATTTGGACATAAGAGTATTAAATTTTCAAAAGAATTATCTGCAGTATCACTATGGGGAGTAATGTGAGCCTTTTCTGCTATATCACCATTAGTCAACAATAACTCTTTTTCACAACTTGGATTCATACATCTTCCCATTGACTCTGCATAAAGTTTTCTTTGAATATTGTCTGGAATAGCTTTTCTCATACTCAAACCTTTTCTTTCTTATACATTTATTTTTTTTCAATTAATCCATTAATAAATACTTTTAGCAAGGACCTCTTCTTAAATTTAATGAAATGCTAAACCTAAATCATAATTTTTATTATTTATTTTTACAACTCCACAACTCTCTCAAACATCTCTTTTATCTCCATCTCATGGCTTATTAAAAATATCTGTCTGTACTGTTCTTTTATGGTATGAAACGCTTCTAGGATTTCCATACGTCTGGTTTCGTCTTGGCTTCCGAAGACTTCATCGAATGCTAAAAATCCCACACTACTTGCACCACTGAGTTCACTCAGTGTTTTGGAGATGGCAATGCGAAGCACTAAGTTGGCAAGGTCTATCTCGCCGCCGCTGAAGCGTTCTATGGGGTAGCATTTGCCCTCATCGTAAATGAAAAAATCAAAGTCGTTGTTCACTTCGATGTATTGGTATTTGCCTTTGGTGATGGTGGCGTACATCTGCGAGGCGATTTGTGAGATGCGTGGGGCGATTTTTGAGTTGAGTTTTGTTTTAAACTCGCTAAGGCTTAGTTTGATTTTCTCGTAGTCTTGCAAATCGTCTTTTTTACTCTGTACTTTTTTAAGTTGTATGTCGTTATTTTCCAGAGCGTTTTGCAAGGTTTTTACCTCGCCCTCATTTTTGGCTATTTTCTCTTTGAGCTCTGAAATAACGCTGTATTGTTTCTCTTTTTGCTTTTGCAGTTCGTCGTATTCGCTTTGTTTTGCGGTGTGTTTTGGCTCATCGTACAGTGTTTTTGCAACTTCCAATTCTTTCTCTTTAGCCTTTACATGTAAAGCTTCTGCACTCTTACATGTAAGTGCGAGATCCTCTCTCACGCCCTGCTCTCGTTTGAGTTCTGTTTCAAGACTTAGAACGGTTTCATACTTTGGTTTTAACTCCAAAAAGCTTTTTTGTAGGCTTACATGTAAAGCTTCATCGTAAGCGTGTTTTGAGAGTGTGTCAAGTTCTTCTTTGTTGCGTTTGCCTTGTTCACTGACCTTTGTAAAATGCTCTTTGGCGTTTGCTAAATCTTTTTGCTTGCTTACTATCAAACTTAGAGCCGTTTCGTTTACATGTAAGGCTTTTTGCGTTTGCTCTTTTTGAATTTCGAGTTCATTTATCTGTTTGGTGAGGATGTCAAGTTTTTCTTTGGTTTTGTCTATCTTTTGGCTTTGCGTCTTTTGCACGATGTCGTTTAGGGATGCGATGACATTGTCGTACTCATCAAGCAGTTGCCTTGTACATGTCGGGCAGTTTGATTCTCGACCTAAGCTTTGTATCTTGGCTATCTTTTGTTGTGTGTCAGATACAACTCGCTGTTCGGCTGAGAGTTCATTTTGGAGTTGTTTTTGCTCTGTTTGCTTCGCAGAAAGTTCCGTTTTTATCTTTACATGTAAAGCTTCATTTTCTTTTTTTTGCCCTAAAAGTGTCTCATACGGTTTGGTTTGCTCTTCCAAAGTTGCGATGTCTGCTTTGGCTTTGGTGTACTGGGCACGCAACTGGGTTTGCTCTTTTTCCAAGCCCTCTTTTTTGAGCTGTATATTTTTGAGATTTTCGTGGTCTTTGAGCTTTACATGTAAGGCTTCGTACTCTTTTTTAACGGTGCTTAAACTTTTAAGTTCTTTGGCTTTTGTTTCTAGGTTTTTGAGCTCTTCGGTGAGTTTGGCCCCAGTGGCTAAGTTTGAAGTTATAGAGTTTTTGATGAGGGAGAGTTCGCTGATGAGCTTTTGTTTTTGCTCTTTTGTTTTGACAAAGAGTTCGAGTTCTTGCTTTACATGTAACTCTTGTTTTTTGGTAGTTTCTAGTTCCGTGGATTTGGTTTTGACCTCTTTTTCAAACGCTTGCTTTATGGCGGTAGTCTCTTTTATAAGAGCTCTTTTGCTCTTTAGTTCTTCTTCGCCTAATAAAAACTCGGCACTTGCGACGATGTCACGTTTGAGTTCCCTGCTTTTTTCGATGAGTTCATTTTCCACAAAGTCTATCTTTTCAAGCCCAAGAAGTTTACGTATCATCTTTTTTCGATCTTCATTTTTAAGCGTGCTGAGGCTGGTAAGTTCTTTTTGAGAAGCGAAAAGTGTATGCAAAAATGCCTCTTTGCTCATCTTTGTGAGTTTGGTAATTGCCACGGTAACTTCTCTCGCGCCACTGGTTGTAAGCTCGCCATTTTTATACAGTTTAGCATTGGCATTGAGCGCTTTTCCGCGAAACTCTCGCGTGACTTTGTACGCCATGCCTTCAAACTCAAAATCAAGCTCAACCAAAACAGCATCTTTATCACTCGCACTGGCGTTTCGTATGACTTCTTTAAATTTTTTATTTCGAAGCTCACCGTAAAGCGCGAAAAGTATCGCTTCAAAAAGGGTCGATTTGCCACTGCCATTTTTACCGATGATGCCGATCAGCCCCTCGCCAAACTCGATATCAAAGGAGGTGTAGCGTTTGAAGTTTTCAAGGTGAAGTTTAGAGAGTATCATCGCTCACCTCTTCGTAGGCACTAAATAAGCCTTGGATTTTGCCTTTGAGTCGCTCAAACTCTTCAGGCTGACTCTCTTCTTTGATGTGTTCTAAAAAATACGCTTCCAAAGAGAGTGCTTCGATGTCGTTTAGTGTGGCTTCACCGTTGGTTTGTTTGAACTCTCGTTTGATGCTTACATGTAAAGCTTCGCCAAAGAGATTTTTGATGTCACGTGTTTGGATGTCGATGGACTGCAACGGGGTAAGATGAGTCAATTTGACTTCGACAAGAGCGTCTTTTGTATCGTTTACATGTAAAGACTCAACTGAGTGCTCGTAGTCTTCACAGTCAATCTCGTAGGTTTTAATCGGGCGAATTTGTATCTCATGGTAGTTTACATGTAAAGCCTCATCCAGTGTAACTTCAAGAAACCCTTTGGAGTTTCGTTTGTCGTTTAAACTGGTGCGCTCGGTTGAGCCTGCATAGTAAACATTTTCATGCTTGCCCACTTTTCCAAACCCATGCCAATGCCCAAGAGCGACATAATCCACTTTAGAAAAAAGGCTTTCTTTATCGTGCGGATACACCCACTCGCCAAACTCAGCCATCAGATAGTGCGCACCTACAGAACAGTGAAGCATCATGATGTTGCGTTTGGTTGTATCAATATTTGCTTCGCAAAGCTCGATTTGAGAAAGTGCTTTTGTCTCATCGTGCATGTGAGGTAAGGTGTGAAAAATGACATCGTCGAACTCTATCTTTTTATACTCTTGATTGTATGAAACATAAACATTTTTAAAGTTTTCAAATATCTTGAGTATTGGGGAACTTAAATTAGTGCGAGGTGTGGAGTGATTACCCGCTATCATAATGAACGGGATATTAAGTGCTTCGATGATTTTAAATTGTTCAAGAGCAAAGGTGATGGCTCGGTTACTAGGAGATGGACGGTGAAAAAGATCGCCTGTGTGGATGATGTAGTCAGGTTTTATTGCTTTGATTTGCTCAATGACTTGCGTAAACGCATCGTAAAAATCAGCCTCTCGTTGGTTGATACCGAGCTCATTGATGACATCTAAATCGTTAAAGCCTAAATGCGTGTCCGAAAAATGAATCAGTTTCACGGTGCTTCTTTGTGATTATTTCTTCCGATTATAGCAAAGATTTGTGTGAGTGTGTCAGACGAAGGGCCAAGATTCTTTTAAAAGCCTAA
Organism: Sulfurospirillum halorespirans DSM 13726; assembly: GCF_001723605.1. Classification (NCBI taxonomy): domain Bacteria; kingdom Pseudomonadati; phylum Campylobacterota; class Epsilonproteobacteria; order Campylobacterales; family Sulfurospirillaceae; genus Sulfurospirillum; species Sulfurospirillum halorespirans. The sequence goes on along the minus strand of NZ_CP017111.1, from coordinate 438,273 downwards.
GCGCTTCGTTTAAGATTGTGCAAGGAGAGAGCCTCTATTGAGCAATATAAAGTGATTTACTGAACATTTCCGGTTATTTCATCAAACATTTCAAGTGTCAACGCAAGATGTAATTTAAAGGTTTCGGGTCTACCTACACTTGCTATTTTGATAGCATCATTAGCTAATTCTTCAAGTTGATTTTTATTGACAAGGTCATTTTGTATAATTCTTTGGATATCTTCTTGGTCTTGCTCTCCAAATCGTGATAATTTTGAAATGATTAAATCTACTGGATCTAAAATATAAACATTGAGCTTATCATCGATGTTAAACTTGAATATGGCCCTTCTATCATAATCTTCATGCATAAGTCCAAGCGTTGGGCTGTAGTTATAATCATATGCCAGTTCTTCAAATTCACCATTTTCATTTTGCCAAAGTACCGTTAATTTACTGGGAATATTGATGTTTTGATCAATAATCGCATCCAAATCTTTTGACACTCTAGTGGCAGTATGAAAATGAATTGCAATTCCACCAGTTATATACACATTGACGGGCACTTTTTTACTTGTTCCCCGTATATTTTTACTAATTTTTTGCATCATTTCTCTTACGGCATCTTCGAGCGAAGTATTCATCAATTGTTCCCTTTTGTTTTGTATTGATTAAACCTGTTGGCATCTACCCCGCTTAAGAGTCCATAATAGTCTGCCAAGCCATCCCCAGATTCTTGCTTTCTTCCATGGTATAGACCTACTTTTTTATTCAATGAAAAGCTTAGTTTGAGAGGTTTTTTTGTTAAAAAAGTATACAAGTATGCACTTCTTGCTCGTGCTTCTTTTGAAAGCGCAGTGTCTTTTGCCATTTTTTTGAGTACATTCGTATCAAATTTTGAAACCAAAAACTTAAAGAGCTCTTTTTCAAACGATCTATACTCTTGAAAATACTCTTGATTTTCTAAAAGTTTTTTAACATGCATATTGTCTTTTTGAGAAAGTAACTCTTCTGATTGATTAAAATCCAATCGATCAAGTAATGTATAAAGGCTATTTCGGTTTGTTTTCCAGCTTCTTAAAGTTCTATCAGAGACACCAAGAAGCTTTACCATTTGTGTCTGTGTCATAAAAAACTCCTTTTATTACTTTTCGGCAATATCTGCCGTTTCTTATAACGTAATTATAGGCAATATCTGCCGAATTGTCAAATATATAATCTCCTAAATTATTATACAAATATCCCTAAAATATGGATATAAATTACTTATACAACTTTATAACTTTTACAAAATATTTTTTGCAAAAGTTTAATTTTATTAAAACAAAAAACTCTGTATAAAACATTGATATAATTTTAAATAGAAGTATCTTTGGAAGAGTAGTAAAAGAATATTTTATACGTATTAAATGTCGTGAGAATGGCAAAATTAGGCAATTATTTTCAGAGATATACTCCTATTTTAGGTGTTAGAATAAATCTATCATGTCTAAAATTGCACTTCGTCTGATAGCTTGGCATTGCGTATTTGTAAGTCTTTTAGGAGTTTTATGACCATGGGTAAAAATTATGAAAAATTACTACTTACGTTACTACTTCGAGGCTTAGTTGATACTAAATTATATTAGATTGGCTTAAATGAACAAATAATTTAATTTATCGATTTCATCGCTATTTGTAGACTTTTTGGGAGGTTGTTAGAAAAAAGAGTGGCGAATGCTGGATTAATACTTATTCAACAAAACTCGTATATTTAGGAATTCTATTGAATAATAAATCAAGTAATGACTACTAAAATAACTACTATAAAGCATTACTGTAAAGAAAAGACAATAGCTCTTTACGTGTAATTATAGTCGTTCTCGGCGTTGGTTTCAAGGTTTTAATTTTCTGGTTTTTTACATGCAACCATAAGGTTGATAGACCAATACTAAGAAACTGTGCTGCCTCTTTTGGGCGGAAAAATTCTTTTTCTATTTGGTAATTATTATTCATGATGTGCTCTTTGGTTGTTTTGGATAAATGCTTGTTCAAAAACAGCACTTCTAACGCTATATAAATATTCCCAAATTTTAAAACTTTCAGTTGAATCACAAAGCCTCTTTGTTTGAAGATTATAGATATAACCATTTTTTAAACAAAAACCTTGATGAGTACTAAGGAAATTGGCATCATCTAACTGTTTTAATTTAAACTCATACTGAGGAAAAGAATTTAGTAACTTTTTTTTGAAAGATTTAAAATCTATCCTCTCTATTTCATTTGTAGGAGAGAAGAAGAGAGAGGATTCTATATTTTTCTCTAATTCTATATCTAGCTCTATTGGAATTTCTTTTGACATTTTTTGACAATGTCCAATTTCTGTTTTTTTCTGCCGCTCTATCCTCTTATAGCTCGCCCACTTTGATTCACTGCCTATCATATTTTGAGTTTCTACCATGAATAGTGTGCCATCATCCCATTTTTCCATCAATTCAAATTTTAAAAATATGTCAACAGATACTTTGACAGTATCGATATTTGTATTTGTCACATTTGCAAGCATCTCTGCACTATATGGTATAGTGTTTCTAAAAAAGAGTTTTCCATTATTTTCTATACTTTTTAAAAGAAGTTTCATATAGAAAATTATGTAGTCTTTCCCATTTGGCATGGCTTCAATAAGTTTAATTTCTTCTCGATCAAAAAAATCATTTTTTAATTTTAACCAAAAGTATTTTTTCATCATTGCAGTGATTGAACTCCATAATCATATATTTTTTGTCATATTATGTTTTATATGACATATTATACAACTTGAATTTTATATTTATCTTAAAATATGTTATAATTAACTTATTATGTTGTATAAAACATAATTTTAAGGAATTGCTATATGTTTTTTAAAGAATTTAGAGATAGACTTGGAATTTCACAAAAAGAAGCTTTTGAAAAATTAGAAATTCAACAAGCGACATTGGCAAAATATGAATCTCAGTCCATTGCGCCATCTTCATCAGTAATTAAAAAGTATTGTGAAACGCTTAATGCGAATCCAACGTTTCTTTTTTTTGGCCAAGAACCTCACTTATTATCTGCCACTCCCCAGATTTCTATTGAAAATGGTTATCTTTTAAATGATTTATCTTCATTATTTTCTCAAGATGAATTAGCTCAAAAATTACGTGAAATTCTAATAGAAGCACTTCTTAAAAGAGTAAAAGGCATTATCAAAGAAGGCACTTTTGTCAAATTACTAGATGCTTTTTCATTAGGTAGTCATGTAAGGCAGCGACCATTTCTTTTTTTGTATTACGTTTTTCAAATAATATCAGTTGCCAAAAATCAACCTAATACTACTATTCAAAATGCAAAACAATTTATTATTGAAACTATCCAAAATTTCAAAACATTTTCTTGGAAAAATCAACCAGCATTTACGGAAAAAATTAAACAAGATATTACAGAACTTATTGATAGTGATTTTACAGAAAGTGAATGTCAACTATTAATTGAACAAACAGATACAGTCCTGATTTTGCTTGAAAGGACAATGAGCCCAATGGTTATTAAAGCTCATCGCGGAGTTTTTCATACATAGCGTATGATCATATTTTAACGATTTCTTGGTTCTACTCTAAAATCTAAAACCCTTGTTTTTTCAACATTGCAACAAATGGCTGCATATCGGATTCTATTGTGTTCATAGCAGTTTCATTCGATACAGGAACAAGTTGTGCCATGCCATGGACAAAGTTAATTTTGAAAATTTGTCTGGATGATTTATGAATCACCATATCATCATAACCTTCATAAAAAGCATAAGAGGCTCTAAATTCATCGGACATAACAGTTAAGACTTGATCATTACTCATGGTTTCCCTTCCTATTTAGCTTATTTTTGACATATTCGCTCAAGCTTTTAATGGTGCCATATCCCAAATGCTTTTTAGAGATATTGGTAAGAGTGACACCTAAATCATAAAGCTCTTTGATCTTGGCTTGGTCTTTATCGTAGATACTATTTTGAATCGTGCCTTTAGGTTTTCCTAACTTAATGCCTTTTTCTTTTCTAGCTTGTAATGCCTCTTTGGTACGTTGGCTAATTAAATCCCTCTCTAGTTGGGCAAAGGAGGAGAAGATATTGATTTGAAAGTCAGTGAAAGGATTTTGCATATCTGGCTCAATCAGAAGATGCTCTTTTAGGATATGGATATTGACTTTCTTTGCAATGAGTTGATTTACAATAGTGACTACATTCACCACGCTTCGTCCAATACGACTTAATTCTGAGACGATCAAATGATCATGCGGTTGAAGGGTTATTAAAAGCTCATCAATCTTTCGATCTTCTTCACTCTTTTTGCTGCTCATTTTGACTTCAACAAATGAAACTTTGCCTAAGCCTTTTTGATTGGCATATGCAAGAATGGCATGGTGCTGATTTTGGAAATCTTGCTTGTCTGTACTGACACGAATGTATCCGATTGCTTGAGCCATTTTTAGCCTTTTACCTCTTTTGGTAATTATACTAAAAAATATCTCAAATATTTACCTTTTATACATACTATTTAACGTAAATATATAAACTTAATAAACGAACAATATTTATTCAAAATATTTAATGACTGTGTACTTTAATCTACAATTTCATTGGCTATCATTTCTGTTTGTTTAAGAACTGTTTCTGTTGCCAAAGTTTAGTATAGTGGGGGAAAACACTCCTACCAATATCACTCTTTTTGTGAGCCAGAGGAGCGTGTACGTACTACCTCACACTCAACCCCTCATCCATATACTGAATAATTGGATAGATAAAGAACTCAATGATTTTTCGTTTGCCTACTTTAATCTCAGTCGTCACATTCATACCAGGTTCTAATCGTTTCTCTTTACCATCTATCATCAACGAGGTGGTTGAGGGAATGACTTTGATCTCATAAATCAGCCCTTGTTTTTCATCTTCAATGGCATCATTACCAATGCTATCGACTATTCCTTCTATAAAACCATACTTTTGAAAGGTAAAGGTATCGATTTTAATGGCAGCAGGCATCTCTTTGGTGATAAAGCCTCTATCTTGATTGAGTACGGTTGCTTTAATAATGAGAGGTGCATCATCAGGAACAAGCGAGATGAGCTTTTCAGCTGGTGTTACAACCCCTCCTTCGGTGTTGACCATCAGTTTTCCGATGTAACCACTCAGTGGTGCTTTGATCTGTTGTTGTCTGTTTTGAAAGGCGATAGCGTTGATCTCTGATTCTAAGGCTCTTAGCTCTTTTTTCTTATCAAGGAGTTGATTAAACCATGTGGAGAGAGTCTGTTCGACATAGACTTTGGCTTCATGTTCAACCTCTTTGAGATGTTGCTTACTCTCACGTTCTTTATGATGTGCCATATTGAGCTGTTCATGGATATTATTGGCACTCTTTTGGGCTTCTTCATAGTCATTTCGTGCAATGATATCGAGCACCTTTTCCATACGTTTAAGCCGCATCTGCTCTTTTTGAAAGATGCCTTCTAAGCGTTGCACATCTGATTTGGCACTGCTGTATTGCGCTTCGGCTTGGGACTTTTTCATAGCGTATTGGGATTTAGAGGCACTCAGGGAGTCTCGTTGGTGAAGGTAGAGATCTTTTTGTTCATTTAAGAGTGCCGTATCTAGATGCGTATACTCATTCCATTTGGGTTTGCGATTGTCAACTAAAGCACTTAAGCGTTCACATTCCAGGATATGCACTACCAGATCTTTATCTTTAGAAGCCAGACTGGTTTGGGTGACACTCGGGTCTATTTGCATCAGCACTTGATCTTTTTGCACATGTTCGCCCTCTTTCACCAAGATTTTAGAGATGACCCCTGTTTCAATCGGTTGAAGGACTTTAATCTCTCCTGTGGGAACTACTTTACCTCGTGCACTTACCACGATATCAATCGTGGCAAAGCTAAGCCATAAGATTCCAAATAAAATGACCCCAAAGATAATCCATAAAATACTGCGCCCTAATGGATTAAGGGGTCTGTCTTCAATTTCAACTAATAAGGGCTGAAACTCATGGACATCATTTCGCGTGCCCTGTTTAAACCATTTCATGCCCTCTCCTGCTGTGTGGTCAAGAAGTGATAGTAGCCTTTAAGTGTCATCAGTTCATCATGACTCCCTCGCTCTACAATGTCACCTTTATCCATCACGATAATCTCATCGCAATCTCTGACCGTACTCAGCCTGTGTGCCACGATAAACATCGTACGTCCTTCTTTAATGGCTTTGAGGTTATCTTGAATGATTTTCTCTGATTCATAATCCAATGCCGAGGTTGCTTCATCAAATATCAAGACTTTGGGATCTCCTAAAAGTGCCCTTGCAATCGCGATGCGTTGTCTCTGCCCTCCTGAGAGCGATGAACCCCTCTCCCCTACGAAAGTGTCATACCCTTCCGGAAGTTCTGAGATAAACTCATGCGCTCCTGCAATCTTAGAAACGGTGATAATGCGCTCCATGGAAGCTCCCGGAACCGCAAAGGCGATGTTCTCTTTAATCGTTCCACTAAAGAGGTAATTCTCTTGTAACACAACCCCAATATTATGGCGAAGCCATGAAGGATTCATATGTCTAATATCGACACCATCGATGTAAACAGCTCCTTCATGGGGCAAGTAAAGGCGTTGTAAGAGTTTGGTGAGTGTACTCTTTCCACTACCACTGCGTCCTACCACACCAATGCTCTGCCCTGGGCTTACATGTAAAGAGAGTTGCTTTAAGATAAGCGGGCCATCAAGAGCATAACGAAAGGCAATTTTGTCAAAGTTAACCTCCCCTTGCACTTTTGGAAGCGTAATAGCTTTATCGTTCATTTGCTCAGTGGGAGTGTTGAGGATATCTCCAATACGATCTACTGAGAGCAGTGCTTGTTGAAACTCATTCCACAGCCCTACTAAACGCATCACAGGAGAGCTAAACTGACCTGCAAACATCTGAAAAGCGATCAACTGTCCTACGCTTAGTTTGTTATCAATGACGAGCCCTACTCCAAAGTAGAGAATACTCAGTGTCATCAGCTTTTGTAAAGCACCACTGACACCGGAGAGGATATTGGAAAGATGGGCTAGATTAAAGCCTGCATTGACGTAAGCGCCTAAATACTCCTCCCACTTTTTTTGCATACTGCCTTCAATCGCTAGGGCTTTGACCGTTTGCATGCCGGTAACCGATTCCACCAAATAGGCATTGGATTGTGCTCCCATTTGAAACTTGGCTTCAAGTCGTTTGCGAAGATTTGGGGTTACGATGATATAGAGAATGGCAATAATGGAGATAAAGCCTAAAGAGACGAAGGTAAGTTGCACACTGTAGATCATCATCATGACCACAAAGACCACCGAGAAAAGCATATCTAACAGTACGGTGACGGACTTATTAGCAATAAACTCCCTGATCTGGTCTAACTCTCGCACACGTGCGATAATATTACCTACTTTGCGCTTCTCGAAGTAGACCAAAGGAAGTGAGATGAGATGGCGAAACAACCTAGCTCCGAGTCGTGCATCAATCTTTGAGGTCGTATGCACAAAAACGTAGTTACGCACGATGCTCAGTAAAAACTCAAAGATAATCACCGCTCCAAAGGCGATAGCAATGACATTGAGTGTACTCATGCTGTGATGCACTAGAACTTTATCAAGCACTACTTGCGTAAACAGTGGTGTGACTAATCCAAAGAGTTGCATCACAAAGGAGGCTAAGAGTACTTCACCTACGATACGTTTATAGTGTAAAAGCTGATTGTAAAACCATGCAAAGCCAAATTTAATCTGATCGGTCATAATTTTATGTTTAAGGATGATGACTTTAGGCTGAATAGTGGCTGTAAAATCTGAGAAACTGAGTAAATATGGCTCTTTGGATCCAGCTTCGAAGACCAGCATCTGCTCTTTTTCAAGATCAATTTTTAAGATTACGATATACCCTGCCTCTTTTTTTCGGGCGATACATGGCAAGGGGTATTTTTCCATTTGAGCAGGGGTAAGGGATTTGAGTTTGGTTTTAAAGCCCTGCTCTTTCGCAATTCTGGCCAATACTTCGATGGAGGGCTCATTCGCATCTAGGGCATATTTTCTAGCAATAGCAGTGGAGTCAATGGCGATGCGATTGAGCTGGCCTACTACTTCAAGGGCGACTAATGCGCTACGCATTCATACTCCTTTTGGGCAAAGAGAATCTCTTTGGTGTGACTCAGGCTTAAAAGCTCTTCGGCTTCATTGGACGCAATAGCGGTTTGGTAGTATTGGATTTGAGCTTTGAGGCTGGAGAGTTTATCTTTTTGTCCGTTTTCATGCAGGGTTTCGATCATTTCTGAGACATTGTGCGAAGAGGCTTCGCTTCGTTTCGCACTGTTAAGCCTATGTTCGCGCTCACGGGCTTGTGCTTGCAGCAAATATTGCTCTTTTTCATACGTTCGCTTCGCTTCAACCAGTGCCATTTTGGCCTGTTGAAGCTCTAAAAGCCGTGTCTCAACGGCAGCTTCTCTGGCAAAGCCATCAAAGAGTGTCCACGAAAAGGAGAGCCCTACCCTGTACCCATTGCGCTCGATATCTTGGGTGGAGCGCCTGAACTGCTCTTCATCGGAGCCATACAGATCGTATTTGCCGTAAAGAGAAAAGACAGGCAGATAGCGTGTTTTTTCCGCTTGCAGTTGAGCCTCTTTTTGCTCAATGCCTGCGTAGGCTTGTTTAGCACGAGAGCTCTCTTCAAAGCTTACCTGAGTTAAAGAAGACTCTTTTACATGTAAAGGCTCTAGCGTGGAAAAGGTATCCAGTTTGATACCACTGAGATAAGAAAGATGGGCTAGCATATTCTCTTTTTCTTCATGGATTTGAGCGATCATGACCAGTTGATCGGCTATGTATTGTGCATAGTTGATGACTTCGGTTTGCGGAAGTTCGCCTGCAACATTAAGTCGTTTTGCCATGATGTAGGCCTCTTGGTAGAGCTGTTGCATCTTTTGGTAATAGGCTAGTTTTGCTGTGGCGATGCGTACTTTAGTGTAGGCTTCTAGGAGCGAATCTAACTGCTCTTTGAGATTCACACACTCAGCTGCTTTGGAGCCTTTGATCTGCTGATGAGCAGCTTTGACACCCAGGTTGGTGGCACCAAAGCGAAAGAGATCGTAGGTTAGGGAGATCGTGGAGGAGTTTTGGTACTGGGTGGTTTGGGTGAGGCTGTCACTTCCTACATACGAAGGAGTGACCGTATCATTAAACTTTTTTGAATACTCCGAGGTTGCGCCAAGCGCTAAGCTGGGCAGATACGCTGCTTCAGCAGTTCTTAGGCTCTGCTGGGCTATTTTGGTTTGGAGGCGCTGTTGTTCAAGCTTGGGGGAGCTTTGCTCCATCGATTCTAGTAAACGCTCAAAGGTCACACTCTGTTCTCCAAAAGCAAGAGTCGCAGATAAGACTGCGACTCCTAGAAAGGCTTTTTTCATCATGCGTTATGCCAGCTGGAGCTTACGATTTGCATTAAAGCTTGGTTGTTTTCAATGCTACTGTTAGAGCTGATGTAGATACCGTTATCCTTTGCATAGGCACTCATCTGTTGGATGATACTCTCAACATCATTGGAACTTAAATAACTTCCATCACTCAGCTCAAAGCGCTCTATCGCACTAGCATCATTACTTTGACCCGATATCACAACACTCTCTTTATCTCCATACTTAATGGAAAGATTGCCGCATTGCATTAAGAAGGTAACATCCTCTTTTTCGATTCCCTCTCCAAAGGTAATGGTATCATCGCCTCCTTCTGGAGTATTCCAAGAGCAGAAGCTAAAGGAGGTATCGGTGATCGTATCTTTGCCATCGCCTAAGTTAAAGTAATAGGTGTCATTGCCAACATCACCGTATAAGGTGTCATTCCCTGCTCCACCACTGAGCTTATCCGCACCACTTCCACCATATAAGGTATCGTTGCCACTACCTCCGATGAGATAATCATCTCCCTCTTTGGCATCAAGGGTGTCGTTTCCACTATCACCATAAAGGGTATCTTGTCCGCTACTTCCGGTAAGCGTATCATTGCCACTGCCACCGATAAGAAGATCATTGCCCGCATTGCCGATGAGTTTATCATTCTTGGAAGATCCAAATAAGATGTCATTACCTGAAGCTCCTGTAAGGGTGTCACTATAGGTTGAGCCTATGAGTAAGCTATCAACACTATTATTTGCAGTAGCACTTCCAAATGGCCACCACCATGTGCCACCGGCTTGCTTGATTGCCTCTTTATCAATATTGATCTCACCCCAAGAGGTACTCAGTGTTGTCAAAGACTGATTGGGTTGGGTGAAGTAATCACTAATGGTAATCACCCCTTGATCTTTAACTGTAATGGTAAGGTTGTTGCCACTTTTATCAAAGTTAAGCGCATCCATACCATTCGTTCCTAAATCAAGGGTATCGCCAATGGTTTGAGCGGAGATTGTGATATCTCCACCTTCATACACTAAGCCTTTAGCATTAAAGATGATATTTTTAGTGATCACGCCACCCTTACCATCATTCACACTGATTGTTGCACTATCATTTCCAATATACCCAAAGAGACTCTCATAACTCCATACACCTGTGGTTGCATCAAGTGTCAGTGTTCCGTGGGTTGGATTTGTGGAAAGTGCATAACTTAACGTATCGCCATCAATATCACTCGCATTAATAGCACCTGTGACAAGACGTGTATTTTTAAGCAAATACGACTCATCTTCACTCGAAACGAAAGTTGGGGTGTCATTGACCGGAGTGATATTAAGCTCAATCGTTTGCGTAGAGCTTAGACCATATTCATTCGTCACTTTGAGAGTAAGGCTATCAGATCCATTGTAGTTAAGTGATGGTGTGTAGTTATAGGTTCCATCACTATTGAGAACAAAGCTACCGTAATCTGTTGCATCAAGGATGGCATAGGTTAAAGCACCACCAATGGGGTTGGTCACGGCTAAGGTGTTGCTATAGCTATTGTCTTCGAGAAGAGTTAAGGCAGTCGTATTAATCGTTGGTGCTGATACTTTTAAATCGAAGTTGAGCGTTTGCTCTACTACTCCGCCATTTCCATCATCTACTTTAATGATGGCGCTATCTTCACCTATATAACCAGCATTGGCTTTATAGACCCATGCACCTGCTTCATCAACACTTAGGGTTCCATGTGTTGTTTGAGTGGAGATGCTGTAGACGAGCGTGTCACTATCTGGGTCAGTCACAGCTATGGTTCCTGTGCTTTGGCGTAGGTCTTGCATTGCAATGCTTACTTCAGTATCTGTAAGAATTGGTGCTTGGTTCCGTAGATCATCAAGGCTTAAAAGTGTGCCATCATCCAACATAACGTTTTCAATCTCAAAGCCTGTTTGTGTCCAGTTCTTAATGGTGATGGTGTCACTTAGCTCTTCAAAGCTTTTACCTGTTTCCTTCACTCCTAAGATGATGTCATCACCTACTACTTTAGCAAGGATATCTTCTCTGGTGATGCCTGCACCTAACATCAAGGTATCGATGCCTGCGCTATCGCTAATTAAATCGTGACCACTACTTTTTTCAAAGATATAATAGTCATCGCCATTGCCACCCATTAAGATATCGCTACCCAAGCCTCCATCAAGGACATCATCACCATCATCACCCATAAGTTGGTCATCTCCTGCTTGTCCACTAACATAGTCATCACCATCATTTCCACTGATGAGTTCATTGCCCTCTGCTCCAAACAGAACATCATTGTAACGACCTCCATCTAAGCTATCACCTGATGCTAAAACGGTAGCTGAGAGTTCACCATTCTCTTTGGTTTGGATGAGTTTTGCGTAGATGGCTTGTGCATCTAAGATAGTACCATCGGCAAAGACAAACTTCTCGATTTTACCTGTTGCATCAAACCAATTTTTAACAACAATCTGATCGGCGAGATCTTTAAGTGCAGTATCATCGTCACTGTTTTCACGAATACCAATGACAAGTCCATTGGTTTGTCGATCCCATTTGACTAATATTTGGTCTGCGCTAATCCCACTTGCAAAACGAATCGTATCGACTCCAAGACCTGTTGCGTCATTATCGTCGATGGTATCTTTACCACCACCTAGTTTCATAATGTAGGTATCATTGCCCTCACCTCCGCTGAAGCTCTCATTGGCTACAGTAGAAATGAACGTATCATTGTTGGTAATGGTGTCATTTTGATCGACTTTAAACCAAACATCTCTGACGATGCCTGAAGTAGTACTACTTGAAGTAAAGCTTGTTTGATTGGAGATGATATTGCCAGCTTCTGTGATTTGGCTAAAGGTGGTACCATCTTCTCTGCTAAGATGAATGGAAGAGATATTGCTCAGTTGTAAGCTTGTAAGCTCTCCAGCATCAGTGATGCCGTTTTGATTAAGATCTTTCCAGATTTTTAGACTTGCAAAAGCACTGTCGTTAGCATCGATGATATTATCATGGTTACTATCATATTGAGCAAGTGCGGCATAACCATCACTTGCTAAAGAGCCATCGGCCAGTTTGGTGTAGTTACCAAAAAGCTCACTACCGTTATTAATAAGCCCATCGCCATTAAGATCCATCGAAAGCATTGCATCCCCCGATTCTATCCAAGCCGTTTTCTCCTTAACACCATCGCCATCATAATCAAAATAGACATCGCTTGACTCTAATGCAATAGAGGTTGTAAGATTGCCATTAAGATCAAGGACAATTGGAGGGGTGTATTCACCTGAGCTATCACCACCACTACGCCAGTAAGAGTTGATCATCTCCATCATAGTGGCATTCGCACGAATGACATCTGTACTTGTTAATGAAATACCGTTTTCAGAAGCATAGAGGCTTAGGTTTTCGGTCAATTTTTCGATATCAAGATTGGTCATATAGGTTCCATCACTGAGTACGATCTTTTCGATGGCATTATTGAGATTGGTTTGAGAGTTGATCGTGATAAAATCACCATTGCCTATATCTATTTCTAAGTTAGAGCCATTCATTCTGAAGACAATGTCGCTTGCGCTAATGCCTTCTCCAAACTTCAAGGTATCATTGCCAGCATTGTTACCATTTTGATTAGTGCCATAACTATCGTAGATTGTATCTTTCCACTTCGACCTTGCAGGCTATCATTCCCAGCTCCACCATCAAGAACATCATCCCCTAATTGACCATAGAGGTTATCATCTCCAGCTCCGCCATAGAGCGTATCATTCCCTGCTTCGCCTTGGAGGTTATCGTTTCCTGCATCACCATAAAGTGTGTCATTCCCTGCGCCGGCTACGATCAAGTCATTCCCTCCTAATGCGTGGACTTCGTTATCCTCCGCGCCATACGTTAGGTTATCATCGTTCTCAGTTGGGTCAAATAAGAATGCGGTATCTATCTCAGTGCCATCACTGAGTACAACGTGCTCAATTCGATTGTTAACGTTATACCAATCTTTTATGGTGATGATATCGCTAAGCTCTGCCAATGTTTTTCCATCTTCTTTAATACCAATAATGACATCGTTACCGCTTTTTTGGATAATCAGATCATCCACGCTAATGCCTTCTCCAAACTTCAAGGTATCATTGCCAGCATTGTTACCATTTTGATTAGTGCCATAACTATCGTAGATTGTATCTTTACCATCTCCTCGGTCAAAGATGTAAGTATCATTACCTGGTCTTCCATAAAGTACATCATTTCCTTTACCACCATGAATGGTATCGGATCCATCAAGTCCGAAAATCGTCTCATTATCATCGGTTCCAACATGCGCCATAATATCCGCTTTATTCCATGTCGTTCCATCGCTAAAAGCAATATTCTCAACACTATAATAAGCGTTAAAACTCCAATTAGATTCATAATACTGTGTAGAAGTAGCTAACCAGTTCTCAAATGTAATCGTATCACTCAGCTGATCAAAGGTTTTACCTTCTTCTTTGATCCCAATAACAAGATTATGTCCCACTTGCTTGATTAGAATATCATCAGCGGTAATTCCCTCTTTAAATTTAAGAGTATCGTTACCTTTATTATTCCAATCTTCGAAGTCATTCTCTCTTACGGTATCTTTTCCATCACCTCGACCAAAGAGGTAGGTATCGTTTCCACTTCGACCTTGCAGGCTATCATTCCCAGCTCCACCATCAAGAACATCATCCCCTAATTGACCATAGAGGTTATCATCTCCAGCTCCGCCATAGAGCGTATCATTCCCTGCTTCGCCTTGGAGGTTATCGTTTCCTGCATCACCATAAAGTGTGTCATTGCCAGCTCCTGCTAAGATAGTGTCATTGCCAGCCAATGCATGAATAATGTTGTCCTCTGCGCCATATATTAGGTTGTCTACTCCTTCAGTTCCAGGGAGAATATCATTTGAACTAATCGTACTTCCATCTGTAAATTTAATTATCTCAACACGATTAGTAATTCCACCGGTATACCAATTCTTGACCGTAATCGTATCGTTAAGCTGATCAAATGTTTTTCCGTCTTCTTTAATGCCAATGACAAGGTCATTGCCTACTTGTTGCCAGATGACATCACTTTTTAGAATGCCGCTTGCCATAACAATGCTATCAAGTCCTGCACTATCGGTGATGGTATCTTTTCCCATGCCTTTACCAAACATATAGGTATCATCACCACTGATATCACTTATCGTGTCATTTCCATAACCGCCATCAAAGGTATCATTGCCATTTCCACCGATGAGTGTATCTGCACCAACACCACCATTTAGTGTATCATTTCCATCTTTACCATCAAGTGTATCATTACCGATGCCACCATTTAAGATGTCATTTTGGTCATCAAGTCCATTAATGAGATCATTGCTATCCGTTCCAATACTTTGGATGATGTCACTGACACTCATCGATGTGCCATCACTAAACTGGAAGGACTCAATGCGTCCGCCTGTACTGTACCAATCTTTTAGGATAATGCGATCACTAAGTCTGTAAAAAGAGGTCGTGCCTTCTTTGAGTCCAACGGCAAGGTTATTATCAAAGACACGAAGGACGATATCATCTTTGCTGATGCCCTCTCCAAAGAAGAGTACATCTGTTCCAGCGGTATCTTTGATGATATCTCTACCATCGCCTTTGTTAAAGACATACGTATCGTTACCTGCATCATCTTTGATATAGTCATCACCGGCTCCACCGATAAGCCTGTCATCGCCGGATCCGCCATCGATGATATCCTCCCCATCTTGACCATAAATGATGTCATTGCCAGCACCGGCAGTAATCACATCGGCTCCACCGGCAGCTTCGATGGTATCGGCACTGGTGGTTCCAGCAATATCATCGTTGTCATTGCCATAAACGTAGTAGCGTTTTGAAGTCCAAGTGTTATTGAACGTGATGGTAGGAAATGTCTCGGTTTTAGAGATGTCTAGCACTTCACCATTGCTAAAGATGATCTTTTCAATGCCTCGATTTTCAGACTTCCAATCTTTGATAACCACGATATCTTGCAACTCTTGGTAGGTTTCAGAACTGTTGATTTTGATGATAAGACTTGTTCCATTAACACCAATGGTGACATCAGATTTGTTGATGCCTGTAGCAAATTGGAGGGTGTCTTTTCCCGCATTGACCTCAAGCGCGTCTTTGTAGTAATAATCATCAATGACCACCGTAAAATCACCTTGATTGTAAACATACACATCATCACCATTGCCACCACGAAGCACAGCACCTTGTTTACTAAAGATTGTATCTTCGATGTTGACATTGACAAAGAGGGCGGCTACTTCGCTGTTGGTCATTTGGGTTCCATCAGCAAACTTCAATGTTTCAATGGTCGTAGTGTCTTTAAAGTAATTGGCTATAGTGATCTTATCGCTAAGCGTGCTAAAGGTTTTTCCATCCTCTTTGATCGCCACGATAAGGTCGTATCCTACTTGTTTAAAGATGAGATTTTCTTTTGCGATGCCTGTACCGAAGCTAATGAAATCGGTACCACCTTCATCGCTTAGTTTATCTTTTCCATCACCTTTGTTAAAGATGTAGGTGTCATCTCCGAGTCCTCCATAAAGGCTATCATCACCTGTGCCACCGCTTAGCGTATCTTCTCCTGTACCTGCTTGAAGGATGTCAGCGCCTTCATTGCCGATGAGTACATCATCGCCACCTTCTGCGTTAAGAACATCATCTCCTGTCCCACCGATGATTTTATCTGCTCCTCCACCTGAAGTAATGGTATCGTTTCCACTTCCACCATCAATGACATCAGCACCACTTCCTGTGATGATAGTATCGTTACCACCAAGTCCATTGACCGTTGAAGCTTCATTGCTATAGACAAGATAATCATTGGCTTCACTGCCTTGTTGAAGCTCATCTAATGCTAGAGCTGTACCATCATTTAAGAGTAAATGTTCTAACTTGCCACTGGTAAGGTAGTTTTTAATGGTAATCGTATCAGTGAGTTGATCAAAGGTTTTTCCCTCTTCTTTAATGCCGATGATTAAATCATTGCCACTTGCTTTGGCGATAAGATCATCTTTAGTGATGCCTTCACTAAAACGCAAGGTATCTTCACCACTTTCATCACTGAGGATATCTTTGCCATCACCTTTAGTGTACATGTAAAGATCATTTCCTGCCCCGCCATAAAGGGTATCTGCACCAACGCCTCCCACAAGCGTGTCATTGCCACTTCCTGCATCGAGCAGGTCATCGCCTTCATTGCCATAGAGTTTATCATCGCCACTGCCAGCGTATACGCTATCGTTTCCGCTTCCTGCGGTGATGATGTCATTGCCTGCGTTGCTATAAATGGTGTCATTGCCGACTCCGCCATCGATGACATCATTACCTGCACCTGTGGTGATTTTATCATTGCCACCAAGAGCATTGATAGTCGTATTGTCATCATTAAAGACAAGGACGTCATCTCCATCGGTTCCTTGTTGGAGCTCTTCAAGTGCAACTAAAGTGCCATCGCTTAACTGTAGCTTTTCGATACGGTTGTTAGCATTGAAGTACTCTTTAATCGTGACGGTGTCGCTCAGTGCATCGAAGTTTTTACCCTCTTCTTTAATGCCGATAATAAGGTCATTCCCACTGACTCGGATAACAAGGTCATCTTTGGTAACACCTTCTCCAAATTTCAAGGTATCTAGTCCTGCGTTGCCTTGGTAACTGCCACTATAACGGTAGTCATCATAGATGCTATCTTTGCCATCGCCTTTACCAAAGAGGTAAGTATCTGCGCCTAGTCCACCTTGAAGATCATCGACTCCTGTACCACCACTTAGTATGTCTTCACCTGAACCTGCATAAAGGGTATCGTCTCCACTTCCACCATTTAGCGTGTCGTTGCCATTGTTTGAAGTGATAGTGTCATTTCCGCTTCCTCCTTCTATGACGTCATTGCCATTTCCTGAAATGATGGTGTCATTTCCTCCAAGGGCATCAACATTGACATTCACATCGCCATAAATGAGCTGATCAGCCCCTTCGGTTGCACTAAAGAGATCACTTACGAGAAAGTTAGAACCATCTGCAAAAAGGATGTTTTCAACGCGGGTGTTTGAATCGGTGTAGTTTTTAAGGGTGATTTTATCGCTTAGTTCTGCAAAGCTTTTACCTTCTTCTTTGATGCCAATGATGACATCATTTCCAACACTCAGCACAACAAGATCATCTTTGGTGATGCTTTCTCCAAATTTAAGCGTGTCTTCGCCAGAATACTGGCTTAGTTGATTGTTATATCCATACCGGTACGCATCATCGATGGTATCTTTGCCATCACCACGATTAAAGATGTAGGTATCGTTGCCAAGTCCACCATTTAGCGTATCATCGCCTAAACCACCCGTGATGACATCTGCACCTGATCCTGCAACAATGCTATCGTTACCGCTTCCGCCCATAAGAGCGTCATTGCCACTGCCTGCATTGATTGTATCGTTGCCAACGCCTCCATCAACATCATTAGCGCCATCTCCTGCATCGATAATGTCATCTCCGCTTCCGCCATCAATGACATCAGCACCACTTCCCGTGATGATGGTATCATTGCCACCAAGTCCATTAACCGTTGAGGCTTCATTGCCATAGGCTAAATAGTCATTGGCTTCACTGCCTTGTTGGAGTTCATTTAACGCTAAAGCTGTTCCATCATTTAAAAGTAAATGTTCTAACTTTCCACCACTAAGGTAGTTTTTAATGGTAATCGTATCGGTTAGTTGATCAAAGGTTTTTCCCTCTTCTTTAATGCCGATGATTAAGTCATTGCCACTGGCTTTGGCGATAAGATCATCTTTAGTGATGCCTTCACTAAAACGCAAGGTATCTTCACCACTCTCATCACTGAGAATATCTTTACCATCACCTTTAGTGTACATGTAAAGATCATTTCCGGCTCCTCCATAAAGAGTATCTGCACCTACTCCTCCGACGAGAGTGTCATTTCCACTTCCTGCATCGAGCAAGTCATCGCCTTCATTGCCATAGAGTTTATCATCTCCACTACCTGCGTACACGCTATCGTTTCCGCTTCCTGCGGTGATGGTGTCATTTCCCCCAAACGAGCGAACGGTGTCATCGCCACCCAAAGCATTTATGGTATTGTCTTGGTTATCTAAGTCTATGACATCAGCATTTTCAGTAACGGTGAATTGTTGTAGAATGGTTGTAACATCCAGTGTTGTTCCATCGCTTAACACGATATTTTCAACACGATTGGCATTTAAAAACCAGTCTTTAACACGTACACTATCGATGGAGTCTTTAAGTGAAAGTAAAAGATCAAACCCCTCTTTTGAAAGAATTACATCCTCTTTAAGGATGCCTTGATCAAACCTCAAAGTATCATTGCCACCTGCATCAAAGAGTATATCAGAGCCATCACCTTTTCTAAAAAGATAGGTTTGGTTGGCACTATCGTGTGATTGGATGATGTCATTGCCACTATTGCCAAGGACTAAGGTATTGCCAGTAACTTCAAGATTATCATCACCCTTAGTTCCTGTAAAATCAATGCCTGAAGTCAACGTTTGTTGGATGAGATCGTGGCTCATGCTATCGGTGATTGTTGCTAAAAGGGCTGTGGCATCGATGGTTAATGACTTCGTAGTATTGAGCATCCAAATGGTTTGTGCTAAAAATACTTTAGAGTCTATATCGATAGAAGCATCATTCAGATAATTGGTCAAACTTTGTTGCAATTTACTTGCATCTGTTACACTTAAAGCATCAGTATCAACACTGTAGCTTACACCTGTGAAGACATCTTCAAAAACACTTTGGATGGCAAATTCACTTTCGGTTCGGTGGAGCATTGTGTTGTATTGGGTATTGATATAATCTGCTACTAGGACGAGTCTGTTTTGACCATTGATGGAAGTTACGGTGACATCATTGTTGCCTGTCACTGTTTTAGCGTGGGTTTCATAGTTTGACTCTATCCGACTGGTGAGTTCTTCTTTGCCTGAGAACTTCTCCATGATCCATATCTTTCGATCAAGATCAGACATATCGACATCTGCACTTAGGTTGTATTTTTTAGCTATCTCTGCTTTATACGCGTTATAGCCACTCCATTCATTGATATACTCATCAAAGTCATTGGATATAAGCTCTGCATTATTTGCATATTGCTTGGCAAGGGTAGCTAAGTTCTCATTGGTTTGGTAAGCGATGAAACTATCAACCACAAGTCCATACCCTCTAAGGTTAGGTAGGCTTAAGGTAGTTGGGTCTATGGTAAAGTCTTTTTGTTGGACGAGGTCTATAATGGTATCTCGTGCATCGTAGGCTAGGTGGATGTCTGCTACGAGTTCTTTTTCACCTGTGGAGGTTGTATAGTGTGAAGCTTCACTGATAAGGTGACCATTGGTTTCGATATTGGTTTGTACAGAGTTCAAATCTATGGAGGTGATGCCTTCTTCTTTAAGACTTTTTAACTCTCCTTCATCGACACTTCCATCTTGGTCATAGTCATGCCAGAGTTGGAGGCGGTTAAAGAGAATGTCTTTACGATCTATCTTATTGTCATAATTGGAGTCGATGGTGTCTCGTAGTTCATCGAAGCCTTCTGTGGTTGCATTTCCAAATACTTCAGAAATACCACCTATTTGTCCATCTTCATTGGCATCATAAACCAATAGTGCATCTTCACCTTTGATCCATCCTGTACGCTCTTTTATACCATCACCGGTTAAGTCGAAGTAGGTTTCTGATTCTGTGACACTGGTGGTTGCTATGAAGCCATCTTTATTGGTGTCTAGGGCTAGAGGTTCACATCTTTGGAAGAAGTAGGAGTTTGTCAGGTTGAAGTCGTAGGGGTTGACGGATGAGTGGGAGTTCCCCATGGAAGCGAGGATACCCATAATATCTTTTAGCACATCATCTACACTTTTTCCTAACTGATCTGCTATATCATCTAGCCAACCGCCTAGCATTCTTTTTAAGTTGTCTTTAATGCCATCTAAAGTTTCGTTAGGGACAACAGGTACCACATCTTTGCTTAACTCTTTATCTGATGCTGGTGCCCAATGCTCGTTATAACTAAAAATATTATCGTTTATAGGTGATGGTAACCCCGCATCTTTCAAGACGCTATCGGCAAATGTATTACTATTTTGCACTAATGGATCATAAGGATATACATTATTTTTTGATACTGCATTATCTATCATATTATTCCAAATATCGGTCAAATTATTACCTTCTGTGATTAACTCACGATATTGTTTTTGACCTGCACTTGGATAATCAGGATTTGTTTGGTCATAAGGAAAATTTGCCTCGACTTGAATTTTCCCATATGGCGTACCATCAGTAGGGGAGTTTGTCGCCCACCCACTAATTGTATACTGGCTTCCATCGCTCCTTGTATATATCAAAAATTTATGATAAAACTCTATCCCACCCATACTACCTATATTTCTGTAGCCTACTTCAATTTTTTCCATAGATTAATCCTGTAATTTTAAATAGTATTGTATACGCGTGAAAATATTCGCATCAATTCGTCATTATTAAAATAAAATTCTATTTCAAGCGTTTTTGAACCTGGTGTATAAGCTGGTTTACTCTGATGAAGAACAGTGATTGCGTCTTCTTTTCCCTCTTCAGCATATTTAAGCCCCATATCTCGGAGTCTTGCCAATACATCTTGCTTGTGCATACCGATAAAAAAATACTTCAGAACAATTTTTTCAGTCATGACTGCTTGACCAGAAATGGTCTTTACTTCATAAAGCTCATTCAGCATTATTTTTTCTCCTTTTGTAATGGCGGTGTCTTCTTTATTAGCTGGACTTGAACATGCACTAAGCCCAATAATCAAAGAAGATTTCCAAAGTATTTGTAAAATACCCAACTTACTTTTATTGATTTGTTTTGATTTAAGATGTTTCACTCTACCCTCCTCGTTTTTCTTGCTCATTTAACCTAAGCCACCTTCGTATTCCTTTCCGCACTTAGTTCTCCCCTTGATATATTTTGAATCTTTACATGTAAAGAAATTTTCGAGCGATAATAGTCACCCTACTAAATACACATCACAGTTCACGTCACGAAAAATGAAATTATGAAGGAGGGTCTTGGCAAGCAGTGAGAGTTATATGCTTTTTTTGCGTATTTGTATTTTTGATTTTAGATTGAGTACTATATGCAGCATAAGGTGACTGACTATCTAAGTGTAGTCGTGAAGTAATATAAGGCGAAATACCATAAATAAGATTCTGAAACATCTTAATTCCTTATCATGTTACCTTTGATTTTGAAGGCAGTTGTAAATGTGTATGCCCCACGGACATCTTTACATGTAAAAGTCATTAGTCGTGAAAAAAGTATGTGTATAAAACACTATGTAAAATAGACATAGCTTATATGGATTTGTTTAAAGAGGGATAAATATGAAAGGAGTATAGTTTTGAGAAGTAAAGATGTTTAGGTTAAGTGCGTTTGCCCAATGCGTCTTTTACCATTCAAAGATTTATACAGCTCAAGTAGCCCCCTACGGTTGAGTTACACAAATACATCTGATTGTCTTATAAAATCACATTTTAGTCATTATATCCTTAAACTTTATAATGAAAAGTATTATTTTTTATAAGAAATTTGATTTTAGGGAGAGTCAGGTGTTGAAAAGTTACTCCGTTCAAAATGAATAATTAAGAGTATTTCACTACGAATATCTTTTTTTGTATAGATCGAGACTCCATTTTTTTAACTGACCATATATAATATATTAAAACTAAGTCATCGATACACGCACAGAGTTATGCCTATATTATGAACGACAGTGAATAGTGATGTATAAAAACTTCAAAATCAACCCATAAAAAATTAACTGAAATGTTTGAAATCTTCTATGTATATTTTGTTACAAAAATGGCATATATATAGTGTGTTATGATAAAAAAAGTTTTGTTACGAAAATAGCCTATACCTCTTACAGAGGTAGAAAAATAATATGAAAAATTCTATTTTTTGTTACAAAAATAGCTTATATATGAACGATAGTGAATAGTGATGTACGAAAATTTTTCAAAGAGGTTTTTATGTACCTCTTCTGGAGTGCTAATTTTGAGATTATTGATGCTCTTTGTATTGAGGGCTGTATTTAGAATAACCAAGTTCATAACGAAGCTTGGCAATTGCTAGAGTAGCTACAATGAAAGATAATGTGCCAAATATGATATTAAACCATGTCATCCGTTAATCCTTTTAGGTTTGATCTGTATTAGAAATTATAGAACAAATTGTTCTAAATCACCAAAGGGGAAATGTCTTATTCCCCTTTTTTGTATTCTAGTTGTTTATCGGTATGTATCAACGTAAAGCTCTGTGCTGGAGTAGTTTTATTTTTACATGTAACCGTCTCTTGATTCATGAAGACATTGATAGTTGTTGTATTCATAGTCTCTAAACGCATAAAGAGATATTCATCCATTGTGACAGGCTTAAACTGTGTTAAGGCATTCGAAACAAAGAGTTCACCGCCATGATAGGTGCAATACTTTTGAGCTCCGATAATACGTTCGTATCTCCAAGGAAAAATAGAGCTATTTTTCTCCAAGTCGAGTAAATCCTCAAACGAAGCATACTTTGTTGAAATTTGAGCGTATTTTAAGCCTTTTAGCCATGTTTTTAAGCCAAGGCTTTGTGCTTTATCGTGTTGAATCAGATAAAAACGTGAATAGGTCTCTTTTAGATCTCGTTTATTGCCAAGAATGGAACTTTGACGTAACTCAACGTTATCTTTCATGGAAACGATGGAAAAACCATCATAGGAAGAGAGACATTGGTAAAATCCTTCGTATTTTCCTAAACCTTGTTCTCTCATGGCGCTTTTATAACTCACGTAATCAAGACTAAGCAAAGTTGGACGTGCATTTAAAGCTTGAATTGCTTTATCACCATAAACACTTTTTCCTTTGATGCTCTCACAATAGCCTTTAGCATCATCAAGGACATCCATAATGTCACGAGCATCTGCAACATTCATCGCTTCATCATAGGTTCGGTACTCAATCATTGATTGATACTCTCTTTCTGCAATCACATTGTAGTTAATTGTCTCACCGCCTCGTTTGAGGGCAATGTACTCTTTTAAAGAAGTTGCTTGTTGCAAGGGGGAAGGATTAGGTTGAGATGTTGTTGTAGCACAACCACCAAGCATGAACGATGCCGCTAGTGAAGATAAAATAAAGTGAATCTGCTTCATCAGTACATCTTGCTACCGGTATCGTGTTCAAAAAAGACTCTATCAAGGTATTTACACGTATTAAATTCTGACTTTTTAGGAGTGCTTTTATACTCTGCTGTATGAAAGAAGCATCCAACAAGAAGCAATAATGAAAAAAACTTTGCAGCATCACATATCAATGTGGCTTTAATGGTAGTAACGGCTGTTGCATAATCACGAAAGATCCAATAGAGTATGAAAAATCCAAATAGGACTAAACCACCAAAGAAAGCCCCAACAATGATTTTAGCCAAGACCATAATGAGATAATCACGAATCATGGAAAGCATCTTAGTCTCCTTTACAGACTTTTGTTTTTTTCAAACACTAGGTACACATTGCCGCTATGAGTATAAGAGTTTATCAATCGCCATCCATCAGCGTAAAGCTCTTGTGTAGTTGATGATTTCTTAAAATCACCCGAACAGGTCATTGGACTATCTGCAAACGCACCAATCTGTTTGGCATCAAAACGACACGTTGTGACTGCTTTTTGCCCTTCGCTTGCAAAGACACAACTAACCACCATGATCAATGCTAAAAGAACCTTTCTCATTGGCGTTCCTTATGACTAATTTATAGATAAAGGATACCGAAAAAGAGCTTATTAAACACTTATAAGTGTTTGTTGTTTTCCATGTGAAGCACTACTATTCTAACAACTTATAGGTGTTTAGCAAAGGGCGTTTTTGTGGAAAAAATGATTGAGCAATTTATGGATCAAATTGTTGAAAATGTAAAGGCTGAAAGAACAAAAAGAGGTATCAGCCAATTAGCATTAGCACAAATCCTTGGTCATAAGTCACCCAATTATGTAGCTAAGATAGAAACCCGTAAACATGATGTCAGTTATAATCTTGAGCACCTTTATAGGATTGCGTATGAATTTGGTTTGGAAGTGAGAGATTTGATCCCTTCTATTGAAAATTCAAAATAAGTTTTATCCTAGAAGTATTTAGAGCAGACAAAGTACAAAGTTCACTGGAATAATGGATTATTACTATGTTAGACTAGATTGAGCAATGCTGCAAATCAATAAGGAAACTAATATTTTTTTACATAGTTATAGTAGAAATTGTTTAATTGATGTAATCAAATACTAATATCACTAAACTTTACTTTCGTTTAGTCTTTACTAACATAATTTTGAAATCTTTCAATAGATAAGTTCCATAAAATTATTAGTCATTGATATTATTTTCAATTGTTTTATACTTTGATGTAATAAATGCATCAAGAAGCTCAATATTTTTTGTGCTTAATAAAAAGTCAATATCTATATCATTAAAATCAAATATCCCAAAATCTTTTAAATAATTTTTGCCTAATCCAAAATATCCTGATGCGTAATGTTTGCTTTTATTTTCTATATAAATCCATACAACACTTGATACTAAAAGCTTTTGTAATATCTGTAAACTTTTTATATTTTCTGCATAAGCAGCCATTCCATTATAAAAATACAAGTTTTCATCATTATTTAAAACTGCGTTAAAACCTTGTTTAACAAGCTGCGGAAAAAACAATTTATACTTTACTTTTTCTAATGATTGAGTTCTGCCAAATGCGTACCAAACTGGATATTTTCCATTTCCTTTATCTCTCGTCGCTAATAAATCACGCTTTGTAAGTAAATATGCATAAGTTTTTGGAAATTTCTTTGAAAAAATGTCTTCCTCAATTATATGAGCTTGATCATTCTTATCATACATATATGGAAAAATAATCTTTTCCTTTAAATTTCTAAGATCATCATATGTATTTAGCTGGTTTGAATTGATAACTTCTTTACATACTTCTTTTTCTATTGCTGTGCCATCTTGCATATAAAAATACTTTTCATCTTCTTTACTTGATTTGAAAATATATACATGATTTTTTAATGTAGCTATGCCACTTTTTGTATTGTATATTTTTCCAAATGGTTTGCCAATAGATTCTAGCTTAGTTACTAAGCCACTATTTTTCAAACTCCAACCTTTTTGAGTATCCAAATTTTCATAACTATCTTGATTAAATTCTATCTTTGATACATCTTGCAAATCTATTTCTTTAGTACTTGAATAATATATGTATTTTGATTCTTTTTTTTCTAAAAAGCATATACATGTATATGTCATTCTAGACTTAAATATTTGTTCATCTTTAAAATCTATTATTTTTAAGAGTGCTTTCTTATCACTAAAATATTCTCGTATAGCCCTACCATTTACACTATGCATAAATGTGTTCACAGTTATAAATCCCAAGATACCATCTTCTGTTAATAGTTCATACCCAATTTGAAAAAAAGGAATATATAAATCAGGATGACCTGTTTTACATGTGCTCCACTTTTGCATAAGCTCTTTTGTGTTATCGTCCATATTTCTTGAACAAACATAAGGAGGGTTACCCAATATTAAATCAAAGCCATTATTCTTTTTAATTTGTTCATCTTCTTGCAACCATTCAAACTCTAGTGAATTTGCTGTGTATAAATTAAAGTGAAATTCTTTTTCATCTTCACATTGAGTAATAGCCAACAGTAAAAGCAATATTTCTGTTCTTTCTATACTATATTTTTGAATATCAAGACCAAAGATATTTTCTTGAAAAATCTTTTTAAAAGATTTATTGGTTCTTTGTTTAATTTCAAGACTAGCCTCAATTAAAAATCCCCCACAACCACAAGCTATATCAGCTACTTTAATTATATCTATGGTCTTGTGAGACAATTCATTAAATGCTTGAATAGTTATGTATTCTCGTATATTTTTTGGTGTATATATTGCACCATTAATGAGTTTATCGGATGGAGAAATTACAAATTCAAAAAGCTCTAATAACTCTTCAAAACAAAGATTTTGCTTTTCTTGTTCTAAAATTGCTTCGAATTCTTTAAATAAGATATAGTCTTTATCCGTATCCTTAAACATTAAATTTTTAATTTTTATATTCTTGATTTTGTCTATTTGTTTATGTATTAAAAATGCTGAAACTATCAGTTTATTGACTGTATTTGTAGCAGTAATATTATTTAAAAAATCTAATATGCTTTTGTTCATTTATTTGTCAACTATAATCATGGTCTAACAACAACTTGAGGACATATATCTTGGGTATTCCACGCTCGTTTATTAAAAGGTGTTCTAATGTTCCAATGATCTGCAATTGAATAGAAATAAGGCTTCATTACAATATCTTGATACTTACCTACTAAACTATTATATTCATGATTATTCTCTTTAACATTATTCCAAATATCAGAATAATAATTTGATAATATAAAATCCATTCCAAGTATAAAATCCATTGGGTGATGCATCATTCTTGGCGTATCGAAAAACATTCCTTGACCATAATTTGTTATCTTCTCTTCTAATTTTCTTCCACCAAATTGAAAATGATATTTAGGATGTGGGTCAACTGAATGACTATTATCTGGATGTCTATCTAAGTGTAAAGAATGAACCATCTCAGTACCATCTGATGAATAGCCAATAGTTAAAATATTAAACTCCAAATATTCAAATGGGTCAAAGTATTGGTGTTTAAATTTATTGGAATCAGCAATAAGTTTAATACTGAACTCCATAAATGATGGTTGTGTTGAGATTGGCTTAAGGCCACCTATAGTAGATATTGGTAATCTAATGAAAGTATCATATCCCCAAAAAGTGTTATTTGCCGGAGTCATTCCATACACTGGAATATTATGGTTATCCTCTAAAATATCACATATATTTTTAGCGGATACGATAGAATCTAAATCATTTTCTAGGATTCCTATAAATGTTAAAATATCATTCGCTATAGTATTTCTTAATACTTGTGCTTGTTTAGTTGCTTCCATTTTCTACACTCTCTAAAGCTTCCTTCTTCAGACGATAACGTTCTTTTTCAGACCAATGAAGTTGAATACCCTTTGTTCGTCCAAATCTTTCCCTTAATGCATAAAAGGAAATATATTCATATTCATGCCAAGATAGATGTTCCCTACTTTTTACTATTTTAAAACCTTCTAATGGATCTAATGGTTTGATTTCACCTGTTTCTGCTTTATATCCTTGACAATATGTCCAAAACCTATTACTAAAATTGCTATCTATGAGTGACGCAACTTGTAATTTTTTATATTCAGTTTTTTCAATTAACTTTTCAATTCTTATCTTTGCATCAACTTGAACTAATGAAACACCTGTAATTGCTTTAAATATCTCGATGATTTTAGGTAACCACCATCTGTCCCACCCTGGAGAGAATACGCCTTGATACTTAGCTTCTTGAAATTTATCATTTATCAAAGCCTCTAGATCTTCTGAAGTATTCGAATCTAACCCTAATTTAGCAATCAACATACTTTTATCAATTAGTAGCCCTGTAGAAAAAATTAAATCTTTTAAAATTATTTGTGCTATGTTGTGTGTTAATATTCTAGTTTGGTCTTTAAATTTACTTATCAAATTTTTATCTAAATATGATTCATCTATAGATAATATCATCGAAATATTATTTTGATTTTGTGCAATAGATTTATAGCCCTCTATTAGGCACAATAACTGTTTAGATACTAATTCAAAATTATCAGTATCTCCTTTTAAAAATCTTATATCAAATAAATTATGACTTGCATTCTCGTCTTTATATATTGCTTTAATGTTTTCATCTGTAGAACATAAAACAATTGGCATATCTTTTAAGTGCCTTTTAGTTGGATCACTTTCTGCAGTTAGAGTTCTGAGTTCTTGTGCAATTGCTGGTGCCTTGTACTGAGCTATAGATTGAGTACCAGAGATAGGAACTTCATCGAGTCTTAAATCAAGAATAATCCCATCTATATCATCGATATTACTATTTATATAGTTAATCATTTCATTAAATGGTTTGATTGATACTGGTATAACTGCTACATTGCCAAAGGAGGATAGTCGATTCGTAATTGGATCCAAATTACTTTCTGGTTGATCATCAATAAATATATACTTATTCGACATCTGCTATTTCCTTTACTGTTGCTTTTGGCAATTCAATTCTTATTGTCGTTGAATACCC
Source organism: Sulfurospirillum halorespirans DSM 13726 (assembly GCF_001723605.1). Lineage (NCBI taxonomy): Bacteria > Pseudomonadati > Campylobacterota > Epsilonproteobacteria > Campylobacterales > Sulfurospirillaceae > Sulfurospirillum > Sulfurospirillum halorespirans. The sequence continues at coordinate 409,543 of NZ_CP017111.1, read as the reverse complement.
AGCTATCGGTGTTTTAACATAAATTTTTCCATCATAACTATCAATTATATCTTTTGTGATTTTTAAACCTAGTCCCGTTCCTGACATTTCCTCATGCTCATTAGCATTACTACCACTCGGTTCATTAGTAGTAAAGAATGCATTAAAAACTTTCTCTCTATTCTTCATATCTATACCATTTCCATTGTCTGAAAATTCTAAATATACCATATTGTTGTCAACTCCTGCAGAAATTAGGATTCTACCTTTTGCTCCTATTTTTTTTATAGCTTTTTTTGAATTACTGTAAAAATTAAATAAAATAGATGCCCATTCTGATTCGTGCATTTCACATGTATAAATATCATAACCATTAAAAATTGGTTTCTCAAATGTTATTTCATTTTTTTTGTAATCTTGACTGATAGCTTTTATAAATACTCTAACTACATCTCTTAGTTCTATGGCTTTTAAATCCCTTTCAACATTCTTAGAAACAGCACTATCAAAGTATGCTCTATATGTGTCAAGGTATAAAAAATTATTTTTTAAACTTTTTGCTAGTTCAAGTTCTTTGTCTTTTAACACATCTATTAATGAATCAATATCTGCATGAAATGATGATTGAAAGAATTTTATTTCATGTACAAATTCACCAATAACTAATCCCAATCCTGCTAGAACTCTGAGCATATTTAATTCATCAATAAGATTTTTTTCTTCTTTTTCTTGCTCAATTATTATTTTAGTTATCTCACTTTTAATATCTTCTATATTACCATGCGTAATTTGTCTATTATCAGAATTAAAAGATGCAGAGTTATTTTGATTTTCTATTATTTCTAGCTTCTTTAATATATCACTCAATCTTGTTTGTGGTTTTTTATTTCCCCATTCTTCCTGACTAGTTGTAACTTTCATACCTCTAATATGAGCTATTTTTATAGCTAATGCAGTTAAAACTTTATATGCAAAGTCTTGTAGTTCAATAAATGCATTATTTTCTATCAATCCCTCTCTATTTGATTGTTCTTCAAAATTTTCTCCATTTTCATCGAATATTTCTATAAAGCCAAAGTAATTTATGTTTCTATGCGTTGGCAATATGATTCTCCTTCCAGTTGAAGCATCTAATCTAAGCCAATCATTACCTTTCTCTGCATAAGGTAGAACTCTAAACCCATTTCTATATAGTCTAATACCACCGAATTCATTTGCAGTATCTAGTATTATTTTTTCACTCATCTTAGGAATATATCCCGAACTGTAGATATAGTAATAAGCTTTTAAATTAACATTATCCAATTCAGAATATGTTTTATCTTTTAAGACAATATTCTTTTCTTCTAAATTTAGCTTGTCACTTTTCACACTATAACAAGCAAAGCCATCTTTATTAACATAAGCATCTATTTCTGCTAAAGAATGTTGAAAAAGTACTAAATTATCATTGGCAACTTCTTCTTGTTCAAACTCATCATCTTCTCGAAAACAATAAACTTTAAATCCTGGGTCAATAGAATCATTGTTTATAGCTTTGGATAAAGGAAAAGGTTGTAATAAATCTGATTCAGAAACAAATCTATACACTCGTTTAATTACAGTATCTGTCCAACTTTCTCTTAAATTTTTTATATATAAAGTTGTACCATGCTTTTTCTCTTTATCTACCTTTTCTATTCGATGTTCAATCACTGATAAATCTATATCAGATATAAAATTATTCCAATTAATTTCTATTTTCAATGCAAAATCATCTGCTTCTGTTTGAGTAACTATTGTTAGAAATGTCCCTAACCTTTGAGCTGAAAATCGTCCAATTCCTTTTCTTCCAGCTTTTTCTCTAGAATATTTATTTGATATAGGATTGTGTATTTTGTAACTTGATGATAATCGCATAAATCCATTAACCAAGTCCTCTTTAGTCATGCCTATTCCATTATCATCAATTTTTAGAGTCCCCCCAACTTCTAGTGTATTTATAAAGTATAAATTAACTACAGTTGAATCTGCATCATAAGAATTTTTCACTAACTCAGCAACCGCTGTCTCTCTTTTTCCAACTAGCTCTTTTCCAAGTCTATTAATAATGCCTGCATCAACAGAGAATCTAATATTACTATCAAACTTGGAAAGTTCATTTGATAATTTCAAAATTTTTGAATAATTTTCAGGCTCATTTTCTAAAACTTTTTGCAATTCTTCTCGTATTTTTTGTGGCATCATTGAATCCTTAATGAATATAATATTAGCTAAATTTACATAATTTCTGAATCATGAATACTGGAAGGAGTCCATATTTATAGCAAATAAATCACTATGATTATAATAAAGTTATTTTTGACACTTTGCCTCAAGAATAAGGTTTAAAATTTTAATTTATACTACTTTGATTTAATAGAATCTAAATAATCAGCATACCATTGCATTAACTGAGTTCTCTCTGGTATATATTGAGCTTTATTGTAAGTACTACGAATTTTATTTTTATCCTTATGCGATAAGCAAGCTTCAATAACTAATGAATGCAATCCATGCTCAGCTATTTTTTCGTGTGCCGTTGTGCTAAAAATATGCCTAAACCCATGCCCTGTTTGCTCAGATTTAAACCCCAAAATTTGCAATGCTTTATTGATTGAATTATTCGATAATGGAGCCATGCGATTTCGAGGACTTTGAAAAATATACTCGCTATTTTTAGTAAAAGGATAGGTTTCCTGTAAAATATTAACTGCTTGAGCTGATAGCGGTACAATATGCTCAGATCTCATTTTCATGCGCTCTTTTGGAATTACCCAAAGTCTTTTCTCAAAATCAATCTCGTTCCACTTTGCTTCTCTGGCTTCACTTGGTCGCAAAGCGACTAATGGTAATAATCGTAAGAGTTGCCTAACAACATATTCACCACTATAAGAATCAATAGCGATTAAAAGCTCTTTTAACCGTTGTTCATCTTGAATATGCGCATAGTTAGTGCTTTCATATTTTGTAAGGAATTTTGAGGCACTCAGGGATGCTATAACGCTAAATTCTATGATACCTAGATCTTCTGCGTACTCGAAAATATTTTGTGTGTAATTCAAACAACGACCGGCAAGTTCTGGGCTTCTAATATCAATGATTTTCAGAGCTGACGCAACATCTGATTTTTTAATTTCGCGAATATCTCGTTCTCCAAGAAGAGGATAAAGATTTCGCTCTATTCGTGATTTGATCTCTTTACTATATCCAACAGATGATTCACGTGTTTTTTTAATAAGCCATTCTTCTGCGATCGATTTAAAAGTTGTAACTGATTTTTGCTTTTTCTCTAATTTTACTTTTCTCTTTTGTTCTACAGGATTAATGCCATCAATTTTGAGTTTAATTGCTTCTTGATGGAGTATTCTTGCTTTTTCAAGACTAATATCAGGATATTTTCCGAAAGAATAAACATACTTTTTATTTTCAAAGGAGTAGTTATATCGCCAAAGCTTACTACCGTTTGGCCTAATCAGTATATACAATCCTTCACCGTCTTGCATCCTATAGTCTTGCTCTAAAGGCTTGGCATTACGTATTTGTAAGTCTTTTAGGAGTTTTATGGCCATGAGTAGTAATTATCCTTCAAAGAGTAGAAATTATGAAAAATTACTACCAATGTTACTACTTTGAGGCTTAGTTGAGACTAAATTATATTAGATTGACTTAGATGAATAAATGCTTTTATTTATCGATTTTACCGCTATTTATAGACTTTTTGGGAGGTTGTTAGAAAAAAGAGTGGCTCCGAATGCTGGATTCGAACCAGCGACCAAGTGATTAACAGTCACCTACTCTACCGCTGAGCTAATTCGGAACACTTTGAATGAGGTCGAAATTATAGTTAAAAAATTCTTTATTGTCAAGACGTATTTTAATAAAATTGGTTAAAAAGTTTTTTGTCACACAAATCTTAAAAATAACATAAATCTTACATGAATGTGCTGATTTATTCAAGAAAAGGTAAGAAGAAACATTGTAGGATAAAAAGATTTAATTTTAAGGAGTCCCTATGAATAAGAAACTTATTGGCTTAGCATTGGCTGGAACACTGAGCGTTCCTATGTTTGCAGCAGAGTTCATCACGATTGGTACGGGTGGCGTTACAGGAACGTACTATCCAACGGGTGGTGCTATTTGCCAAATGGTGAACAAAAATAAAAAAGAGACCAATATCCGATGTTCTGTAGAGTCAACGGGTGGCTCGGTTTACAATGTCAATACGATCAAAGCGGGTGAGCTTGATTTTGGTATTTCACAAAGTGACACTGCTTACCAAGCGTTCAAAGGCGAAGGTAAGTTTGAAGGTGCCGCGGCTGTGCCAGAACTTCGTAGTGCGATTGCGATTTATCCAGAACTTCTAGCCCTTGTTGTCAGTCAAAAATCAGGCATCAAAACGATGGCGGATCTTAAAGGTAAAAAGCTTAACCTAGATTCACCAGGTTCTGGAACTAACATGACGGTTGATGTTATTTTTGAAGCACTTGGCATCAAACGCTCCGACTTAGCGCTTGTCAATGAACTCAAATCGACAGAAGGTCCAACGATGCTTCAAGACAACCACATCGATGGTTACTTCTTCGTAGCAGGTCATCCAACCGCTAACATCAAAGATGCGTCAAACTCTGTAGACATCAACATCGTTCCTATCGATGGTCCTGCGATTGATGCGTTGGTTAAAAAATACCCTTATTATGCCAAAGGCACTATCTCAGGTACTTACTACAAAGGTGTGCCAAATGATGTTCCAAGCATCGGCGTTAAAGCGGTTCTTGTGACCAGTAGCAAAGTCAAAGATGAAGTGGTTTACCAAGTTGTCAAAACGATTTTAGAGAACTTTGACAAATTTAAAGAGCTTCACCCTTCGTATAAAACGATTACCAAAGAGAGCTTACTTGAAGGCTTAAGCGTGCCACAACATCCAGGTGCGATTAAAGCATTTAAAGAAGCGGGACTGCTTAAATAATACTCCAAACTATTCTTACATGTAAGGCTTTTTGAAAAAAGAAGCCTTACAGATTGACATAAAGGTTTACGCGTGAAAACACTTGAAGAACGACTGGATGATGCGAAACTCATCAGCGAATTTGAAGGTCATAGAGATTTTGAAAGCACTACATGGCAATACTGGTTTGTAGCAAGCATTGCTTTTTGTTGGTCTTTATACCAACTTTACATTGTCATCGATCCAGGCAACAGCGCTCATGTTAGAGCGATTCACTTAGCCTTTGGTATCGCCCTTGCATTTGCGATGCATGCTATCAGTAAAAGCCCAAAACTAAGATCAACGATCACATGGTATGATTTTGCCATTATGATCGTGGGCGTTGCGGCAGTTTTATACCAATGGTATGCCTACAAAGACCTTGCAATGCGTTCAGGTGCTTGGACACAAACCGACATTATCGTTGGTATTGCAACGGTTTTGGTTGTCCTTGAAGCATCGCGAAGGGTTATGGGTCTGCCATTGATGCTTGCGGCGGTTGTCTTTTTGCTGTACGACTATTTTGGCCCTTATCTTCCCGATATGATTGCGCACAAAGGTGCGAGTATCAATAAAATTATGGGGCAAATGGTACTCACAACAGAGGGAATTTTTGGTGTTCCACTGGGCGTTAGTGCAAGTTTTGTCTTTTTATTTGTTCTTTTTGGCTCACTTCTTGACAAAGCAGGAGCGGGTGAATACTTCATCAAAGTCTCTTATACTATTTTGGGTAAATACGATGGCGGACCCGCCAAAGCAGCCGTTGCAGCTTCGGGTATGTTTGGTATGATCTCAGGCTCATCCATCGCCAATACCGTCACCGTGGGTACGTTTACGATTCCACTCATGAAACGCCTCGGTTTTAGCGCACACAAAGCCGCAGCCGTTGAGACAGCAGCTTCTGTTAATGGTCAATTGATGCCTCCAATTATGGGTGCTGCTGCGTTTATTATGGCAGAATTTTTAGGGCTTGATTATACGGATATTGTTTTTGCAGCCTTTATTCCTGCCTTTACATGTTATGCCGCACTGTTTTACATCGTTCACTTAGAAGCTAAAAAACACGGTCTTAAAGGTGAAGACCCCAGTGTCCTAGGACGCACATGGCCTATTTTTATCCGAGGGATTCACTATCTTATTCCGATCTTTTTCTTGATTTACACACTCATTGTGCTACGACAATCCGCACAAAGTGCTGCCTTTAGTGCCATTATGTTTTTGATGATCATCATGGTCGTTCAAAAACCTTTTAAAGCATTTTTGAATAAAGAAAAAATAACGCTCCCCATTATCCTTGAAGGTTTTGCTGACATTGGAAATGGTATGGTGATGGGTGGTAGAAATATGGTTTCCATTGCCGTTGCTACGGCAGTTGCAGGTATCATCGTGGGTTCTGTGACACTCACTGGTATTGGTTTGGTTCTAGCAGAAGTGATTGATAATCTCTCAGGTGGGTACATCTTAGCCGTTCTTTTCCTGACTGCTTTTGTCTCATTGGTTCTTGGTATGGGGCTTCCAACCACCGCAAACTACATCGTTATGGCAGCGTTAACCGCACCAATTATTATGGATTTGGCAGCAAGTAATGGGTATTTGATTCCAACGATTGCAGCACACATGTTTGTTTTCTACTTTGGTATCTTAGCCGATGACACGCCTCCTGTAGGCATGGCAGCGTATGCTTCGGCAGCGATTGCGAAGAGTGATCCTATCATTACGGGTATTCAGTCGTTTATTTACGATATACGAACAGGCATCTTGCCGTTTATGTTCTTCTTTAATAATGAACTTCTGCTCATTGGCGGTGTCGATCCAGAAGATCCAAACGACGCGTCTAAATGGCAGTGGATCACCAATCCGTTTGAAATTGCCCTTATTTTTGGTGGCGCAGTGTTGGGTATGTTTGCCTTCACCTCAGCCACGCAAAGTTTTGTTTTAACGAAGATCAATACGATTGAGCGTATCGGTTTGATTGTTGTCATTCCATTCTTGATGTTGCCAAAGATTATGGAGGCAAAACTTGGATTGCCAAGTCACTACGTCTCTTATGCGATTGGTCTTGTGATATATGGATTTATCTATTTTGGACAAAGAGTTAAATACAAAAAACAGCAGTTAGCACTGGCGTAATTCATAGTGGGCGGTTTCGCCCACTAGAGTACTTTATAAAAACTCACCCCTGCAATATTCTTTACATGTAAACGCTTTTCTTCGACCAGACGGTTGAGATTTTCAAGGCTTTGTGCATCAAAACACAGAGCTATATCTTCAAAACTTTGCGGTCTGCGCTTGAGAAGTTCGAGTATCTCTTCACGACTAAAATGACGCTTTTGCGGTATGTAATTTTTCTTATAAGCGATGTTTACATGTAAGCCTTCCAGAAAGCTTGAAAGCGCTACCAACCGCTCAATACTCACCCCTTTCACCTCGTAAGCAGGCGGACGATCAATCGTGCTAACATCGATGCGATCGGGTTTGATGTCATGCAAAACGGCGCTTAGAGCTTTAAACTCTTCCTCGGTGTCATTTAAGCCTTCAACGACTAAAATCTCGATGACCAATTCGCCCACATAACGTTTTCTAAAGCTTTTCATGCCTTCGATAATCTGAATAATCTCAATGCCTTGATGCGCGCGATCAAGCTTTTTAAAGCATTTAGGACTCACACAATCTAAAGAAAGTTTGACGATGTCTAGTTTTGAAAGAATTTCTTGGATGGAAGGATCTTTAATGGTTGCGCCATTGGAAAGAATCAGCAGTTTAGTCTCTTTTTTGATCTTTACGATACCATCAACCAAGGCATCAAGTTCAGGATAAAGTGTCGGCTCACCATTCGCCGTCAGCGTAATAACATCCAAATTTTGATGTTTTGCCAATGCCTCATTAAGCGCATCTAGCACTTCTTTGACTAAAGGTGCATCGCTCACTTTATTCACCGTTTTTGCCCCTTTAAGTTCGCAGTAAAGGCAGTCAAAATTGCACTGTTTGGAGGATGGGCTAAGGTCTATGCCAAGGGATTGCCCAAAACGCCTTGAGGTAATGGGTCCAAAGATAATGTGACTGATGGGAAATCCTTTACATGTAAAGAGTGTGCTAGGATTTTCCTAGCACAGAATGATTAGATTTTGGTGCGAGTTTGGACTTGTTTAATGAAGTATTTGGCATGCTCGACAGGAATATCAGGCAAGATGCCATGACCTAAGTTAAAGATATGTCTCTCGTTTTTCATAACATTGACGATATGCTCAATACCCTCATCAATCGCCTCTTTGCTGTAAAGACGCGTGGGTTCCATATTGCCTTGAAGGACATATTTGCCTCCCAATTTTGCTTTGGCTAGTTCAATTGGCGTTGACCAATCCACACCAAACACATCAAATTCACCATCGATTTTATCCAAGTATCCGCTAATGCCTTTTGGGAATAAAATGACAGGAACGTGCGGATATTTTGATTTTAAATAGGCACTAATCTCTTTCATATACGACCAACTAAATTCAAAATACGCACTCTCTTCGAGCGCTGCTGCCCATGAATCAAAGATCATCACGACATTCGCACCACTTTGAATCTGGCGCTCCATATAACCCTTAAGCACTTCGGTCACTTTTTTCAAAAGGGCGTGCATAAACTGCGGATTAGAATAGATCATTTTTTTCACAAGAGCGTAGGTCTTAGTGCCTTGCCCTTCGATCATATAGGTCGCAAGTGTCCAAGGAGCACCACAAAAACCAATCAGCGCTTTATCGGCAGCCAGTTTTCCACGAATCAATTTAATCGTCTCATAAACGTATTCTAAGCCATCAATCGCTTTTTCAACGCTGAGTTTATCCAAATCTGCTTGATTGGTAATTGGGTGTGAAAACACAGGACCTTCGCCTTTTAAAAACTGAAGTTCCATGCCCATTTCAAGAGGTACAACTAAAATATCACTAAATAAAATAGCCGCGTCCACACCTAAGATATCAACCGGTTGAAGCGTGACTTCACAGGCTTTTTCAGGGTCTTTACATAAACGTAAAAAGTCTCCTGCTTGGGCTCTTACTTTCATATACTCAGGCAAATAACGCCCTGCTTGGCGCATCATCCATACAGGTGTATAGGGTGTTTTTTTACCAAAACACGCATCAACAAAAATCATCAGTGTTTTCCACCTTTATGTAAAAAATAGAGTCCTAATGAGAGTGCTAAAATAGAAAACGCAAAATAGAGCATTTCTAATGCACCTTTATACTCTGTGTGAAGGACACGTTGAAAAAAGTTAACAATCAATACCATAACAATAACTTTTGCAATTTTGTCTTTAAGCTCATCCAAGGAGCTTACATAAAGCACTTTGTCACCACCGGCATCTTTAGCGACGTCAATGTCGGAGATGAACAACTCATAAATACCAAATCCAAAAATCAAAAGAACAAGCGCAATGAGATAAAGATCAACGGCACCAATTATTTCAGCTACAAGATCTGCATGGAAATTTTCAGGGTGTATTCCCATAAAAAAATACTGATACGTTGAAATAGCCGCATGATACAAATCTGCACTGGCTAAAAAGAAGAGTGCAAAGGCTGCTACAATACTAAAGATTACCGCTGAGAGGGTCATCAGTCGTGTTGACCACAACCCTCTCTCAAATAGTTTTTCTAACATTAAGCCTCTTCTTTCTTAATCCATTTTTGTGCAATTCTAACGGCATTCGTTGCAGCCCCAACACGGATTTGATCGGCAACACACCATAGATGAAGGACATTATCGCGGTTGATATCTTTACGAATTCTTCCTACGTATGTCTCATTCGTATCGGTTGAGATAATCGGCATTGGGTACTCTTTTTTAGCGGGATTATCCAAAACCACAACATTTTCAGCATTTTTAAGTGCTTCAACGGCTTTTTCTAAATTGACATCTTTTTCAAAATGAATCGTAATTGCTTCAGAGTGACTTCTCATAACAGGAACACGTACACACGTTGCGCTAATTTCCATTTTTTTACCCAAGATTTTTTGAGTCTCATTGACCATTTTCATCTCTTCTTTAGTGTAGTCATTGTCCATGAATACATCGATGTGAGGAATGACATTGAGTGCAATTTGATGTGCGAATGTTTTTGGCTCACATTGATCCAGTTTGAACGCGAAAAAGTCTTGCATTTGATTGACGAGTTCTTCCATACCACTTTTTCCCGCACCACTGACCGCTTGGTAGGTTGCGACATCAACACGTGTGATGTTAAAAATATCATCCAATGGTTTGAGTACTTGTACCATTTGAATCGTGGAACAGTTTGGATTCGCGATAATACCTCTGTTTTGCCATTGGTCAATATCATCAGGATTACACTCAGGTACAACCAAAGGAACATCAGGATCCATTCTAAAATGGCTGGTATTGTCAATCACCACAGCCCCTGCTTCGGCAGCAAAAGGAGCATAATGCGCTGAAATATCCCCACCAGCGCTAAAAAATGCGATCTCAACATCATTTTCTTCAAACGCTTTTTCTGTGAGCTCAATCACTTTATAGGTTTTACCTTTGAATTCAACTTCAAGACCTGCACTTTTGCTGCTTGCAAGGGGAACGAGATTATTGACAGGAAAGTCAACCTCTTCTAAAACTCTACACAGCTCTTCGCCAACCGCACCCGTAGCTCCAACGATTGCTACATTGTACTTTTTCATTTCTCTTACCTTATTTTTTATGTGAGACTTTTTTAATAACCCAATAGAGTTGGTATTAAGTTATCAAAAAAGTCTATGTGTTTTTATCTTTACGAACTAAACCAATTACGACTCTCTAAAAAGAGATCTTCTTTACTGATCGCTTCGGTATCACTTAAGATCACGGCACGCTCAACCACAGAAATCAACTCTCTAATATTACCTGGCCATCGATAGGTCATTAACGATTCGATAGCTTCCCCAGAGAAATACCGCTTTTGCAGACCATATTTCTTCGTAACACGCTCTAAAATGACTTCACAAATCGGTAAAATCTCCTCTTTGCGTTGTCGAAGAGGTGCTATTTCAATCGGAATCGTATTGAGCCTGTAGTAAAGATCTTCTCTAAACTGACCCTCTTTAATGCTTCGTTTAATATCGGCATTGGTTGCAGAAACAATACGCACATCAATCGGCAACTCTTTGGTACCACCCACACGCACCATCACACGCTCTTGAATAACCCTTAAAAGCTTGGCTTGAAGCATCATCGGCATCTCACCAATTTCATCCAAAAAAAGTGTTCCACCATTGGCAACTTCAAAATAGCCCTTTTTCTCCGCTATCGCGTCGGTAAAAGCGCCTTTTTCGTAACCAAATAGCTCACTCTCTAAAAGATTTTCAGGAATGGCTGCCATATTGATTGCTACAAACGGATTTTTGGCTCGTGGAGAGTTTTTATGCACATAATTGGCAAAAAGCTCTTTTCCGACACCACTTTCGCCTAAAAGAAGGACACTGACATCCGTTTTAGCCGCTTTCCTCGCAATCGTGAGTGCTTGTTCAAGCTCAGGAGACGAAGCTATAAAATCGCCATTTTCTTCTTTAGTACTATCGATCTTTTCAAAACTCTCTTTAACTTTGGTACGAATTTTATCATGTCGCTTGATCGCTTCAACGAGTGTTTCGATCTCAAAAGGCTTGGTTAAAAAGTCTTTGACACCCAAACGAACGGACTCAATGGCGCGACTTAGCGTTGCATTTCCCGTGATGACAATAATGTCATACTGCCCATCGAGTTTTTTGATAAACTCAATGCCATCCATGCCGGGCATATTGATGTCCGTAACGATCAAATCAACGCTTGAATCAATCTTTTTAAGAGCATCCAATGCACTTTTGTAGGTAGAAATTTTAAATTCTTCATACTCACCTAGAGCGATTTCTAGGGATTTTCTCATATTTATATCATCTTCTACAATTGCAACGTGCATTTTGAATCAATCCTGCCAAAAAGAGTTTTACCTAATGGCATTTATGGTAGCAAATTCATCTTTAAAGTCTACTGTAAAACGCACAGGCTCGATCACCAACTCTATTCTGTCATTACCCTGCTTTAGATGTTGTTCATTCCATGAAAGAAGATGTGAGGAGAGCTGATAAAAACAGGGGAGAATCGTATCAAAGTGTTTTCGCAAAAACAGCTCTTTTGGAAGATTTTGGGGATTGCTTAACGTAAGTGTGCATAACTTCTGCGCTTTACCTTCAAAAGGGATCATAACAGGAGCAATATTTTTTTGCTCATAAATCACAATACTATTTGCAGTGACGATTTTGTATGAAAACCAAAAAAGATCACTGCAAAAAAGTGCTTGTGACGCGCCTAAAATTAATAAGCAAACAGTTCGTGCCACCTACGTGCGCTCATTGTAATTTCCATTCGAATGCTGTACAAACCATCTTTAAAGGTTGCATCTGTTATAGCCGCATCTTTAACAAGTGCATTAACGGACGCTACGATACGAGAGTCTTTTAACGCAGCATCTTGAACTGTCTCACTTGAATTAATTTTCACACCGTAAAGTTTCTCACCCAGTTGACGATACCCATCGGTTATGGCGGCTCGTTTTGCAAGGGCTATTGCTTGCGCAGGAGAAACTGTATTTTTAGGTGCAATTCCTTCACCGTAAACGACAAATGATTTTTCGTTGCTAAAATCATACATTGCCGCTTTTGGATCTTTTGCAGGTTCTGCCTTTGATGAACAACCCGAAATCACTAGTATCAAACCTAAACTTGCCAAAAGTGTCACAAACCATTTATTCATAGCTACACCTTTTAATATTTTTTTATCTTTAAGCAACTACCATTCCAATTACTCATCGCTTGGTGCGTCAGGTGCGTCATCTGAGACAATCAAACTGCCATCATTTGAAGTTTCTTCATCATCCAATGCTTCATCACCTTCGTCAATCTCTTCTTTAGGGCAACGCGCAAGGCTTTGAACCACATCTTTGCCTTCTACAGAAACCACTTTAACACCACTGGTATTGCGCCCTGCTTTACGAATTGTTTCCATATCCACACGAATCATTTTACCACTGCTGGTCAGGGCCATAAGGTCTTTGTCTTCATCAACGATGACAACACCAACTAGATCGGCAGTTTTTGGCGTAAGCTTCATAGCAATAACACCTTTACCACCACGACCTTGCAATCTGTACTCATCTGCCGTTGTTCGTTTACCAATACCTTTTTCTGTTACGGTTAAAAGCTCTTCTTGATCATTGTAAATCACAGCAGCGCCAACGACTCTATCATTCTCTTCTTTAAAGCGAATGCCTGTAACACCTCGTGCCGTTCTGCCGATCTCTCTTGCGTCACCTACTTCAAATCTAATACACATACCTTTTTTCGTTACGATGAAAAGGTATTTTGTGTCATGGGTGACCACTTTTGCAGTAACTAATTCATCGTCATCATCAAGCGTAATGGCTCTAACACCCACGGAGCGGATATTTTTAAACTCACTGAGGTTCGTACGTTTGATCACACCATTTTTGGTAAAGAATGCCAATGATTTGGTCTCATCAAAGTCGGTTGTTGGAATGATTGCCATAATTTTTTCATCCGCTTGTAGCTGAATGAGGTTCACGACTGCTTTACCTTTTGCGGTTCGGCTTCCTTCTGGAATTCGGTAAACTTTGAGCCAGTAGAGTTGACCGCGATCCGTCACAAACATGAGTGTATCATGGGTATCAGAGACAAAGAAGCTTTCGATAAAGTCATCATCGTACGTTGTTACGGCGATTTTGCCTTTGCCACCACGTTTTTGTTTTTCATACTGTTTGAGTGGAACACGTTTGATGTAACCACGGTGTGTAATTGTAACCACCATGGATTCATTGGCGATCAAATCTTCCACGTCAATGTCATCGTAATCATCCACAATTTCCGTGATACGTTTTGATTTAAATTTATCTTTAATTTCGACTAACTCTTCTTTAATCAGCGCATTTAAAAGCGCTTCGCTACGTAGGATATCACTCAAACGCGCAATCTCTTGAAGAAGCTCTAAGAGTTCGTTTTCGATCTTATCTCTCTCTAAACCTGTAAGACGTTGGAGTCTCATATCAAGAATGGCACCTGCTTGAACTTCACTGAGGTTAAAGCGTTCGATCAAGCCGTCTTTCGCACTTTTGGTATCCGCACTGCCTTTAATTAGCTTGATAATCTCATCAATGTTATCAAGCGCAATTTTAAGACCCTCTAAGATGTGCGCTTTGGCTTTGGCTTTTTCAAGTTCAAAAATCGTACGGCGAATAATAACCGTTTTGCGGTGACGTAAGAAAAGTTTTAAAAGCTCGATAAGCGTAAAGACTTTTGGTTCTTTGTTATAAATTGCAAGTAAGATAACACCAAATGTGACTTCAAGATTGGTTGATTTATAAAGATTGTTCAGCACAATCTCACTCATCGCTTCACGTTTAAGCTCAATGACCAAACGAATACCATCTCGATCACTCTCATCTCTGATTTCGCTGATACCTTCAAGCATCTTTTCTTTGACGAGTGCTACAATTTGCTCGATCAAACGAACTTTATTAACTTGATACGGAAGCTCATCAATAACAATAATATCTTTATTGCCTTTTTTCTCAATATGCACCTTAGAACGTATTCTTACACGACCACGTCCCGTTCGGTACGCCTCAAGAATGCCTTTTTTACCAAAGATGATACCGCTGGTTGGAAAATCAGGGCCTTTAATAAATTCCATGATCTCATCAAGTGTGGCTTCTGGGTTTTCAATCAAAAGAAGGAGTGCATCTAAAAGTTCATCCAAACAGTGTGGAGGAATGTTCGTTGCCATACCAACTGCGATACCACTTGAACCGTTAAGCAACAAGTTTGGAACACGACTTGGAAGAACATCTGGTTCACTCATACTATCATCGTAGTTGGGTACAAAATCAACGGTATCTTTATCGAGATCACGAAGAAGTTCTTCAGCAAGTGGTGTCATACGAGCTTCCGTGTAACGCATCGCAGCAGCACTATCACCGTCTATTGAACCAAAGTTTCCTTGCCCATCAACTATCGGAATACGCATTGAAAACGGCTGAGCCATACGAACAAGTGCATCATACACTGCTGTGTCGCCATGTGGGTGGTATTTACCGATAACATCACCGACGATACGCGCCGATTTTTTATACGGGCTTCGTGAAGAGATCGCAAGATCGTTCATCGCGTATAAAATTCTTCGGTGTACGGGTTTAAGTCCATCACGCGCGTCAGGAAGCGCACGCCCGATGATAACACTCATCGAATAATCAAGATAACTGGTCTTTATCGACTCTTCAATACTGATCGTCTTGATGTCTTGGTTCGAATCAAAAATATTGTCCATTCATTAACCTTACATGTAAAATTGTTCCATTGTACTTTACTTTACCTTTTATTTCCATAGGGGTCAGGGCTAAACTTTTAACTTTTGAGGATTTTACTGACTCCTGCAACGCTTAGAGAGCAATTTCGTGCAACCTCACTCTTGCTGTATCCATCTTCATAGGCTTTTTTGATCGCTTCATTTCGCTCTTGTTTACTCTTTACATGTAAAAAATAATTTTCAAGCATTTCTTGGTGCAAAGGCACAATTTGCCCCTCTTCGTGTTTGTATTTTGTTTGATGAAACGCGTCTATATTTGAACGTTCTGCCACGCTTAGAGAAATACTTAAAAGATCCAATAACTCCTTAGTATTGTAATCGCGCAACACAAACGAGTTTTGCAAAAAAGAAGGCACGGCATCTTTTAAAATACTGTACGTTGCACAATACATATATTCGCCGATTTTTTGGCTCATCCCCGCTTTTACGGGGTTGTTTTCGATGTATTTAAAGAGGGTAAAGAGGTGCTTTTCATCCAAGACGTACCATGATTTGAAGCGATCTTGCCACAAATGCCCTACACGAGAATGGCGTTTATTGAAATAACTCGCATACTGAGCGTTCAGTTGGCGCATGCCTGAAGAGAGATTTTCGCGCGTGTTTTGCACTAAAATGTGATAGTGGTTGTCCATCAAACAAAACGCATGAATGTTGAACTTGTACTCCCTAGCAGCGCTTGCCATCAGCTCAATAAACTTCGCCTTATCTTTTTCGTCTTCAAAAACCTTCCCCTTGGCAACACCTCGGTTGTAAACGTGATGATAGCCCACATTTTCGATGCGCAATCTTCGTGGCATACTTACCCTCTTTTTTTGCTAAAATTGTACCACAGAATGTTAAAAAGTTAAAAGTTTAGCCCTGACCCCTTTTTGAAAGAATGTGCATGAATGAATCTGTTTTAAAAGTCGTGATTATTGTGGCAATTTTGGTGATGTTTGGTGTTCTTTATATAACAGGTATCGCTTTTGTGCTGAACCATCCTACCCCTTCCAATCTGTTCTTACACAAACTTTCAGCACTGATTATTATTGTGCTTTTAGGTGTCCATGCGTGGCTTCGACGCTGTACGATTCGAAAACTTTTACAAGAGTGTGTTGCCATTTTTTTGAACACGCATATCCGTCATGAAGAGAACATAGATTTTCTCATTCGCAACACTAAAAATCAATCGTTTCAAGAACTCTGTGTCTTATTTCATTGTGACGTCACATTTTTGCAACAAAAGCTTTTGGAACATCATGTGAAAATTGAACATGTTGAAGATACATTAAAGACAATTGCGAAGGCAAATGACAAAGATATGTATCAACTTTTTTTGCTGATGATAAAGTTACATGTAGAAAAGAATTGCCCATCGACACTTGATACGCGTTCCTGTGCTACTATATAAATAAGCTTGTCTGAAGGCTAATTGTTAGCTTTCTCCCGCTAACCCTCTTTTGCATCTGCCAACACTAGGGCAAACAAAACATTAACACCATGCTTTTTAAGTGTCTCATGCGCCTCTTCCAAAGTACTTCCCGTGGTGACGATGTCATCGATCAAAATAGCATCGATTTCATCTTTACATGTAACGATAAAATCCCGTTTATTGGCTTGTCTAAAGGCTCTGCTTTTACCAGAATAACTCTCATGATTTTGTGCTCTTAAACTTCCGTACATTGGCGTTAAAAAAGGCTTGGTCGCTTTGGCTAAAATCGCACTGTGCGAATAGCCGTGTCTCACATGATCGTCGATAGGAATGGCGCAAATGCCTTTTGGCAACTCAAACGTTTTTAAAAATTCTAAGAAAGTATGAGAGCCTAGTTGTGCGAATATTTTAGCGCCGATGTAGGTGTGTTTGGTATGAAGCAGTGGGGTTATGTCACTGTAGCTGTAAAAAGAGTAAACTTTAAGCCCGCTCTCCAAAATTCTAAAAGCAGGAGTTGGAGCTAAAATGCTCTGTAGGCAATTCTTACAAAGCGGTTGCCAGCTAAGCCCAAGGCAGAGATGGCAACGCATTTTTAGTCGATTTTGAGAATGGTGAGAAACGCCTCTTGCGGTAATTGAACTTTACCGATGGATTTCATACGTTTCTTGCCCTCTTTTTGTTTATCAAGCAGTTTTCGTTTTCTTGTAATATCGCCACCATAACATTTAGCAGTGACGTTTTTACCCATCGATTTTACCGTTTCGCGTGCGATAACTTTGGTGCCAATGCTTGCTTGAATCGCCACTTCAAAAAGTTGGCGAGGAACAATCTCTTTCATCGCTTTAACAAAATCACGTCCTCTGGTTTGCGCACTCACCCTTGGAACAATGATAGAAAGCGCATCCACAGGTTCACCTGCAACTAAAAGATCAAGCTTCACCAAATCACCGACTTGGTACCCGATAGGCTCGTAATCAAAGCTTGCGTACCCTTTGCTGACCGATTTGAGTTTGTCGTAAAAGTCCATCACGATTTCATTGAGTGGAATCTCATACTCTAAAAGTACACGCTCAGGACTGAGATAGTCCATCTTTTTTTGCATACCCCGTTTGTTATTCATGAGAATGATGATATTGCCCAAAAATTCAGTCGGCGTTAAAACGGTTGCTTTGACATACGGTTCTTGAATCTCTTCAAATTCATTCACAGGAGGAAGTTGACTTGGGTTTTGAATGTCTAAAACAACACCTTTGGTCGTTTTAACTTTGTAGGTTACCGTTGGCGCTGTTGCGATGAGATCAAGGTCAAACTCTCGCTCCAAACGCTCTTTAATGACTTCCATGTGAAGTAACCCAAGGAATCCAACCCTAAAGCCAAAGCCAAGTGCGGCGGAAGTTTCAGGCTCGTACGAAATGCTTGAGTCATTGAGTTTTAACTTATCAAGGGCGTCTCTGAGTTCTTCAAATTTATCGGTTTCAATCGGGTAAAGTCCTGCAAATACAAACTGTTTGACCTCTTTAAAGCCAGCGATCGGCTCTTTCGTTTTGTTACGAAAATCCGTAATCGTATCGCCTACTTTAACATCGCCTACGTTTTTAAGACCCAGTACGACAATGCCCACTTCACCCGTTTTAATCATCGGCGTTTTTTCAAGGACAAGTGGATGTGGATACATAAGGTTTAACACTTCGTGTTTTTTACCTGTTCCCATCACGTACACTTCTTGCCCTTTTTTGATTGAGCCATCATAGACTCGAACAAGTGCAAGTGCGCCAAGATAGTTATCAAACCAACTATCGTAAATGAGCGCTTTGGTAGGAGCATTTTCATCGCCTATTGGAGCTGGAATTTTATCGACTAGCGTATCAAGCAGTTCTCGAATACCAATACCACTTTTAGCACTCACGCTCAAAGCTTCAGAACAATCAAGCCCGATGGTATGCTCGATCTCATCTTTTACGCGTTCAGGATCAGCGGCAGGAAGGTCGATTTTGTTAAGAACAGGAATAATTTCTAAGTTATTTTCCAAGGCAATGTACACATTGGCAATCGTTTGAGCTTCAACACCCTGAGAAGCATCGACGACCAAAAGCGCGCCGTCACTGGAAGCTAAGGAACGGCTTACTTCATACGAGAAGTCAACGTGACCGGGAGTGTCGATAAGATTGAGAATATAGGGTTGTCCATCTTTGACATAGGTCAGACGAACACTTTGCGCTTTAATGGTAATGCCGCGCTCTTTTTCGATGTCCATGGTGTCCATCATCTGCGCGGTCATTTCGCGTGCACTTACCGCGCCACACTCTTGAATCAGACGATCAGCTAACGTACTTTTACCGTGGTCGATATGAGCGATAATTGAGAAGTTACGAATATGTTTCTGCATTAAACAAACAATCCATTGACACTTTCATTGTGATAAACACGACGAATGACTTCTGCAAAAACAGGAGCAACGCTAAGGACTTTGATTTTATCATTGGCTTCTTTGAGAGGAATGGTGTCCGTGACGATCAACTCATCGAGCTCACCTTTGGTGATACGCTCATACGCAGGTCCGCTTAAAACCGCGTGTGTACAACATGCCATCACACTCGTAGCCCCTTTTTTCTTCAAGACTTCAGCCGCTTTGACGATGGTTCCTGCGGTATCAATCATATCGTCCACCAAGATCACATCTTTGCCCGTGACGTCACCGATGATGTTCATCACCTCAGACTCATTGGCTTTTTCACGACGTTTATCGACGATGACCATATCCACACCTAAGAGTTTTGCAAAACTTCTTGCACGGGCAACGCCACCGATGTCAGGACTTGCGATAATAGGGTTTTTGAGGTTTTTAGCTTTCACGTAGTCATTAAAGACGATTGAGCCATAGAGGTTATCGACGGGGATATCAAAGAAGCCTTGAATTTGACCGGCATGAAGGTCGATCGTTACAACACGATCAATGCCTGCGGTTTGCATCATATTCGCGACTAATTTGGCTGTGATCGGAACCCTAGGGGCTGCTTTCCGATCTTGTCTCGCGTATCCAAAGTAAGGCACAACGGCGGTAATGCTGTTGGCGGAGCTTCTTCGCAACGCATCGGTTAAAATAAGCAATTCCATTAAATTAATATTCGCTGGTGCACAGGTGGATTGAATGATAAAAACATCTTTTCCACGTACACTTTCACTGACTTGAACACTGATTTCGCCATCGCTAAATCGTTTAATCTCCGCTGCTGAAAGAGGCAGAGAGAGATGTTTTGCCACTCGTTTTGCAAACTCTGGATTTGCCGTTCCTGCAAAGACTTTATAGCCTCTCATATGAAATATCCTTTACATCAAAAAGTGCTCTATTTTACCCAATAGGGACTTAAGATAGCGTTAACACTCTTTTAACATTAAAGTGCCATAATAACAGAAGTATTTATTCACATTATAAGCAAATTAAGGAACTCCTATGACTTCGCTGCGTCGTTTTATCTCTTTGTCTATCAGTTTTTCATTTCTCATCATGAGCTACACGGGCATTATTCTTTTTTTATCGCCCAAAGGCAGGGTCGCCAACTGGACAAACTGGGAGCTTTTAGGGCTTGATAAAACGCAGTACACCCATTTACATGTAACTTTTATGGTACTTTTTTTACTGGGTATGTTTTTTCATATCTACCTCAATTGGGGATCACTTTTAAATTACCTCAAAAACAGAGCCAAATCCTTTTCTCTTTTCACCAAAGAGTTTTTATTAGCCCTTGGTTTGAACTTGCTTTTTATCGTAGGAACACTCTATTATTGGGCACCTTTTGAACAATTTTTGGACTTTCAAGAGGAGGTAAAAGCTTCGTGGGAAGCAAAAGTCGACCAAGCGCCCTACGGTCATGCCGAGCTTTCAACCCTCGAAGAGTTTGCCCAAAAAACGGGACGCAATGTCTCTGTCATCGTTTCGCAATTAAACGCCTCTAAACTCAAGGGTGTCAATCTGACCAAAACGATTGCGCAGATTGCTCAAGAAAATGGCAAATCACCCGCACAAATTTTCGATATGATCAATGCTAAACCCCAAATGCCCACGCTAAGCGAAGGTGGAGGATATGGTAAAGTAACGCTCAAAAATGCAAGCATACAACACACTTTTGCACTGGAAAAAGCCCTAGAACTTATCCGAGAAAAAGGCTTTAATGCTACTGAGAATTCAACACTCAAAGAGATCGCTGATGCTTTACATGTAAAGCCCATTGAACTCTTAGAATTACTGAAAACATCTACCCAAAAGGAGTCAAAATGAAAAAATCTTTCATGTGCTTAGCACTGGTTAGTCTGGTCGGTTTGAGTTTAAATGCTGTGGACACAACGCGCGGTCCCATCGGATTTGAGGCGTACGATACCAACAAAGATGGGATGTTGACCCAAGAGGAGTTTGATACTGTTAAAGTAGAACGCATGAGTGCGAATGCAAAAGCGGGAATGCCAATGCGAAACGCTGCTAATTCACCTGATTTTACCTATTTTGATGCCGACAAAAACGGTAAAGTGACCAAAGAAGAGTTTCAAACAGGTCAATTAAAACATATGCAGGAAAACAGGCAAAACAGAGGCAGAAAATAGCCTTACATGTAAAGAGGCGATTGTTCGCCTCACCTTCGCTTATCCTCGACTTGAAATGACAATACCCAACACAATCAACGCAAGACCCAGAATTTTATAAAGCGTCACACTCTCACTGAATAAAAAGACCGAAGAGACGAACACCACCACAAACGTCATTCCCATAAACGGATACGCGTAGCTCAGCTCAAACTTGGTCATCGCCGCCATCCAACAAAGAGAAGCGACAAACGCGGAGATAAAGCCACTTAAAATAAACGGGTCTAAAAAGAGCTTCAGAAGAAAAATGATTTTTTCAGCCGACGCATCGGGTAAATGCCCATGAAAAAGGATGCGCCACTTAATGACAAGCTGTCCATAAACCGTAAAAAAAATCGTTCCAAAAATGTATAAATGCGCCATTAACATGCACTCCATTTCATCAAAATATCACAAACCGCGTCAATCTCTTCATGGGTAATGCCATAATACAGTGGCAAACGAACCAAGCGTTCGCTCTCTTTGGTCGTGTAAACATCTTCACCAAACATACGACCGTATTTAAGCCCTGCAGGAGCGCTGTGAAGGGGAATGTAGTGAAACACTGCACCGATATTTTGCGCTTTAAACTGCTCCAACAAAGCCGTTCTCGTCTCCAAATCTTTCACTTTAAAATAGAACATATGTGCGTTATGCACACATCCTTCAGGAATATATGGAAGTTCAATCAACCCTTTTTTAGCCAAACCTTCAAGTTTTGTATAGTACATTTTCCACGCATTCAAACGGTGATTTTGAATCGCATCCACCTCTTCCAAATTGCCCCAAAGGTACGCGGCTTGAAGCTCACTTGGCAGGTAACTGCTTCCGATGTCCATCCAACCGTATTTATCGACCATGCCTCTAAAAAACTGGCTACGGTTCGTTCCTTTTTCGCGGATAATTTCCGCTCTTTGCGTAAATCGCTCATCGTTAATGAGTAACAGTCCACCCTCTCCGCCACTGGTCACATTTTTGGTTTCATGAAAACTAAACGCACCCAAATGTCCTATGGTTCCCAGCGGTTTACCTTTGTAGGTTGCTTCGAAACCTTGCGCCGCATCTTCGACGACAAAAAGATTATGGCGGTTCGCGATGTCCATAATCACATCCATATCGCATCCCACACCTGCGTAATGCACAGGCACAATGGCTCTCGTTTTAGGCGTAATTGCCGCTTCAATCAAACGTTCATCCATATTCATGGTCTCAGCTCGCACATCAACAAAGACGATTTTTGCCCCACGCAGTGCAAAAGCATCGGCAGTACTCACAAACGTGTAACTAGGCATGATGACTTCATCGCCCTCTTTGATGTCCAACAGAAGTGCTGCCATTTCAAGTGCGTGCGTGCACGAAGGTGTGAGCAAGGTTTTAGGACAACCATAGCGTTTTTCAAACCACTCTTGGGAGCGTTTACCAAAGGCACCATCGCCCGAAATTTTAAGGCTATTCATCGCCTCTAACACATACTTATCTTCGTTTCCTGTTCGAGGAGGTTTATTAAAATGAATCATTGTTTACTCTTAAATAAGTTTTATAGAGTTGTTGCAACTCTTGAAACGCTTTTAGAGCCAAGCTCTAAAAACTACGCTAACGCTGAGTTTTCCTCGGCGGAAAGCCCGCGCACCTTTGGTGCTTTTATTGACTACTTTTAAGAAAATTTTTGGCGTTTTCGCCTTCGTTGAAGATGAGATCAATCACACTCACACCATGCTCAAACGGTGGAAACAGTTGATGGTATTCAGCATACCCACTGTAATCCATCCACTCAACGTTAATGCCAGCTGCTGTAAAAATGGATTCATCCAAATAATCTTTCGCCGCAGGCCCACTGAGATACGTCGTGGCATCCAAATCTTGATTGAGCGCTAAAAGTCGCTCACTTTTACCATCAGCTAACACAAATTCTCTGGAATCACGAATGATCGTTTTAATCTCTAGCATCGCACAGATCGCATCAATAAAATGGCGATTAATCTCGCTAATGCTCTCCATCGTTGCACTCATGTACAGCGCTTCAAACTGCTCTTTATACGCCTTGAAATGAGGCGCCTTGGCATAACTTTGCGCGATGCTTCGCCAATGGTTCACGTTCCATTTGGGATCGGTGATCTTTGTCTCATTGATCTTTTGGTGCAAACTCTCTTGACGCACAGGAATACTAAGCCATTGAAGTCCATTTTGCGTCTTAATCTTGTTGCGATTGCGCCAGTCATTTTTGGTGTACTGCATATCATCGTACAAAACAAACTCGTCCACGCTGCCAATAATGTCAAAATATCCCTTCCACGGGATATAATTGGATTGTAGAATTGCTATTTTTTTCATAAATTAAGTGTCTCTTGAATCAGATAAAGCGGTCGTCGTTTGACCTCATCAAAAATCTTGCCGATGTACAACCCTGTAATGCCAATGATGGCAAACAAAAGTCCAAACATAAAAAACATCGACACCATCAAACTCGTCCAACCCTCAGCGGGTGTGTGGTAGAAGAAGTAGCGAATGACCAGCCAGCTCGCATACACAAGGCTCGCTAAGGCGATAAAAAAACCCAGTTGAATCGAAAGCCTGAGCGGCTTATTGGAGTGGGAAATAATCGAATCAATCGCTAAACGAAACAGTTTTGAGAAATTATAGGAGGACTCGCCATGCGCCCTTGGAGCATGTTCGATGTCAATTTCAACTTTTTTAAATCCGACCATTTGAGCAAAAAGTAAAAAATCGCGGCTGTGTTCACGGTAACGGTTAATCGTTTCAACCACTTTGTGGGCATAAATGCCAAAATTGGCGATGCTGTTATCGTGCTTCGTTTCGGTAAAATACTCTAAAACGCGGTTAAATGCCATCGAGCCAAAACGTTTGATAAAACTATCTTGCCTTTGTGCGCGTCTTCCAAAAACAATATCGTAACCATCCAGTGCTTTGTTGTACAGCTTAATGATCTCTTCAGGTCTGTCTTGCAAATCGCAATCCATCACCACAACCCACTCACCTTTTGCATGATCAAGCCCCGCCGTAATGGCGTAATGTTGCCCAAAATTTCGGGAGAGATTAATGCCTTTGACACGAGGATCTTTAGCGCATAACATCGCAATGCGCTCCCACGAAGCTTGCGGACAGGCGTCATTGACCAAAATGATCTCGAAGTTTTCAGTAATTTGGCTCAGTGTCTTTACTAAACGATCATAAAGTTCAAACAGACACTCTTTACAGCCATAAATAGGAGAGATAACACTAATCTTGACAGACTCCACGCGACACCTTTACATGTAAATTAGGGAGCCGTCATTATACGCTTTTTCTTCCTAGCTTCTGCTTTAGCTCTCTTCACGTACAGCGGATTCTTTTCAAAAACAAAAAACGTATATTTATCATAATTAAACTGATCAATGGGATCGGGCATATTGAAATCTTTCATCGCGCGATACATATCATCAATATCTTCAGGAACCACCATAAAAAAGACTTTCCCATCAGTTGAATCTCTTTGGTACCAGCGGTCACTCGAGAGCCATTTGACCAGTTTCATGCCCTCGGTTTCGCTAAATTCAATCGGGCGAATATCGACCTCTCCATCGCTAAAAACCGTGTAAATATGTGAATCCCAATACTCGGCATAGCCAAAGTGAAGGTTGCGCGTCTTAAGCTCTTCCACCAAAGCGATGCGCTCATCGAGAATGCCTCTCCACTCTTTGGGGGAGACATAATTCCACGAAAGTCCTAATGCGATCGTCAAACTAAGCGATAAGATCAATTTGATAAAGAGTGAAAAAAAGCGCCACATGATGACATTACAGACTAAGATCATCATCAAGAATGGCGAAATGTAGCGAATGTTATTGCGTGCTGCCCACGCATGTTCATGAAGTGCCGTTGTCGAATATAAGATATAAATAATCGCAAATCCCACATACGAGAAGAGCACAAAAAAGCGCTCCGTTGCACTCATTTGATAAAAAGATCGCTTTACATGTAAGGCTGGAATGATCAAAACAAACGGATAAAGTGCAAATTTTAAAAGCGATATTACCCCTTCTAGCGACGAGGCTCGCACACCCTCTGTCCACTCAGCACCAATAAAATTAAGCAGTCCTAAAAGAGCGTGTGCTGCGTGTACGGGTAAGATTTCAAGCGAAACCAGGCCTGCATTGTTCGCACCTCCTGCTAGATGCAAACTCTCTAAAAGATTAAAATGTGCCATGGCGGCAAGCACCATCACAATACAGGCGAACGCAAAAATAATGATTCGTTTAATGGATAAAAGGCGATACATCGCATGTTCAAATGTTTTGAGACTATCGCGTGCAAAGTAAATACTCAGAGCCAATGCTCCAAAAAAAGGTGCAACATAGTAGACAAAAAAGCGTACAGGATTGGCAAGAACAAGCAGGTACAGCAAAATCATAAAGACAATAAACGCTTTAATTTGCGTACTTTTACTAATCACATGAGGACTGAGTTTTCGAAAGATAAACATAAACGCAATCATAAAAAGAAAATACCACGTGTACGCCGCTTCCCCGTAAAGCTCTCGCAGATACATTGGCGAATACCCAATACAGACAACCACACTTCCCATAATCGAAGAGGTGCGTGAGAGCATAAGGGAGCGTAAAAAGAGGTAGATGAAGACGATCATAAAAATACTGACTTCAAACACCGTAAAGGCATGGGCAAAATAGCCATTTTTACCTGCTAATACCCAAGGAATCACTAAAATCTGTTTGTAAAAAATCCACAAATCGTTATTGACATACCACCAATGGCTTGGGAAAAAACTTCCTGCAACAACCATCTCTTCCGCTAAAATATTGGCAATCGCCGCATCTGAATTAAAAAAAGCCCGATAGGTTTTAAAAATATAAAAGCTGATTTCATAAAGCACAAAGCCTAATAGCATCACCGCACCTAAAAAGGGTAAGTGCTTTTTAATGTGAGTGTGTAAGGAGATTCGTGAGCGCATTTTTACTCTTGATTGGATAGAAATTCTACATTTTTTTGGTAATGACGGCTTTGATCTAAGCCCTCGTTTTTAAGCTCGTTGGTGTAAATCACCAAGCGTTCATCGATCTTTGCAACGATCTCATCCATATCATCGGTTAATGTAATCAGTTCAACATCTTCAGGGCGAATCGTATGATGTTCCACAAGCGTAGTTGCAATAAAATCATAGAGCTTTGCCCAATAACTTTTCCCATACAAAAAGATGCTAATTTTAGTGATTTTACCCGTTTGGGTGAGGGTGAGTGCTTCAAAAAGTTCATCAAGCGTGCCAAATCCTCCAGGGAAGATGACATAGGCAAGCGAGTATTTAATCAGCATCACTTTGCGGACAAAAAAGTAGTCAAAGGTGAGGTGCTTGGTTGTGTATTGATTGCCCGCTTGTTCATGGGGAAGGTTGATATTCAGACCAATGGATTGGCAACTTTTGGCGTCAAAGCCCCCTTTATTCGCCGCTTCCATAATGCCTTTGGAACCACCCGTAATGATAGAATACCCTTTTTTTCCCAGTGTATAGGCTAGATCATGGGCATCTTGGTAATAGCGGTGATTGGCATGAAAACGCGCACTACCGAAAAATGTTACGGATGGGCCTAGGTCTTGAAGTTCATCAAACCCTTTAACAAAATCGGACATAATGCGAAGAACACTCCATTCATTCGAGTGTTCGGTATCTTTAATGTGCTGTTGTTCTTCCATGGTCTTTTCTATCGTAACTTCTCTAAGCGTTCGCGTTTCGTTCCAATCTCGCCTATTTGAACACCAAAGTTACCATCGACGATGACCACTTCACCCATTGCAATCACTTTATCGCCTACTAAAATTTCCAAAGGATCATTCGCCAACTGATCCAGCTCGATGACAGAGCCTATATCCATACTCAAAACATCTTTTAAAAGCATCTTTTTTGATCCTATACGCACACGAATAGGCAGTCTGACATCTTTAATCAGTTCGATATTACTAAGCTCTTCAGGACTAATCCCCATAATAACTTTTTTAGGCTCTTCATAGGTATATTCTTCTCTTTCATCACTTGCAAAAGAGGGTGCGATCTCCTCACCGATAAGCGGTATAAGCTCATGCGTAATGGCAAAAGCAATCGTATCGTGAGAATTATGAACGGCTAAATTGTAAATAAAAAGCTTCTCGTACCCTTTAAAATCGATCTGACTGTTAGCATCAATGTACTCAATGCTATCAATATCAAAGTCCAATTTAGGCATATTTTTCTGACTGCCAAGGGAGCGCGAAAAAGAGCTTAAAATATTGGAGATAATCTCTTTGGTCGCATCAAGATCTTCGGCGTCCATCTCCTCTTTTTCATCACCTTCGCCACCCAGCATCATATCGCCAATGGCTGTTGCAATCGACGTTGCAATCGTAACACACATTCGACCGCGAAGTTCTCCACCAACTGTGACATCAAGCTTTGCAAGGGGAGGACTGAGTTTGAGTTTACTCTCACCACTCTCTTCAGAGTTCAGTTCAACCGTAGGTGCGATACCTGTTAACCCCTCAATGGTAGAGATAACCTCTTGTTGTAATAATTGTACAAATGTATTGTTCACACCTTACCCCTGCAATGTATCAAATGATGAAATTTTTGATTTACGAATATGTTCTAGCTCTTCGAGCGCGCTTTTTACTTCATCTTTATCGGTTCGAACCAAACTCTCTATTTTAATCGATTTACGGAAACGATGCAAGCCAATCTCCGCTAAAAAGAGCTCTTTTTTATCAATCATCACAATGGCTTTATCATCTGCCGCACGATCCAGCCTGATGATGTCCCCTTTTTTAAGCTCCAAAAGCTCTCCTACACTGAGTTCAGATTGCCCAATGATGGATTCAATAAACACTTCCGCACGCGAAATGAGTGTGTTGAGCTCTTTGTTACGACTCTTTTTTGCACTCGTTTCACCGAGCATAATATCGCGGTTTGCAAGGCGTGAAAGAATGGGTTCTAAGTAGATAACAGGATAACAAAGATTAATCATACCACTTGAATTTCCAATGATAATCTCCATCACCACCATAATCACAATCTCATTTTGTGAAACGATTTGAACAACATTCGGGCTAGACTCTTTGGTCTCAACCGTTGGGTACATGTCCGTAATCGGCGCCCAACCCTCTTTAAGACGTTGCATGATAATACGCAAAATGGCGTCCAGGAGATTGAGCTCAATGTCGGTTAACTCACGCGTTGATTCATACGACTCTCCCAGTCCACCTAAGAGTCTGTCGATCATTGGAAAAGCGATGGAAGGGTTGATCTCAATAATGCAGTTACCATCCAGTGGCTTAATCGAAAAGACGTTAAAGCTCGTTGGGCTTGGAAGTGACATCAAGAACTCACCATAGGTCATCTGATCGACAGAATGTAGCTGAATCTCAACGATACTTCGCATAATGGAAGAGATCTGCGAAGCGAGGTTTCTCGCCATCTTGTCGTGAATACCTTTAACCGCACGCAACTGCTCTTTGGAGACACGATTGGGTCGTTTAAAGTCGTAAAGAATAACTTGTCTGGTATCGGAGGCTTCCACTTCTGAGGAGAGTGTATCGCCCTCTTCTTCGACAACTTCTAAGAGCGCATCGATCTCTTCTTGACTTAATATATCAGCCATGATTGATTCCCAACTGTTCTTTGATCTTTACCAAAAGTTTTTTATGAATTTGAGAAATCCGTGATTCACTAATATCCAAAATTTCACTGATCTCTTTAAGGTTGAGCTCTTCAAAATAGTAGAGTTGAATGATCATCTGTTCTCTCTCATTAAAGGTTGTAAGGATGCTTTGCACCATCTCCATCAGCTCATCTTTTTCCACTCTTTGTGCCGTATCTTCACCTGAGAGGATGGTGATCTGCTCATTAAGTGACATGATAGAGACTATCATAGCACTATTTCTTGCTTCTGCTATTTTTTCAATATCTTCATTTAAAAGTTGCGCTAAGTAAGCATCATCTGGCTCATTTCCATGCTCGCCCAAATAGGCGGTGATTTCATGATCGACCATTTTGATGAGGCGTCTATTGGCTCGGCTCATCGTATCTAAAGAGCGTAAAAAATCGAGCATTGAACCGTAGACTCGTTTTTTACCATAACCCCAAAAAGAGTCATTTTGATCTTTATCGTAACGGCGGGAAAGTTTGATCATCTCCTCGGTTCCAATGGAAATCAGATCATTGACATCAACGGATGCGGGAAGTCTTTCGCGAAGGCGATATGCCATAGCACGCACGGCAGGAAGGTATTGCAAGACAAGTTCATCTTGCTCTTTTTTAATATTTTGACTGTAAGGATTAGGCTGCTGCTTTTTTAGTAGTGTAGGATTCATTACTCTCCGTTGAGCCTTTCATGATCTTATCATAGTGCTGGTTCATATTATCAATGCTTGCTAAGAGACTATCCATCACTTTTTCTCTGTTTTCAAGCTCTTGAATAAAATAATCGCCAATATTTTCGTGATCTTTTTTATCGAAAATAAACGTCGCCATACGATCAAAATCAAAGAAATTCATCACAGCCACATGGATAATGAGATAGAAAAACAGCGTTATCTCTAACGTGTAAAAGAGTATCTCTTCTGGCTCTGAAAAATTCAGTATCGAAAACATCAACCCTATAAAAAAACCACAGATGGTGAAAAAATAGATGAAATTTTCTGATTTGACCATATAAACGCCTTTACAAAATGTATCTAAAATTGCTCAATAATACGCTTAAAGAAGCTTCCGAAGCTCTTATTCGTATCACTTTTAAGCACTTTTCGTTCCAATTTGTAGACTAAATTGTTGACGATGCGTTTCATATCCAAAGATGCTAAAGAATTAGGCGCATCATTGGTAAAGAGTGTGCGCTGTTTGATGCTTTTTGAGATGAGTTTATCCTCAGGCAATTTGCCAATTAAATTGAGCTTCAAACCATTGCCAATATTGGCCATAGCGACTTTATTGATCTTATCAAAAATCAGTTGCGCCTCTTTCTCACTTTTGGTCATATTTAAAATAACATGAATGCTAGATTGCGTTTTACTGGTGATCTTAATCGTTGCGTACGCATCGGTAATCGCTGCAGGATCAGGCACAGTAACTACGATGACCTCATCGGCGGCTTCTAAAAAGAGCTGAATATGTCCGCCAATTCCCGCTCCTGTATCGATGATCATAAAATCAAGATCGTTGAGCACTTTGGTCTCTTCTAAAAAGCGTTCAAACAAAAACTGCTCAGAGTATTTTAAGATCTCATCACCGCTTTCACCTGGAATGAGCAACAAATTCTTTTTAATAGGGACAATCACATCTGCAAGGGTACACTCGCCTTTAAGTACATGTAAAATATTTTTATCAATCCGAACATTAAGAATGACATCAAGGTTTGCGAGTCCAATATCAGCATCAAAGAGCCCTACTTTGTAGCCATTATTCGCGAGAATATTTGCCATATTGGCACTGACCGTACTTTTACCCACACCGCCTTTACCACTGGTAATGGCGATATATTTCGTATGGCTATGCTCTTTGGCAGAAGCTGCGCCGACCAGTTCTTGGAGCTTATTTGCCTGCGTTTCCATGTTCACCTCTTTTTTTCTCAAAGCCATCTAAAATACATTCAACCAAAAAGTCGCTCGATGCGGGGACAATATCATCGGGAACCTCTTGACCAATGGAAAAATAACTTACGGGTTTGTCAATATCGTAAATCAAAGAAAATATCGTTCCAAAAACCTTCGTTTCATCAAATTTTGTAAAAATAAGCGTATCAATGTCTAAAAAAGAGAAATTTTTGTAGATCTCTTTGAGGTCTTCCAGCTTACTTCCTGCAGAGAGTACTAAATTAACATCGATTTGTAATTGCGAGCTTTGCAGAAACTTATTGAGCTTAATCAGTTTATCTTTATCGTACTGTGAACTTCCTACCGTATCAATCAAAATCACGTCACAATGACTTAAAGAAGAAAGCGCATTGTTAAAGTCACTCGGATCAACCACATCTTCGATGGGTAAGCGCATCATCTTCGCATACTGAAAAAGTTGTTCAACTGCGCCAATTCTATACGTATCAAGCGTAATAATGCCTACTTTCGCACGCTTTTCTTGAATATACGAGTAACGAGCTGCAAGCTTGGCAATCGTGGTTGTTTTTCCCACACCCGTAGGTCCCACAAACATCATCACACGCTTATTGCCTTTAGGCAGTTCCGCTTCCATGCGTACGGGAATGAGTTTGCGAAGTAACACTTGAAAATAGCGTTTGATCGTCTCTGAGCTATTTTTCATACGTACGGGCATATGCTCTAAGGTGAGATTCATGATATTTTCTAAATGATCTTCGCCCATGCCGCTGGTTTTAGCGAGTTTATAAATCTCTGAAAATTCAGAGGGAATCGCTAAATTATTGCGATGCGGTGCTCGCTCTTCCCAGAACATCTCTTGGATGAGTTTGATTTTATCGGCCAGTTTATTGATTTCGCATTTGATCTCACCAATACCTTCGCTGTTTTGAGTTCTCTCTGCTTGCTTTGAAGCGTTTGAGCCACCCATGTCACCTGTGGCTTGCGCAATTTGTGAGATCTGTTTGGCCGCTTCAGAGAGGCTAAAAAGCACATCTTCGCCACTTTTGTATTTATTCTCAGCTCGTGGTTCTGGTTTTTTAGGAATTGGAGTGGGTTGATCTTCTTCGACGGCAACGACCACTTCATAGAGTGCGGAAGTGCTAATCGTCTTTTTGCGAATCTGTTTGGTACTTATCACAAGTGCATTTTCACCGCAGTCTTGTTGAGCTTGTTTGAGCGCTTCTGCTGGTGTTTCACCACTAAACGTATGAAATTTCACCTCTATCCTTTAAAACTTTTTAGCGTAAAGAGTGGAACGATAACCGATGCACGCTCCGACCATTTAGGGTGGGGGACGATTAAGTTAGGCTGATGGATCTTTTGATTATCGAAAAATATTATATCTAAATCCAGCGTTCTTGGTCCATTTTTAAAGAGTCTGACACGCCCAAAAATATGCTCTACATGTAAAAGCACTTTGAGCAATGCTTTTGCACGTAGAGATGTTTGCAATACGATGATAGCATTGTAAAAATCGGGCTGATCGAGATAGCCAAACGGTGGATTTTGAAACACCATGGAGCTTTTCTGTATATAAAAACGTGAATCGTTTAAAAATATACGGTAGAGTTTGACAAAACGCTTTTTAACATCGCCTTGATTGCCGCCAAGTCCAATGACGGCTCGGTGCGAAAAATGAGGTTTGGCTCGTTTACATGTAGGAAAAAATCGAATGCGTTCTAACTTCACCCCATAACCTCAGCGCCGCTATTTCTCACAATAATCGTATCTTCGATTCTAACGCCAAATTGCTCTGGCAAATAAATCCCAGGCTCTATGGTAAAGACCATATTCTCTTCGATGATGGTTTCTGAACGCGCACTAATGACAGGAAGTTCATGAATATCAAGGCCGACACCATGCCCCGTGGAGTGAATAAAATACTGTCCAAATCCTGCTTTGTCGATCACATCGCGCGCTGCTTTGTCGATCTCTTTGGCTTTAACACCGATTTTGACCGTTTTCAGCGCCGCTTCTTGAGCACACAGCACTGTATCATAAACTTTCTGTTTCAAAGCCTCATTGAAGCGCTGCTCTTTTTCAAAGTTGAACCCTTCATCAAAAAAGCTCGTTCGTGTACGATCAGAACAGTAACGCTGATACTTCACGCCTGCATCTAAAAGCACGAGTTCACCCTTTTGAAGCGTTTTACATGTAGGCAGTGCATGTGGTTTCGCAGCGTTCGCTCCAAGGGCGATAATCGGCTCAAAACTAAGCCCCAATTCGCCATGGCGTTTTAAAATCGCTTCGGCTTCAAAGAAGGCACGTTTTTCATCCATCCCTTCACCATGTTGTTTTAAAAATTCTCCAAAATGGGTAAACGCATCGCGTCCAAACAGTGCCGCCTTTTTGAGTATTTCAAGCTCAGCGTCACTTTTGATGATGCGTTTTTGTTGCGAAAAATTAGGTTTTTTTTGAAGGTTGATGCTCAGCTTTTCACTCAGTCTTGCGTACGCTTCCACATTCCATTCGGCGGGGTTATACGCAAGCGTTGTGATGCCACTTTTTCGAATCAACAGACGCGCTGTTTTGAGCAAATCGCGTCTATCGCCTTCTAAAACAGTTGCATTTTGGATGATCTCTGAGGCTTCTGTTGTATAACGGGCATCGGTGATAAAAAAAGCTTCACTGCCTAGTTTTAAAAAAACCGCATGATCGCATGAAAACCCGCATTCGTAATAAAGCGCATTTTCATCTTGGAGAATGTAGTTCATCTTACGCTTTTGTGACTTGTTGTTGTGCGGCTTGTGCTTTGCGAAGTGCGTCAAGCTCGCCTAGCATTTGCATCATCGAAATCATCGCAAGGTGGTAACCAAACGGTCCAAAACCACTGATTTGACCGGTACAAACCGCAGCGGTCATACTTTTTTGACGAAACTCTTCACGTCGGTAGATGTTGCTAATATGCACTTCAATCGCAGGCAAAGCAACCGCGCTAATCGCGTCACGAATCGCGATAGAACTGTGTGTGTACGCTGCTGGGTTGATGATGATACCATCGGCATCGCCTAAACACTCTTGGATACGATCAACGATTTCGCCCTCTAAATTGGATTGAAAAAATTCGATTTCAAAACCATTTTGTTTGGCGACCGTCTCCATTTGAGAGTGAATCTCTTCAAGTTTCATGCCACCGTAGATGGTTTGCTCTCTGTGACTGAGCATATTAAGATTTGGACCTTGAATCACGACAATTTTCATGAGTTACCTTTTGTTTAAAATTTACTCTTATTATATCAGTGGTTAGTTTAGGATACAATTACACGAATTTTTCGTTTGAAAATCACTCTTTCAAACGTTTAGCCAAAGGAAAAAAGTGACGTTAATAACTGCCGATTTTGTACTTACATGTAACGAAGATTTTGAGATCATTGAAGAGGGCGCTGTCGTGTTTGATGCAACGATTCTCGAAGTGGGAAAAAGTGCGGAGCTTAAAGCCAAACACCCCAATGTTACCGTAATCGAAACCCCTAAAAACAGTGTTATTTTGCCGGGTCTCATCAATAGCCATGTTCACCTCGAATTTAGTGCCAATCAAAGCATGCTTCGCTATGGCGATTTTATCCCGTGGCTTCGCTCTGTCATTAAGCACAGAGAAGAACTGAGTGCGCTTGCAACAACGGAACTCATTACATGTAAACTCCAAGAAATGCTTAAACGCGGAACCACCACCTTGGGTGCGATCAGTAGTTTTGGCGCTGATTTGGAAGCGTGCGCTGCAACACCCCAACGTGTGGTTTATTTCAATGAAGTCTTGGGCTCCGTTCCCAGTGCCGTAGACGCGATGTATGGGGATTTTAGAGGACGCCTTGAAGCCTCCAAAGCGTTTACATGTAAACGTTTTATCCCTGCGGTTTCGGTGCATTCGCCTTACTCAACGCACCCGATTTTGGCAAAAAAAGCGCTTCAAATTGCTCGTGAAGAGCAGTGTGTGGTCTCCACTCATTTTATGGAAAGTGCTGCGGAGCGTGCGTGGATCGATGAAGGAAAGGGCGATTTTGAAACGTTTTTTAGTGCGTTTAACCCTCACGCCAAACCGATGTGTTCTAGCGTTGAATTTCTTGAACTCTTTTCGCAAAATCCGACACTTTTCACCCACGCGGTACAAGCAACACAAAACGAGTTAGAAATTATTGCTGAGCAAAAAGCGACCTTGACGCATTGCCCCGTTTCCAACCGACTTTTAGGTGTAGGCAAACTCGATCTTGAAGCGGTGCAACACCAGAACATCAATCTCACGTTAGGAACCGATGGACTAAGCTCCAATATTTCACTCAGCCTTTGGGATGAGATGCGCTCTGCCTTAATGATGCATGCTGAATGTGAGCTTTCAAGCTTAGCTAAAATGCTTCTACAAAGTGTTACATGTAACGCTGCCAAAGCGTTGCAACTGCCGTGTGGCGTACTTGAGAAAGAGCGTTATGCTGATCTTATCGTGGCAACCTTGCCCCAAGCGTGCGAAAAAGAAGACGTGGCTTTACAGCTCATCTTGCACACGCACCAAACCCATTTAACTTTTATTGACGGAGAACAACCATGCTAGACCTGATTAAAAAACCTTTTATCTGGATAGGCGCCGTTTTGGGCTACATCCAAAACCACTTCAAAGCGATGCTTTTTATACTGCTTTTGGTGCTCATTTTTGGTTCCCAAGAAGAGCTGAACAATCCCAATCTTGCAGTTGTCAAAATTGAGGGTGAGATTTTAAACATTGAAGAGATTTTAGAGAACATCGATAAAGCGGACAAAGACGAACACATCAAAGGAGTGCTTTTACATGTAGACTCTCCTGGTGGTGCTTTAGCGCCTTCCATCGAGCTTTCTATGGCAGTGAAACGTTTGAGCGTACACAAACCTGTCGTGGCGTATGCCGCAGGAAGTATGACCAGTGGAAGTTACTACGCTTCCATCTGGGCAAACCACATCATTGCCAATCCAGGGGCGTTTGTAGGCTCCATCGGTGTGCTTTTCCAAGCGCCTAACGTGGCAGAGTTGGCTAAAAAACTGGGTATCTCAGAGCAGATCATTACCGCGGGTGAGTACAAACAGATGGGAACGT
This sequence comes from Sulfurospirillum halorespirans DSM 13726, assembly GCF_001723605.1. Classification (NCBI taxonomy): domain Bacteria; kingdom Pseudomonadati; phylum Campylobacterota; class Epsilonproteobacteria; order Campylobacterales; family Sulfurospirillaceae; genus Sulfurospirillum; species Sulfurospirillum halorespirans. The sequence continues at coordinate 373,459 of NZ_CP017111.1, read as the reverse complement.
TTACACGTGAATGGACACCCAAAGAGCGAGGTGCGCTTAAAGAGCTGATCGATGATGCGTACACGCTTTTTATCACCGATGTGGCAACCGCACGTGGGCTTAATCTTGCAAAACCAAACGAATTTGCGAACGCACAAGTTTTTATCGCCCGAAAAGCACTGGGGCTACACCTCATCGACGAAGTGGGTTCCATTCAAGATGCTAAAAACAAGGTCGAAGAGCTCGCCCAAGTCAAATCAGCCGTTTGGGAAAAACCAGATGCGATGGATAAATGGATGAAAAAATTAGAAAGTAGCTCTAAATTGCCTATTTTTAATTTGATGGGGTATCTTAAATAATGAAACAGCCTTCACGCTCCCTTGCCCTCCTCCAGTACGTCTATGTACTTTTAGGCACGATGTCGATGGCGTTTGCCGTCGTCTGCTTTTTATCGCCTAACAATATGGTCACGGGTGGTGGCATTGGTATCGCGCTGATTCTTCACTACATCGTGACCTCACTCACGCTTGGAACGCTCATTATGTTAGTGAGTGTTCCCTTCATCCTTTTAGGCTTTATCTATTTTGGAAAGCAGTACACCTTTAAAACCCTCCTCGCCATGCTTTCCACCTCATTTTTTACCGATCTTTTTCGAGAATTTCTACACCTAAAACCACTCACCGATGACGTTTTGTTAGCCGCTGTTTTTGGGGGTATTTTTATCGGGCTGGGGGTTGGTTTGGTCATCAAAGGACGCTCCTCTACAGGCAGCACATCGGTGGTGGGTGAAATCGTCGCAATGAAGAGTAAATTTAAAGCTTCAGAGGTGCTCTTAAGCATCGATGTGACCATCATGTTTGCCTATATTTTTGTCTATGGAGACCTTAAAAAAGCGCTTTACAGCATGATTGGGGTGTATGTCACGGCTAAGATCATCGATGTCATCCTCACCGGTCGTCCCTCTAAAAAAGTCGTGAAAATCGTCTCCAATAATGTGGAAGCCTTAACCGAACAGATCAGAGAGCGCATCGAAGAGCACGGCACGATTTTTACAGGTGTAGGATTGCACCATCAAAAGCAGACAAAGACGATGATTTTGCTCTCGGTTGAGATCTCAAAAATTCAACTGCTTAAAGACATCATCCGTGAGTACGACCCTGAAGCATTTTTGATCATTTCTGAGGCTTCTGAGTTTTTGGGAAGAGACTAAAGAAACTGTGAGTTAGTAAACGAATATTTTTAAAATTGTAAAAATATCACAAGGAACTTTTTCATTATTTCAATTCATACAAAAATTTAAAGCTACATCAGCATTTTTATGAGTCAACACTCTATTTTTCATCTCTTGGAACACAATCATATATTCATAGCAATAACTCATCTTTCGACTACCCAGCTCTTCTTTCGACATTTTTAGTAGCTTTTCAGATAATTTCATTAATTCATCGTTAGAAATTAACTCTAATCTATTTTTTTGTATTTCTTTATACTTTTCAGACTGATCTTCAATTGCTATCTTTTTGGCATTAAAATTTGAATATTTCTCAAAACATTGCATTAATTTGTTCTGTATTTGCTTTATATTTTCACTTCTATTTTCATAAATTTTTTTACCAATTTGATTAAATTCACATCCATCAAAGCGAATATATATCTCTTGTTTGGGATTAATTAAATCTAATAACTTTAAAAAATTCAAATATAAATTTGCCCAAAATGAAGTTGATTTAAATTCTATTGTTATTGGTATATCATAACTACAAAATGAACCATTTATAGTTGGTTTTGAGAATAACTGCCTAACTATTTTTTCTCCTTTTGAAATAACTAAGCTTTCAAGCTCCAAGACTTTTTTAAAAGCGTCCACATTTATTGCTTCTTTTGTTTCTTTATTTAAATAATTATTAACATCTTCTATATTACGTTTTGTAAAATAAATGCATTCTGACTTATAATTACCTATAGTTATCTTGGTTATTTCAAAATTAAATTTTCCTGTGTTTTCAATAAAAACTTCTCCTGTTTTTCCATCTTTCAATGAAAAACTTAATTGTGTTTCTTGGGCTATGATTTTTGCATTTTCATAAATTTCTTTTATGATGTAGTTAAATGAAACAAAAATTAAAGATAATACTATGGATTTAATCAAATATTTTTTTATTGAGAATTAATAATAACATTTTAGTACACCTCTTTCCGATGTGCCACACGAATGATCGTAATAACAAGCAACTCTCCCTCTTTGAGGTAAACAATACGGTAATCTCCAGCTCGTTTTCTAAACTTGCCTTTGTGTTTTCCCTTTAGAGCCTTATCACCTAAAAAATTACCTGCTTGGAGCTCTAAAATCTTTGTGGCGACAAACGCTTGAATGCTTTGTTGAAGCTTCAAAAACTCTTTTTGAGCATCTTGCTCAAAGGCAACTTTATACATTGATTCCTGCTTGTTTAAAGACCTCTCCCAAAGAGATTACGGTTGACTTGCCACTTTTGAGATTGTCGATGCGTTTGTCCGCCACCATCTCATCGAGCGTATCAAAGTAAAGCTCAATTGCTTTTTCGATCAAACTGGTTCGACTCTTATCCAGCTCACCTGCATATTCATCCAATGTGTCAATCATCTCTTTTTCGAGACGTATATTAATAGCCTGTTTCATACGTAGCACCTTTTATTTTGTAGATACAATTGTAGTGCATATAGCGTTACTTGTCAATAACTTTGCTATAATTTTCTGTTTTTCATGTTTGTGTCAAACAAGGAGCTTTTATGAGTATTTATGACTTTGAAGTGAAAACGATTAGCGGTGAAATCATCTCAATGAGTAGCTTTAAAAACAAGGTTTTACTCATCGTGAATGTGGCGAGTAAATGTGGCTTTACGAGCCAGTACGAAGGGCTTGAGCGTTTGTATGAAAAGTACAAAGACCAAGGGCTGGTTATCTTGGGCTTCTTTTCTAAAATTTTAAAAAAAGTATAATTAATAACAATTTTCTGTATTTCTGATATACTTCAAAAAAGTATAATTAAGAGTACAAAATGCCAAAAGCAAAAAAGCTCTCTATTTCAAAAACTTCAATCACTTCGTTAAAAGAACAAAATTATAAAAAACATTTTGATACAGTAGATTCTTCATTTGCTATAGAACACTATGGTACATATTTAATATATAGACACACTGGAGATTCAACAAATTTGCATGCACGTGTCTATCTATCTTTAGCTAATCATGTGGATTTTATTAAGGCTCTACAAAAAAAAGGTTCTAGCACAATAAAACCTAGTAGTAAAATTAATAAACAGAACGTACTAGACTTATTTCCGCAATATTCTAATTTTATTATAGATTCCTTATTACAGATAGTTCCAGAAAATTCAAATGTTTCGACAATTCGAGAGTGTTTATACGCTTGTGGTATTTTCTTAAAAGCAATGCAAAAAAACAGTATCTCTCTTGAGAAGTTACAAGATATGACGAATGAACATCAAGAAATAGTTTGGGATACTATTCTTGATCTAAAGATTAATCGAGCGAATAAGACACACTTAACTGCTTTTTTCAATCGTGTTTCTGAATTGGTACCTCACTTTACGAGCAGACGAAAAGCTGGACGTCGTATAAAAAAGCCTACGAAAGCGTTACCTACAACAACGCTGTATCAATTAGATATATGCGCCAGAAAAGAACTTAACTACATTATAAATAGAGCCAAAGAATATCAACAATGGATGGAAGAATTCCAAAAAATCAATCTTTTTAGTTTAGAAAATCTTGCAAAAACCTATTTTGATAATGTAGATCTCGGTAATAAAGGGACCTCATTAAATTTAATCATTAAAAAAATAGCCATGTTGCTATACAACATCGATTTACGATGTTGGGTTCGTTGCGTATCTCCTAGTGTTTTTCGATATAAAGACGGACAACAAGAAGAACAACATAAAAAACTTCTGATGATAGCTCAAGATGGAATGAATATTACGATTAATAGTGAAAAAATATTTGCTTTTTGGCATAAAGAATTAATCACAGATTGGCCATTTGATAGATCCATCAAAGAGTGTTATAAAACTCTATTTGTTGATGAAGCTTCTTTTATTGCAAGTAATTTCTACAAATTGGGGCTTAAGATAGCTGATTATACATCTAGGATATTACCGTCTATGCATGAGATTTATCCTTTGATACTCTATTTGCTCATTCGCAAAGGAGTGAATCCTGAGGTACTTCGAAGTTGGAAAGTACATAGTGATAATAACGGAGAATATCAACTAGGTGATAACACAGGACTTACAATTGATATACATGGCATTAAAAGTCGTAATAATACGCGATACAGAACAGTTATACAACATAACTCATTAACATTTGAATATTTAAGTTTTTACCTAAAATGGTTAACCCCTTTATGGGAAAGATCTAATCAAAATAATTTTTTTCTATATTTGAATTTTCTGGAACCTAAAAATAATTGTGTTAGTATTTGGACGAGAAGAAGATTTTTTGACAGTATCAAACGATCCAACCAATCTTTATACAAAAAATATTTAATTACAGATTCTATGGGGGAAAAGCTTGATTCAATAGATCATATGAGACTTAGAGTCAATAAGAATTATACCAACTACCTACATGGGCTAACTGAATATGAACGACAACTGAAAAAAGGGCATAAGCATATCAATACTCAAATACATTATGAAAACTGTGCAGAGTTTAAAGAAGGAAAGCTTTACAAAATCGCAAAAACTCAAGACAAGCTTGTTGGCATTTTTAGTGGTAAAATAATAATAGATGATGACCCAAAAATGTTTATATTTCAAGGACCATTAGCAAATTGTCAAAATCCTAAAAATCCAACTTTTCCCAATGCACCATCCCTACAAAGTGATGAGATATGTTCAGATTGGTTAAAATGTTTAACTCAATGCAGTCAAAGTTGTGTCATTCCAAAAATTCATGGCCCTGTTATTTTTGCATGGATCAAGTACATGGAAGAAGAAAAAGAAATTTTCCTAAGTGAAGCAGATTGGGAAAAAGAATATTTAATAGACTATCAAGCAGCGCTAAATACTATAGAAAATTTTACAACTTTTGAAAAAGAATATGCACTGCAAGAGATGAGGCATTATAGTACATTTGTAAGCAAAAAATTTCAACGTATTCGCAAACTTAATCTCAATGAGGTTGAACATGATACCACAACATATTAGATTACAACTCAAGCAATGTCATACGGTAAATGAAGTTTATCATCTGCTAAATCATTTAATGTTCCCAGGAACATTTAATACTTATTTTGCAAATAATCCACTTATGCTTCCGACTAGTATTTTAAAGCCATCAAAAATGCCTATAAAGCTAGAAGGCATTTTTGAGTTAGCATTTCGAGTTATTACTTTGCTTAAATTTCATGGCCATGTTGGTGACATCCCTCTAAACAGTGGGAAAAAAGCCTATTGTTACGATCTACACCATATACTTAAAAATATACAAAATGATTTAGGTTCCTCTATACAAAGGCTTGATGAAATTCCAACTACCAATATAGAAAAGTATTTTTACAATAAAATAGAAAAAGGGCTCTCTTTTTCTCACTTATCTATGAAACTCTTCAAAATTAAAGAATGGATAACGGATGCAAATTCGCAGCTACCTTATTTTTTAAGATTAGATGAGAGCCTATTATCTAATGCATCAGTTTGCTACAAAATTAACGCTGGTGCACAAGAAGAAGAAAGGCACCGTCAAGTTCTTGGGAGTAAAAGAACTCCATATCCTTTAGATCAACTCAAACCCGTTTTAGAAAAAGCAATGACATATATAAAAAATTATTCAGAGGATGTATTTTTAGTTGTAGAACAATATAAATATATAAAAACTCTCACGCAAGCAAAACAAAAAACACAACTACGATACCATTTTGCTAACACTACCCATCAATATAGCGAACCTGATTTATTAAAATTTCAAAAATTATGTCAATCTAAAATCAATCGTAAAAAAATCACTACAACACATCTACCTCCTATGAATGCTATGAAAAAATTAGAAGGCGCTTGTATATTAATTGTTACTCTGATGACTGGTATGCGGGCTAGCGAGCTGATGATATTAGAACGATTTCCTGTATTTAGACATGATGACCATGCCCATCTTACACGTATTGTACGAAAAACTGCAGCTGATGAGGGTGGCGAAGAAGTTGAAATGCCTATACCGTTAATTGCGAAGGAAGCCTTACTTATCCTATCTAAGATTGCACAAATCAAGGATTCACAAGAAACTGGGCCTTTGATTAATACGACCATCATGTATACGGGAGTCAAAGAACTATCACATGCATCTTATATAAGAGGTATACTCAAAACATACTATAATCTTATTAATGAAAAAAACCCACCTACGCCTCATCAACTTCGACATGTAATGGCCTTTATCATCGTATATTTGAATGATAAAGATGGCCTTGAACTTGCTAGAATATTTCTTGGGCATACGTCCATTAAGATGACTTTACGATATGTTGGACACTATAATCTTTATTATCAAAAAGTAATTAAAGACTTAGAAGAACAAGAAGCTAAACGTTTATTGCTTGTAATCTCAAAAGAAATTAAAGAAGGACATAAGCTTTACAATTATAAGGGAGAACATATCATGAATAACACTTCCTTCCTAGGCTCTTATGTTGAAGATTTTGCTGATCTTTTACATCAAGACTTACTTCAACTTGTACAAGAAGGAGAACTTGCCATTTTGCAAACTCCAATCTGCTTATGCATTCATGATAGAAGCAATCCAAATGAAATGGCATGTCAAAGAGGATTTAACTTGGATAGTTTTATAGGAGAATCGCCTCAACCCGCAAGATGCGAAGGAAATATCTGTTGTAGTTCTATTTTTACAGAACAACATATTAAAGAGTTGAAAAAACAAACTCAGCTTTTACAAGATCAATACCCAAAAGAATTACGTGAACGCCTTATGCAAAACACTTATTTTACAGATGAAAATTTAGAAGAAATGACAAATCCATATACTAAAATAATTAAAAAGTATGATGAAGATCAAGGAAGAGTTTCTAATGGCTAGACAATCCAAAGAACAAACAGATCTCAAGCTAAAAGCCCTCTGGGAAGCATTTGAAGATCTTAAAAAGAATTCTATTGTCACCAATGCTAATAAAATAACATTTGAGAATATATGTAATTTGGCTAACTCTTCCACGCATTCTCTTAATTTTCATACAAAAATAAGTTTAGCTTCGCTCAAACAACCAACAACTCAACCTTTTATTGAATTAAATCAAGCTATCTGTGAATATAAAAATGAACACAGTAAAATTAGAAATACTATCAGCTCTAAAATTAAAGAAGATACTAGAAAACTCCAAAATACAATAGATAATCTTCTTATACGTATTACTGAACTGCTCGATAATGAAATACTTTTAAAAGAAACCATTGCTAACAAAGATTTAACTATAAAAAGGCTCAAAGAAGAGCTTCAGACACTCAAACCAATGGCTAAGATTATATGACATTTGATTTGATAACAATACCCCATCCATCAATTAGAAACCGTAATGTTACGCATATTCTGATTGATAACGATATTGACCTGCCATCAACACGTTTTCTTACATATGAATCAAGATATGGTGGAAGGTTTTCATCTATCTCAGGAATATCGACGCATCGCGAACGGGCAATAAAATTAAGAGAACTTTTCAAGCATTTACATCAAATGGGATTGACATGGAAAACTGCAACAGAATCTGATATCAAAGCAATACGGAATAAGATGCTGCATCTTGATTCAAATGGTAATAAAGATAATTCAAATAGCAACAATCGTGAAAAACAAGTATCAAATAATTCAATGAATCTTAAATTGAATGTGTGGTTTAAATTTTATAAGCATATGGCATCTATTGGGGAATCATTCGATTTAGTTCTGACTACAAAAATGGTTCACTTCTATAGAAAAGATACCTTATTATCTCATTTACAAAAAAGAAAAAATTTCGATGATCAAAAAATTGAAGTCTGGGATTTATATGTCAAAAGCTCTCCAGAAAAACGATTATATCATGCTGTAAGCAGAACTGTATTCGAACATCTTCGTCGAGAATTACGTAAACAAGATATTGTTTTTGAGATGATTGCTTATTTAATGGTTGAAACTGGCTTACGTGTTAGTGCTGCATTATCTGTTACTCACGAAAGCTTTAAAAAATATTTTCAATATCTTAATACAGGACTTAGCATGGATAGTTGTATTAAGATGAGTTATATTGCAAAAGGGGATAAAAAATTGCAATGTGACTTACCAATAAGAACTATTGCAACGATACAAAAAGATTATCTCTCAAGATTGTATATTAAACGACTAAAGAAACACAGCAATCAAAGTAAAAAAGGGAAATTTAAATATACTCCAAATGCGATGTGGTTACTTGAAAATGGAAGAGAAGTTAATTATTCAGACATATATAAAGCTTTTTGTATAGCATCTATTGCTTTAGGAAGAAACGTTGATCGCATAACACCTCATTGGATGCGTCATACATGTGCCACATGGGCATTAATTGACTTTGCAAGAAGTCAAAATATTCCGCTGCAGCATACAGGAGTAAAACCCCACCCTTTATTTATACAACTCTTAGCTGAAAAATTAGGGCATGTAGATGAATCAACAACTATGAAGTATATTGTCTCTGCACTGGCTCTTATGGAAGTCACTAGTGGGTTAGGACCTATTATGTCATTTCAAACTTTTACACATGATAAAAAAGCCCAAGAACTCGTACGAGAAGAAGCAAAAATGGAATTTGGAGACAATTTTGATGAAAAGCGTTTTGATGCATTAAAATATGCACTCGCACGGAAAATAGTTGTTTATGATTTCTAAATACAAATTTTTGAAATGGATTCTCCACAACTTTAGCCACAGTCTCAACACTAATCTTTTCAAGTAAATCTTGCCGTTTTAAGAATTCCATAATAGTGTCTATTCGACGCTTAAGGGCAAAGGTATACTCTAAGTCTTGTTGATTTTTTGTAATGTCCGTAGAACCATGTATGGAGATTCTATCAAATCTATTCTCGATATCTAATTCATCACATCTTCTTCATTAGCAAAGGGATTAATACAAAGTAGTGTTTTTGATCATAGGGTGTCTTTTAGTGCTTTATCTCTTTGGGTGCTGGCAAGCTTAGTAGCTGTGTCTTTTTCTCTTCACTTATCTTTGAAAACAAGTTAATACCACTAAAGGTTTTTAACTCTTTAACTGAGATAACGTGATAAGCTTTTCCTGGTTCATTGCTGGTGAAGCATACTGCTGCTTATGAGAACAAGCGGTTAGTGCGGCATAGAGCACGAAAAATAAAGAAGTCAAAAATAATGCTTTTTTCATAAGAAAACTCTATCCAGAAAAAGATACTTTTTAAAGTGGATATTATCATATCATGGTAATATTTGTGGGTGATGTGGATCAAGCGAAAAACACATTATAAATAATTATAATGTGTTTATGCTGTTGTCAATGTCTATAATATTTGTTATGATACTTCGCTTTTTTACTAAAGCCTCAACGACTTCTTCTAAAATATTTGGATGTTGTTCTAACCTTTCCTGCAGATAATTAAATTGAATGACAAAAATTTCACTAGGAGAAAATATTTTAACAGTTTCAAAATAACAAATATTCGCAAAGTTTGCGTGTGCTCCAATACATTCACCAACTGTGTAATCCATTATTTTATTTGTTTTACCAAATTTTTTTAATTGTCCAGAAAGAAAAATATAAAGATTTAAAGGTTCTTCCCCTTGTTGATATAGTGTCTCGTTGCAATTATAACGTTTTATATATGCATATTGATAAACATTGTCACAAAAAACATTGTTTAGATTTAATAAATACGGGTTAAAATCATTATGTTTTGACAAATATACCCTCCATAATAAATAAGACTACCTTTTTGGTAGTCTTATTTATTTAGTGAACTTCTCTCCAGATTTTCACTTTCCAAGCATACGCTAGGAGTGTAAAGAGAACCATATAACCAATGAGTTTATACCCAAGATCTTCTCGTTCAGCTTTTTTGCGATCACCCACTTTTTCCATATAAGCAACCACTTGGTTTTGAGCTTTTTCATTCAAACCAACGCGTGGCATTGAAGTGCCTGCAAGCTGTTTTTGTGGATTGTTGATGAACGTTGTGAGGTATTCAGCCCCTTTGGAACGAATCATCATTGAAAGATCCGGTGGAAGTGTGCCCATATACGCCATCAATGCTGTTTTATCGGTTGTACTCATCACTTTGTCGTATTTAATATCATGACATCGTTGGCACGCATCAGCATAGACTTGTTTGTCATCAAGTGGTGTCACAGGCGCTATACTTTGAAGGTACGCCACAATGTCAGCAACCTCTTGATCCAAATCGCCACCCAGACCAAAGAATGCGATCATCGGGTGAGGACGAGATTCATTAAACTTATGCTCGACTTTAAGCGCTTTGGTTGGATCTTTAATCAAAGCGGCTAGGAAGTTTTTATCATAGATCGCACCTGCCGTGCTAAGATCAGGTGGTACAACACCAAATGAAGCCGATGCACTGGCATTATCCATGGGTGCTGCCATACCTTGTGAACTCACACCATGACAGCCAATGCAGCCCGCATTTAAGAAGGTTTCAGCCCCTTTTGCGGCATCGCCTTTTTTAGCATTAACCCCTAAGTCTTTAAAGGCAAAATCAGCAGGTGCAACATGAGGGTGCATTTGAGAATGCGCAAAGGGTTCAACACCCCAATAGACAACCGCGGTAAAGAAGATTACAATGGCTAATATCTTTAACTCTCTCATTTGCAACCTCCAGTATTACATTTACAGTTCGCTTCCATTTTCGTAATGATTGGAAGAAGAATAAATAAGACAAGAAACGTAATGGTCGCACCAAAGCCAACCCATGCGTTGTTGCCTGTTGGAGGAAGTTTGCCATAAACGGTTAAAACGATCATGTCAATTAACAGTAACCAGAACCAAACAAAAAAGAGAGGTCGTTTATGCGCTGGAGCTACATGATCGGTATTTCTATCAAGGAACGGTAAAAGCATAAAGATCACGTTTGCAAAACCAAACGCAGCCAAACCAATATCCATAGCAGCAACGCCAGCAATGTCAAAGAAGAAACCACGAAGCACTTCATAACTCCACAAGAAATACCACTCAGGGTAGATGTGTGCAGGTGTTTTCATATTGTTTGCAGGTTCAAAGTTAATTGGATCCATTGCAAAGTCATAGTGGAAACAGACCAAATAGAAGAAAATGGTAAGAGCAACACCTACAACAAAGAAATCTTTGGAGAGGAATACGGGCCAGAAAGGTACGACTTTAGATTCTACTTTTTTACCCTCAAGGTATTTTTTCGCTTCATCTTCAAAATCAAATTCTTCTGATTCTTGGTTATTCACATGCGGAACTCGTAAAGAGTAGAAGTGAACGGCAATGAGTAAAAGAATAACCAATGGCAATAAGAGTACATGTAACATGAAAAAACGTGTTAAGGTTGCATCGGCAACTAAGAAGTCACCTCTGATCCAAACCACTAAAGCTTCACCAATGAAAGGAATACCACCAAAAAGGTTGGTAATAACTTGTGCTGCCCAGTAACTCATCTGTCCCCATGGAAGCATATACCCACTAAAGGCTTCTGCTGAGAACATACCAAAAAGTGCCATACCGGTTAACCAGATAATTTCACGCCCTTTTTTGTATGAACCGTAATAGATGCCTGTGAACATGTGAATGTAAATGACAAGGAAAATGACGGAAGCTGAAACACCGTGGATATGACGCCACAACCAGCCGTACTCCACCTCTTGCATAATTGTGTAGTTGACACTGTCAAATGCTAGATTAATGTCTGGTTTGTAGTACATTAAAAGGAAGATTCCCGAAACAATAAGAATCATAAATAAAACCATTAAAACAACACCCATTGCCCAAAGGAAGTTGATGTTTTTAGGAATCCAATACTCAGTCATCATCACTTTGATGAACTTGTTGACGGCTAATCGTTGATCGAGCCAATCGATGAAGCCTGTCGCTTTTCTAATTTCTGCCACGTTTGTCTCCTTTACGCTTTCTTAGGAACAAGTTTTTTATACTCTGGTCCCTCTTCACCAAGAACAAGTATCAAACTCGCCACCATGACAGGCACACTTAAATTGTTTCGTTGAGGGTGTCCATGTTGGAATACACCCAAGATGGGTACAAAGTCCTATCATCACTGCATAGCTACTACCGCCTGCAACGATGTCCCGTTTCTCATTCTTTGGCATATCCGCACTTTTCTTCAAAATGAAAATCGGCTTGCCCCTCCATTGGATCGTTTGAACTTCTCCCTCTTTCATAGAAGAGAGATCAACGGTGATGAATCCAGCAGATTGTACGCTTGGAAGTGGGTCCCAAGTTTTTTTCATAGCACCAAGGGCTATTACGCCACCCGCCGCTGCAAAACCGCCGAATGCCATGCCGATAAAGTCTCTTCTGCTTGTTTCAACAGCCATTCTTTTTCCTTTCGTGTTGTTTAAATAGTAAGAGTCATGAATATCAGTAATTAAAAATGCGGAAAGATTGTGGTGAATTATCACCACAATCTTTATTTATAAGAAGCAATTACAGTTGCCACTGCTTTTAAATCATCTTCGCTTAATGCTGCTGCAATGGGTTTCATAATGCCTTTCATAGCACCACCTTCACCATTTTTATATCCATTAATAGAAGCTATGGTTTTAGATGCATCCCAACCAGCAATGATTTGAGATTTGTTTAATGCAGGTTTTGAAGCCTTCTCTCCATGGCAGGAAAAACATTTACTTTTGTATATTGCTTCTCCATCAGCTGCCATAAGAGATACAGCAGCCACCGATATAAGCAGACAAACTACTTTTTTCATTCTTAAGTCCCTCCATTCATTAATATTTTAATATATTTATAATAATAGAGTGACATTTTATAATAGAGCGAGTTTCTTTTTAGTCGCTTGATGAAAATAAATGCTTTAATCTTTAATAGCATACCCTAGGTTGCCAATAGTTTTAATAACATCATTTGCTATTTTTTTGCGTAATTTAAAAACGAGATTTTTAAGAGCTGAGGGAGGAGCTTCTTCATAAATATAAAGCTTGTCTTCGAGGATTTGCCTTGTGACTAAATTGCCTTTATGCGCCAATAGTATTTCAATAAATTCAATTTCTTTTTGTGTTAATGTAATAGCAATATTATCTTGTAAAAAAGTTTTGTTGGTATAGTCATAAAAGCTAGTAGTATTAATTTTGACAATAGTTTTTGATTTTTCAAGTAAAATACTTGCACTGCTTTCTAAGAGTCTTGTCAGATCCCCTTCTTTAATCGGCTTTACAATGTAATCCACTAATGAAAGTTTGATGGATTCTAATAGAAAATCTTTATCAGTATACGCACTTGTAACAATAATTGGAATATGGGGATTGTCTTTTCGAATACATTTAATGAGTTCAAGCCCATTTAATTTCGGCATTTTTACATCGGTAATAACGATATCTGGATGATGCTCATTATAAAGCATTAAGGCTTCTTCTCCATCAGAAGCTGTATAAACTTTGTCTACATACAACAATAGAACTTTTGCAAAACTATCTCTAAGATTTTTTTCATCCTCAGCAAGTAATAACGAACTATTTTTTAAAATAAATTCATATTTGTCTAACAAAAGCACCCTCCATTTTGAACCTTGCTTCAAGAAATTGTAACACTTTTTTTTCTAAAAGAAAGCTATAATTTGCATAGTGTACTGTAATATTGGTCACATAAAGGAATTTTAAATGATTGAAACTATCAGCTTCACGAAACGATATATTACTGCACTTTCTATCATAGCACTGCTTTCTATTTTAGCGTATTACAATCTAAATCACCTTATTAGTAGCCAATCTAATGATGGAAAAATAATTAATATCAGTAGTAAACAAGGAATGCTTTCTCAACAAATTGCTCTGTATGCCATCTATTATAAAACAGAAAATTTACGAACCAATATTATCCTCATGGAAGAATCTCATAATTTACTTATTTCTTTTCCTATGTCAAAAGAATTGAAAAAAATTTATTTTGAGGAACCTTTTTTCTTAGATAAAAATGTTAGAACATATTTATACCATGCAAAACGCTTTGAAGAAAATAGAGATGGAAGAAGTCTAACGTATATATTGCAAAACTCTCAAAAACTTTTAGACAATTTGGATCTTGCCACTTCAATCTATGTTGCAACAACTGAATCCAATACTATAAAACTAAAAAATGTTGAATTTTTTATTTTCATTTTCACCCTTGTAACACTTTTTTTTGAAGCGATATTTATTTTTAAACCTGCTACAAAAAGAATTACAGAAGTGACAAAAGAACTTATTAAACAACATGATTATGCCAACACAATTATTGAGTCTAATACCAATGCTATTGTAACGCTTGATGCAACACTTAAGATCCAAACATACAACCATATGGCAGAAAAGATATTTGGCTATACAAAAGAAGAAATTATCGGAGAACCTTTCTTCCAAAAAATAATTTTGAAAGAGTCGCTTCCCGTAGAACAAGAAGGTATTTTAAATTTTAAAAAAATTTTAGAGATTGAAAATAAAGAAGAAGTGCGAGAGATTAAAGCTATCAATAAAAAAGGGCACACATTTCCTATTCGAATTTCGTTTGGTATTAGTGGAGAAGAAAAGAATATGCTCATCATCAGTATGCAGGATATTTCCAAAGAAATTCTTAAAGATAAAATTATGATCCAACAAGCTAAATTTGCAGCTCTGGGAGAGATGATTGCCATTATTGCACATCAATGGAGACAACCACTTGCGCAACTTAGTTTTAATTGTATGTATATTAAGAAAAAACTCACAGATCCAGAACTTATGGAGGAGACTGCAAAAAATGAAGAAATTATTCAATTTATGTCAGAAACTATCACAAATTTTGAAAATTTTTATAAACATGTTGATAACACTATTTTTAATCCTACCATATCAATCAATCAAACACTTCTGCTCCTTGAATCTTCGCTAAAGCTCTATCAAATCAAGCTTATTCAAAAATTTGACTCAAAAATGAAGATTTTTGGTAATTCCAACAGCTTATCACAAGTTATTTTATCAATTCTACAAAACACGATTGATATTATTAAAATTTCTGAGATAGAAGATCCCTTTATTCATATAACACTTGAAGACTCAGATAAATTTGTTGTTTTAAAAATAGCAGATAACGCTGGAGGCATTCAAACACCTTTGATTAATGATATATTCAAGCCTTTTCATAGTAATAAGAATAAACTATCAACAGGTATTGGGCTTTATATGTCAAAATTAATTATAGAAAATCAATTTCATGGAATAATAACTGCTAAAAACATTAATAATGGTGCACAATTCAGTATATTACTGCCTTCTTGCTGCGATAATATGTAAAAAAGCCTCTCTTTTACCGCAAGTTTTTAATATGTAAAATTTCAGCGACTCAAAAGAAACTGACTCTATTATAGAATTCCATAGTCAACTTAAAGTGTTAAATTAATGTTAAATAGAAAGAATAAAGAGGATACTGGCCATATCAATTTTAGTACAGTTCATTTAGCATAAATCTTATGTTTTTAAAGGAGGAAATTATGGAAAGAGGTTTCAAACTTCTTTCATCGCTGGTGCTCTCTAGTACTTTACTCACCACAGCATCTATTGCTGCTGGTGGAGATGGTGCTTTAGATAAAGTGATGAAAGCAAGAGGTCTTAGCGAGGCGGATGTTGTTCGTGCTGCAAAGACTTATAATCCAACGGGTGTACATGATAAATACCTTGCATTTAGTTCAGGTGGGCAGTCTGGGCAGGTATTAGTATATGGTGTTCCTTCTATGAGGTTACTAAAATACATTGCTGTATTTACACCTGAACCATGGCAAGGATATGGTTTTGATGAAGAGAGCAAAAAAGTTCTTGATCAAGGCAAAATTCGAGGTAAAGATATTACTTGGGGTGATACGCACCACCCAGCCCTTTCCGAAACAGATGCTAAGGCCGATGGTAAATGGTTGATTATCAATGACAAAGCTAATCCAAGAATTGCAGTTATTGATTTAAGTGACTTTGAGACAAAACAAATTGTTGTCAATCCAGTTTTTAAATCTGAACATGGTGGATCTTTTTTTACACAAGATTCTGAATGGATTATTGAAGCCGCACAATATGCTGCTCCATTTGACAATAATTATCACCCAATTGAAGACTATAAAGAGAGTTATCGTGGTGGTGTAACTATGTGGAAGTTTGATCCTAAGCATGGTAGAATCCAAGAAAAAGACTCTTATACTATAGAACTTCCTCCCTACATGCAAGACTTAAGTGATGCTGGTAAAAAAGTAAGTCATGGATGGGGATTTACAAACTCATTTAACTCAGAAATGTACACAGGTGGAATTGAAGTAGGCATGCCACCTAACGAAGCGGGTATGAGTAGAAACGACACTGACTACCTTCATGTGTACAATTGGAAAAAGCTTGCAGAACTTGCAAAAGATCCAAAAAATGTTAAAGTGATCAATGGGCATAGAGTCGTTCCTATGGATATTGCTGTTAAAAATGATGCATTGTTTTTAATTCCTGAACCTAAATCTCCACACGGTGTGGATGTTGACCCAACAGGTGAATACATCGTTGTATGTGGAAAATTAGATACACATGCTTCAGTTTATAGTTTTTCAAAAATTCAAACATTGATCAAAAATAAAGATTATGCTGGTACAGATCCTTACGGGATTCCTATTCTTGATATGAAAAAAGCATTACATGGCCAGCTTGAATTAGGACTTGGACCATTGCATAATCAGTATTCGCCAATTGATGGAGAAATCTACACTTCATTATATGTTGATAGTCAAGTTGTTAAGTGGAATTTCAAAACATTGAAAGTGTTAGATCGTGTCAATGTTCACTATAACATTGGTCACTTGGCTGGAATGGAGAGTAATACTGCTGATCCTCAAGGTGAGTATATTATTGCACTCAATAAATTATCCATTGATAGATTTAATAATGTAGGACCTCTACATCCACAGAATCATCAATTGATTGATATTAGTGGTAATAAAATGGATCTTCTTGTTGATATGCCTATTCCTCTAGGTGAGCCACATGATGTTGTTACCATCCGTGCTAGTAAGCTTCATCCAAAAGTACGCTATGAGATGGGCACCAATTCTAGAACAGAGCAAATCAGTGAGGGTAAAACACTTGCAGGACAAGAGAGAATAGAACGTAAAGGCAATGATGTCAAAGTATATGCAACACTAGTACGTTCACATATCAATCCAGAGCGCATTACGGTTAACAAAGGTGACAATGTTACTATCTATATGACAAACCTTGAACGAGCAGAAGATGAAACACATGGTTTTACTGTGGATAATTATAATGTCCATGCATCAGTAGAGCCTGGTAAAGTAGCCACTGTGAAGTTCAAAGCTGATTTAGAAGGTGTATTCCCTTATTACTGTACAGAATTCTGTTCAGCGCTTCACCTTGAAATGATGGGTTATTTAATGGTTAAAGACCCTAATAAAAAATATGAAAGCGCACAAAAACTCAAAATGGCAACAATGAGCAAAGAGCAACTTAACGCGGAATACGACAAAACTGTTGCGGTCAATAAAGCAACAGATGATGTTATTCAAAGTGTTGTGAAATTCCTCAAAGAAAATCATTTCGAGAAACACGAGGTTGTTAAAAATCTTGTAACCGACGCACTTGATCAATACGGCAAAATTCCTGAGCAGAAAAAACTCTCAGATGCCGCTATCAAAGAAGGTGATTTTGAAAAAGCTGTCTTATTTGAAAATATGATCTGGCAATACATGGTTAAAACAGCAGATGTTGGAATTCGTGCTAAAGACTTACTTGTTAAATTTGTTGCAACCAAGCAGTCTCCAGAAGCAGCAAGAGGAGAAGTCGCCTTTAATGAAGGTGGATGTTCTGGTTGTCATGTTATTGGAAAAGTAAGTTCAGGTCCTGATCTTACAGGTGTATTGGGACGTCATGAAAATGGTGCAAAATGGGTAGCTGATTTTATCAAAAACCCAAAAGAGAAGTTTGAAGACCCTTATGTTAAAGCGATGATTGATTACTTTAACTTAAGAATGCCTGATCAAAACATGAAAGATGAAGAGGTGAAAAATATCATCGAATATCTTAAATGGGTTGACAGCAACGCCAATTTATTTTAAGAACATCAACCCACAAAGATTTAGTCTTTGTGGGTTGACATGTGTCAATGTTAAAAACAAGAATTCGAGATACACTATTTTTATCTAAAAATTTAACTTTAGTTTTTAGCTAAGGATATTAAGGAGAAAAGATGAATCAAAGTTTAATAAAATCAAAAATATTTGCAGGTATTGCATTTTTAATCATGACACTGTCATTTACCTTCCCAATGATAAGTTTTCATGGAGTATTGAATAAAATTGACGCTGGTCAACAAGAGGAGATTTCATCTTTCCAAAAGATGGTTTGGGGAATATACAATCAAGGTCGTTATAAAAGTACAACGACACCTAAAGACGCGCATAATAATTTAGACAAAATGATTACTAGCTCTTCTGAAATTGGTGTAGCTTCATTACCCATTTGGTCGTGTTCACTTGAAGCTCCAAATTATCCAAAAGAAGCATTCCCAGAAGGTATCCCTGTCTTTTTTCACTTTGATGGATTTAGTGGTGAAGTGCATGAGATGAATACTATTAACCACTATATTGGAATGGATCCAATGTGGAGAGGCGGTATTTTAGAGCGTGAAATTGGCATTTATGCCTTATTGTTTTTGAGTTTAATCATGGTTTATTTTATTGCTTATAACCACAAAGTCTTAAATTACCTTATGCTCATTCCAACGTCTTTACCATTGCTATTTATAGCGGATTATTCTTATTGGCTCTATTGGTTTGGACACAACCTTCATGATTGGGGTGCTTTTAAAATAAAGCCTTTTATGCCTACTGTTTTTGGTGATGGGAAAGTAGCGCAATTTACAACGCATTCTTATCCATCTATTGGATTTTATTGTTTAGTTTTTATTGGGATCTTTTCTTTGCTTGCTCTTTTATCAAGAGTTAAAGCAACTAAAGAGAGTGACGTAAGATAATTATTATGAAACAACTTCTTTGTCTTAGTCTTTTAGCATTGTCCTTACTCTATGCGAAGAGCGACTTTATATATGAAACTAGGGAAGAAGCCGCAGTTTATACAGGCCCTATTAAAGAAACACGCAGAAGTTCCATTCAAGATACCATCGATAATGCGAAAGAAGGCTCAATTATCAAGCTTAAAGCGGGCATTTATGAAGGTAATGTTGTCATTACAAAGCCTATTAGCATTATCGGTGTGGAAGAAGGTGTTATCTTAGATGGACTAGGTGTTGGAAGTGTCATAACTGTTAAAAGCTCTTACGTTACGCTTAAAAACTTAACCATTCAAAATAGTGGAGAAAGATCAGACATACTTGATGCTGCTATTAATATGAGTGGAGACACATCAACAGGAGCACTTGTTCAAAATGAAGTGAGTCAATGCAGAATCTTAGATTCCCTTTTAGGCATTAATATGGAAATTGTCAACCATTCGCTTATCAAGAACAATTATATCACCTCAAAAAATTATGAACTTGGACTTCGAGGTGATGGGATTAGATTGTGGTACAGCAATGACAATATGATTCAAAAAAACCATCTCTATCGCTCACGTGATATGGTTGTTTGGTATTCACATGGTAATACCATTGAAGAAAATTTAGCTGAATATGGAAGGTATTCCCTCCATTTCATGTATGCAGGTAAAAATTTTGTCCATAATAATATCTATCAATACAATTCGGTTGGTATCTTCTTTATGTACTCAAATGACACGATTGCAACGGGGAATGTTATAAAAAATTCTCAAGGAGCCACAGGTATCGGTATTGGTCTTAAAGATGCTTCAAATTTTACCATTGAGAATAATACAGTTGTTTATAGTGCCCAAGGAATGTACATTGATCGTTCTCCTTTTGAGCCAGATGCACATCTTTGGATTCGGAATAATAAATTCCTCTTCAATTCAGAAGCGCTGCATTTTCATTCTTTGTGTGAAAATGGCATCTTTGAGAACAATGTCGTCAAAGGCAATATTGAAGATGTTGTCAATGACTCACGCAGTAGCGATAATTTCAAAAATGAATTTACACAAAACTATTGGGACAATTATGAAGGTTTTGATACGAATATGGATGGGGTTGGGGATAACCCTTATCGTGTTTATCAGTATGCTGATAAATTATGGATGTACAACCCCTCTGTAAAATTCTTTTACGGTTCGCCGGTCATGACGTTATTAAATTTCTTGTCGAAGTTGGCTCCATTCTCAGAACCAATTTTCTTACTTGAAGACAAAACCCCTAAGTTTACAAATTAATTGGAGAGAAGATGGCATTACATGTAAAACAAGAAAGAAGAGAATTTATCCACTATTCTACGCTTGGCATTTTAGGTTTAGCACTCGGAGCTGGTGTTGTTGGTGCTCCTTATCTTAAAGCAAAAGAGACACGATTACGCCCTCCTGGAGCAGTTGATGAAGATAGATTTCTCTCACTTTGTATTAAATGTGGACAATGTTTACAAGTGTGTCCATACCACTCTATCAAGCTAGCAGATTTTGCAAAAGGCTATGGTATGGGAACTCCTTATATTGAAGCAAGAGAGCGAGGGTGTTACCTCTGTGGTGCGCTCCCATGTGTTCTAGCCTGTCCCACAGGAGCACTGGATCACCATGCCGAAAAACCTGAAGATGTGAAGATGGGAATAGCCGTTTTTGCATTTCCAGAGACATGTTTAGCCATAACAAGAACAATCGTACCTAAAAATCAAATAGAACGAATTTATGCTCATCCTCATACTAGAAGCCTCGAAGAAGATGTCCTAAAAAAACTTTCCACGTATGAAGGAAAAAACTGTACGATCTGTGCTGATATGTGCCCTCTTCCAAATCCTTTAAATGCTATTGAGATGATCGTAACAGAAGATGGAATTAAAAAACCACAAATTAACAAAGGGTGTGTTGGATGTGGAGTATGTGAGGAACTTTGCCCGGCATCGTCTCCTTCTATTGTTATTAAGCCCAGAGAGACGTATGAAACATACTATGTCAAGGATCAAAAATGAAAAAGAATTTTTTTCTTTGTTTATTGATTTTACTTACTTTCAATGCATGCTCTGATAAAAAAGAAGAGAAGAGCATTCAATCTGTTGAAAAAAATATCTCGCAACAGGCTGGAAAAATTGAAGTTGTCGAGAATGACAATTTCAAAGAACAGAAAGTCCAAGTTAAAAAAGATGATAGTAATGAGAGTAAAGTCTTTTATTATGACTATCATCAAGAGACAAAAGCAAACGCACAACTAGATGAAGAAAAAAACTATACACCTCTTGGCGCTGCCATCAAAGTGAGAAGTCCTTATGAACATGTTGAAGTAAGCATCTTAGTCAGTAAATTAAGTAAAAATTTTATAGTTAAATGCTCTGCTTGTCATGATGACTATGCAAATGGAATTATAGGTCCATCGCTTTTAAGTAAAGATAGCGAATACATTTTTAAAACGATTTCCCAATACAAAACGGGAGAAAAGAAAAATGTTTTAATGAAAGAGCTTGTTACCCAGATGGATGATAAAGAGATCAAAGCTTTATCCAATGAAATCTATACCTTTAATCAAGAAGTTAAAAAATTAAAAGAGAGACAAAAATGAAAAATATTATCGTAGGAATCATCACATTTGTGATTTTCGGAGCTATGGTTTATACAATCAGCCAAGGTACTGCATTTCAAGGTGGAAATGCGGCTAAAATTATTGAGAATGTGTCAAAAACTCAAAATACTGGATCTCAACCAAAAATACAAGCCCCTATGGAAAAAAGCGATAGAGATATTGAAGCGGAGAAAATTAAAGCTATGAAAGACAAAGCGGGTAATGTTTCAACGTTCAAAGTAAGTGATAACTACAAACGCAAATGTGCATCGTGCCATGGTGTTACAGGTGAAGGTGCTGTTGGACTTCCTCTGTTTGGACAAAGTGCTGAACAAATTTATACCAAGTTACTTGAATTTAAAAGTGGGAAAAGAGACAACCCTATTATGAAAAGTGCTATTTTAAATCTTAATGACAATGACTTTAAAGAACTTTCTACTGAAATTGGTGAATTTAAAGCAAGAGCTGAAGCAGCAAAATAACCAAAGGATATCCTGTGAGTAGTAAATACGAAGAACGAAAAACGATTGCCAAAACATCATTTTTTTCTACATTTTTTGATGAAACAAAAGAGGGAAAGAAGAGATTAAGTATCCGAGCTATCAGATGGCTGGTTATTATTAGTCTTCATCTTTTATTTTTTTTATCGTTTAAAATTGATATACAAATATTGGAAGGAACGCTCAATGGATCACGTTTTTTAGGGTTTCATCTTATTGATGTGTTCACGACATTAGAAGTTTTTGCAGCAACGTATCATATGCCAATCAATATGATTATTGGAACCGTGAGTATTTTAATTGTTTATTTGCTTATTGGAGGGAGGACTTATTGTTCTTGGGTATGCCCCTATGGTCTTCTTAGCGAAATAGGTGAAAAATTACATAGTATCTTGGTGCAAAAAAATATCATTAAAGAAAGAAGCTTTGATCATCGTATAAAGTATATTTTCTGGGGAATCTTTTTAATTCTTGCTTTTACCAGCGGCTACTTAGTCTTTGAGCTCTTTAATGTCGTTGGTATTTTAAGTCGCTTTATAGCCTATGGCTGGAGTGCTGCTTTAGCGTGGGTTATTACTGTCTTTTTAATTGAAGTTTTTTTCGCAAGACGCGCATGGTGTAAATATATCTGTCCTATTGGAACGACATACGGTTTTGTTGGGGTTGTGAGTGCTTCAAGGATAGAATGGAACGATAACTGCGATCATTGTATGGTTTGTCATGACGTGTGCTTTGAAAATCACGTTTTGGAAATAACAAAACCAAAGTATGATAAGCAACATAAAGAGCTTGGCATAACAAAAGAGATTGTTGCCAGTGGCGATTGTACACTGTGCGGACGTTGTATTGATGTTTGCCACACCGATGCATTACATTATACCTTTAGATTAAAGAATCTCCTATGATAGAAATTCACAATGTGAGCAAAAAATTCGGGAATGCTCTTTCGTTAGATAATTTATCATTGACATTCAAAAAGGATGATTGTATTGCTCTTATGGGGCCCAATGGTGCGGGGAAAACCACTTTAATCAGGCTTATATTAGGTTATTATCATCCTAATAGTGGCACGGTACTTGTCAATGGGCTTAATCCGATTCAGGAGAGAATACGTGTTTTACAAAACATTAGTTTTGTTCCTCAACTTCCTCCACCCATTAAATTAAATTTGGACGAGTTGATAAGTTATGCCTGCAAAAGCACAAAAATAGAAAAAAATGCCATCCTGCATTTTGCGAAAGAGATGGAGTTTGATCTAGAGCCAAATTTAAATAAATCATTTTTTAAACTCAGTGGTGGGATGAAGCAAAAAATGCTGATAGCAATCAGTTTGGCACGTCAAAGCGATATTATTATTTATGATGAACCAACCGCCAATCTTGATCCAAAAGCGCGAGACAACTTTCATCGCCTCTTAAAAAATGAAACACGTTCTAAAATTGCACTGTTTGTCACGCACCGACTTGATGAGATGAAAGAACTCGTCAATCGACAAATCTATATGGATTTAGGAAAGGTACTAACCGATGAACCCCTTTAAAACATTTTTTCTTCTTTTAATGACATTTTTTGTTTGTGGATGTGACAATAAGGTTGATTTGGGTCCAAAAAAAGTTCACTGGGATCGTGATATGTGCGAACGATGCAAAATGGTTCTCAGTGATCGCAAATTTTCAGCACAAGTTATTAATCCTGATAATGGGAAAAAGTATTTTTTTGATGATATTGGTTGTGTTATTTTATGGTTTAAAGAAAACAGTATTGGATGGAAAGAAAAAGCGGTTATATGGGTGAATGATGCTAAAACTGGAGAATGGATAGATGCACGAAAAGCATTTTATGATGTCGACAATATTACTCCTATGGCATATGGTTTTGGCGCACATGTAAAAAAAGAGGATATTGCAACCGATCAAGAAGTGGTTAATTTTGAAGAAGTCACAAGACGCGTTATTAAAATAGGGAAATGATGATAAAGCTAAAGACACGAATCACGTTTTTTGCACTCTTTATGACGCTTTGTGTCACGATAATGGCACAACTCTTTTACTTCTCATCCACGCGTGCACTGACTCAAGAAAAGCTTACATGTAAAGAAGCATTGAGCGCATTTGTGGGGCTTCCCGATCTTGCGCTTGTGGGTGAAGCACACTATGTTCGCCACCGCAGTCTCAGTGATGTGTTCTCCTATTTTAATGAATCGCCCGAGCTTTTAGAGTATTTTCCCTCCACTTTTGTCTATCAGTATGCGCCCAATTCTCAGCCTTCAAGGATCGAACGTGATTTTTAATATGAATTTTTTACTGCTGGATTACGCGATTCGCTCTTTGATGCGACGTTTTAGCAAGAATTTTTTTATCTTTTTGATTTTAAGCCTGCTGATTTTTCTGCTCGCTTCGGTTTTGATGATCGCCGATGCGATCAAGTTGGAGCTAAATTCGACGCTGAAAACCTTGCCGCAGATCACCTTGCAGCGTTTTATCGCTGGCAAACAGAGTGATGTTCCGATTGCGCGCGCCGAGGCACTTTTAGACATTGAAGGCATCAGTGCAGTGACACCACGTGTGTGGGGTTACTACTATTTTAAACCCGCAGGTGTGAACTTTTCGGTCGTGGGCATCGATGCGTATGAGGAGCAGTACTCGTCAACGCTTACGCTTTTGACCCAACATTTCGATATGAAACTGCTCGCCAATAAAGAGAGCATGATCGTAGGCGAAGGGGTGAAAAAAATCTTAGCAGAGAACTACTACACCGACTTTTTTAACTTTATTACGCCCGATGGTCAGTGGAAAAGAGTGCCGATTGCTGGGGTTTTTCATTCCGATCTTGCTTTGGAGTCAAACGATCTGATCATCCTTCCTAAAAAACTTGCCTACGCCATTTTTGGTATGGAGGAGAGCAAAGCGACTGACATTGTGGTCAAAGTGGCAAATGTCAAAGAGATTGCGACCATTGTGCAGAAAATCACCGCGCGCTATCCTGATATGCGCGCCATCACGCAAGATGACATCAGGGTGAGTTACCAAAATATTTTTGATTATAAAAGTGGCTTTTTTCTCTCCCTTTTTAGCGTCTGTGCGTTTGCCTTTTTCATCATCATTTACGATAAAACCAGCGGGCTAAGCTCCGAAGAGAAGCGGGAAATCGGCATTTTAAAGGCGATTGGTTGGAGCAGTGATGACATTGTGAAAGAGAAGTTTTATGAGAGTTTTATCCTCTCGTTGGGCGCTTTTTTACTGAGTATCTCGTGCGCTCTTTTTTACGTGTATGCACTGCAAGCACCGCTCTTGCGAAACCTTTTCATGGGCTATTCGGAGCTCAAACCCACCTTTTTGCTTCCCTTTAGTTTCAATCTTTCCATGGTGGTACTGCTTTTTTTACTCAGTGTGCCCATTTACATCGCCGCAACCTTGATTCCCTCATGGCGCGCTTCAAGTTTAGATGCGGACGAGGTGATGCGATGATACAGCTCCATGATGTGTGTAAAAGCTTTATGCAAGGCGATGAGAGCGTATTTGCCCTCACTCAAATCTCTTTACATGTAAAGCGTGGCGAGTGTGTGGTGCTCAAAGGAAATAGCGGCAGTGGAAAGAGTACGCTGCTTTCTTTAATCGCAGGACTTGCGCAACCCAACAGTGGCGAAGTGAGCGTGGATGGCAGGGAAATTTCAAAATTGCCTGAACAGTTTAGCGCCAAACTGCGTCGCCAAAAGATCGGGTTTATCTTTCAGAAATTTCATTTGATTCCCCATCTGACTGCTTTGGAAAATGTGATAACGCCCCTGATTCCTGAAAACCTTGCGCTCTCTCTTTTGGATGAAAAAGCCAAAACATCGATGGAACAGTGTGGCATAGCGCATAAAGCGCAGATGCGCGTAAACCGCCTCTCAGGAGGCGAGCAGCAACGCGTCGCCATTGCGCGTGCTTTGGTTAATAACCCTCTGCTTATTTTAGCCGATGAGCCGACCGCCAATCTCGATGAAAATCTCTCGCGTGAGCTGATAGCGCAGTTTGAAAGACTTAAACGCCAAGGCATTACGCAACTCATCGCAACGCACGATCCGCTCTTTTTTGAGCTTGGGTTTGTCGATCGTATCATCGAGATCAAAAACGGTGAACTGGTATGAGTTTGACACCTGAAATTATCGCGCTTTTAACGCTGGATGCCATCTTTTGCTTTTTTGGGCTCATCGCGTGGGTTGTGGCGTTTCGCATCGCATTTCACTGGAACGCCAAAGCAACGACACCCTTTCAATACACCCTTTCCAAACAGAGCTATTTGGGTGCCATCATCATCAAGTACATTTTTATGCTCAAACTGCCGCTGTTTGCCTTTTTTATCTACACGTGCGACAAACTCTCTTCCATCATCGCAGGAGCGATGTGTGCCGCAGGGGTGGTTAATTCGGTTGATTTTGGGCTTTATTTGACGCTGTTTAAACTGCTCAATCTCTACCTTTTTGGCTTTTGGTTGCTCCTGCATTATGCCGATGTTACTGATGAAAAACTCCCCTTTACACGACTCAAATTTGTGCTGTTTTTACTGTTTGCACTGCCTCTTTTTGCCGAAATTGCGCTTGAAGTCTCGTTTTTTTCCAGCCTTAACATCAGCAAAATCGTCAGCTGTTGCGGAACGCTCTTCTCTGCGGCAAGTGATTCGTACATGTCACTGCTTTTTGTGGTCGATGAGCGTGTTTGGGTTGGGCTCTTTTACGGCTCTTTTGGCATCACACTCTTGGCGTATGGACTTAAAAACCGCCTACTTTTGATTGTCTCTAATGCACTTTTCCTCATTTTTGCGATCATCTCGTTGATCATCTTTTTTAGCACCTATGTGTACGAGCTTCCGACACACCGTTGTCCGTTTTGTCTCTTGCAAAAAGATTATTATTACGTCGGGTACGCGCTGTATGCTTTCGTGTTTGCAGGTACGTTTTTGGGAATGGGAGGAGGTGTCCTAGCGCTTCTTTCACGAAGAACTCAGCCTCGATTTATGCGTTCTTCTTTGGCATTTAATACGCTCTATCTGCTTAGCATTTCCGCCTATCCGCTCGTCTATTTTCTACGCAATGGAGTCTGGTTATGAAGAAAAAAATAGGAGTTTTTATTCTCGTACTTTTCCCACTTCTTGCGCTGGGTGGTCTCTTTTGGTTTTTACATGTAAAGCATCAACTGCCCACGCAAATCGTCAATAAAGAGAAAATGCCTCTCGAATTTAAGGACAATACCGTTACCTGCGCGCTTTGCAATATGTACCTTGTGGGTAAAAAACACACAGCGCAGATCATCACGAACGATCTTAAAACGCACTTTTTTGATGACATTGGGTGTGCTATTTTGTGGCTCAAAGAGCAGAAGATTGACCCCGAAACCATTACGCTGTGGGTCTTTAGTACTGAGATCAATCGCTACATCGATGCGCTCAAAGCGTCGTACACGTTCACCGAAGAGACACCGATGCTCTATGGTTTTGCCGCCTACGAAAATCCAAAAGAGGGTATGATAGACTTTACGGAGATGCGTCTTCGCATGCTCAGAGGCGAAAACATGAGCGATCCAAAAATACGAAAAAAACTACTAGGAAGTTAAGATGGAAAATTTATTATTAATTGCTTTTCTCGATATTAAAGAATCAGTAAGAGCACGTTGGTTTATTGTCTATACGTTAGTTTTTGGAGGTCTAATTGCTCTCTTTTTCATAGCGGGTGTTACAGAATCACAAGTGATGGGATTCAGTGGGCTTAGTCGATTGCTACTGATGTATATACAAGTTACGATTGTTATTCTTCCTATTTTTATTCTTATTACCACCGTTCGCTCCATTTCAGGAGATAGAGACAATCATATATTGGAGTATATGCTTTCATTTCCTATTTCTTTACCACAATATTACTGGGGGAAAATTATTGGAAGATTTACAACGGTCTTTTTACCTGTTTTCTTTGCGATGATTCTTGCATTAATGATTGGAACTATCAAAGGTGCCAATATCCCTTGGAATATTTTTTTACTTTATTCAGGATTACTCTTTGCTCTTAGTGCCGCTTTCTTAGGTATCTCTTTTTTAATATCATCTATTGTCAAATCTTCAGAAGTTGCATTAGGTCTTTCATTTTTTGTTTGGATTGTTTTACTCGCTTTTATCGATATTGCTTTAATTAGCCTTATGATGCAGCAACGCTTGAGTGAAGAAATTATCATTGCTATCTCACTTATCAATCCAATGGAAATTTTTAGGGTAGCCGCTATTAGCCTCTTTGATCCAGAATTAACGGTAATGGGTCCGGTTGCTTTTTACATTTTAGATAATATTCGGCTTTCACTATTCATTGTATTTTCTATTGCATACCCTATTCTTTTAGGGCTTGGATTTGCATTCTTTGGATTCACTATATTTAAAAAAACCGATTTAGTCTAGGAGAAAAAAATGGTTAAAAAACTACTCATTATTGTTTTAACAATTGGTGCCCTATTTGGAGCTAAAATGGAAATCTCTAAAGATGCAACGTGTCTTATTCGACATATTAAAATATACCAAACGCCAGAATGGGCAGCCACTATTCAAGTAAGAAGCGGTGAAATTATTTATTTTTCAAGCCCAAAATCAATGTTTGAATTTTACTTTGAGCCATCTCGTTGGCCAGAATATCAGGTCAAACATAATGATGATATGCGTATCAATGTAACCGACTATGAGACATTAGAAAAAATTCCAGCAAGAGAAGCTTTTTATGTCTATGGGAGCCAGAAAACAAGCCCTTCAGGAGATGATCTACCCGCATTTTCAAGTAAAGAAAAAGCAGAAAAGTTTGCCAAACAATATGAAGGAAGAAGAGTTCTTGATTTTCCGCAAGTCTCAAATGGACTTATTAATCTTTTAAATAATAGATTGCGTTAAAATCATCCTTAGCGTAGAGAATATGCTATTCTCTACGCTAATCTTTAAGAAAATAGTTATCCTTTCACACCATCAGCTCTTGGCTGTAATAAAAACAATCGTACTTTAAAAAAATAAATTATAAAAGGTGTTATCCAAAGAAGAATAGAACTACCCATCAATGCTCCATAAAATTGAGGGTAAAAAGCAACACTTACGCGTAAAAATGTTGACACACATAACATCAAAACCCCTAATGCAATCCATGGATACGAACGAAGTACACGCCCTGTATGAACATACGTAATAATCACCATAATCACAAAAAAACTAAGACCAAAAGCACCAGAAGTCAGCAAGTGGCGCATATGATTTTCAATACCTAAGCCCATCAAATGGCTCCATCCTAAGCCAAAATAGCCCACACCCATAAACAGAACAATGGAGGCAAGATAGAGTGTAAAGGGCTTTAGTAAGATACGTGAATACGGTAAATTGTAGTCATTGATAATACCAAGGCTCGAAGCCCCAGCAGCAAATGCAAGCCACGCAAGGACACTATTTTGTGGATAAAAAAACTCCACAACGCTAAACAAAGCAATACAAAAAATCGCTAAATTGTAACGATACGGTTTTGCAACAAAAACATCATCAATCTGTTCATGTGTCAAAATCTCGTTAAGCGCCTCCATGTTGACCCGACGAAGCGCTAAGACAATGAGCACCATAAACGCACCCACACCTGCCTTTAAAATCGCCATACTTTCCCATGCGATGTAGCCTCCATGAGAGAGAAAAAATGCTCCTTGTAAAAAGGTAATGACGACAATCGTATAAGCAATGCTCGCATGACGCTGCAGTGGGTCAAGTACAACAGGCTTAAACGCCCAAGCGATAATCACCAAAGAGAGGGTAAGGTTTAAAGCGCCCACGACCCAAATGGAGAGAACATCCATAAACCAAAAGCTCACTCGCCCTGCTATCCACAGCGCCATAATATTCACAAGGCGTTTCCCTATAATAGGCACAAGACCAGGAAAAAGCTCAGGAAGCCCTGTAAAAATAAACGCCATAATTCCTGCATACCCTACTCCAAACACCAGCTCATAAATGTGCCATGAAAGAGGATCTTGCATCCACAAAAAACTAAGGCTTCCTTGAAATACAAGTCCCCACAGAAGCATACACGCAACCATATAGCACGGTAATATCAAGAAAATTGGACGAAAACCGTATGCTAAAAATGGAGGTACATTTTTTTCATCAGGGTAGTATTTATAATGTTTGGTTGCATTGGTTGGCTCACTCATGCACTCACCTTTATCTCAAAAATTTCACGAATCAACGCATCGTCTAAAAAGGCTTTTGTTTGCTCAAAAACGAAGGCATCATCCCTCTCTTTTTGAGGTGTTTCTATCTCATAACGTGCGACAATTTCTCCAGGGTCACTTTTTAAAAGCAAAATGGTATCGCTTAGTTTTATTGCTTCCATTAGATCATGCGTGATGAAAAGCACACTCATCTTTTGTTGTTCACAGGCTTCTAAGACAAAACTTTGTAGCTCTTTTTTAAGCCCAATATCCAAAGCAGAAAAAGGTTCATCCAAAAACAGAAGCTTTGGCTCACCAATGAGCGCTCTGGCAAAACTTACTCTTTGTCTCATTCCACCACTCAAATCTTTAGGGTACTTCACCAAGTCGTTTCGCTCTAGTCCAAATTTCAGCGCCAAAGCGGTTGCTTTTTCTTTCAGTTCCCGCTCTTTCATCTTTACATGTAAAGGCATCATAATGTTTTCTAAAGCACTCTTCCAAGGAAGCAAACGAGGGTCTTGAAAGGCAAAGGCACTGCTGTTAAAACTATTTATGACTTCGCCTTCAACAACATCTAAAAGATTAGCACACAGTTTGAGAAGTGTTGTTTTTCCTCCTCCACTTGGGCCAACAATGCTGATGATTTTACCCTCATCCAAAACGAAGTCAAGATTCTTTAAAATCTGCGTAAACCCATAATAAAAACTAAGCTCACTGACTTTTAATTGCGCCATGATTCTATCTCCCTTTTCATTGGCTCTAAAATGATGTACTCTACAAAAAAGAGCACGCCTATGATGACACTCACAAGCGCTAAGGCAAGAGGTGTGTCCAAATGACTCCTTGCAATCGCAAGAGCAGCACCTATGCCATCACTACTACTAAGAAGCTCTGCCATAATGACTATTTTCCAGCTCATGCCAAGCGCACTTACCCAAGAGGGAAAAAGATAAGAGAACAGATGTGGAAAGTACAAATCTCTTACTTTCTGTAAAAAGCCGATGTGAAAGCTGTCCATCATCTCTTTTAAATCTCCCTCCATAGTACGACTTCCTTGCAATGCTCCTACAAAAACGATAGGAAAAGAAGCGATAACAACAGTGAACATGACTGTCACATCTCCAAGCCCAAACCAGATCATCGCCAAAACGATCCACGCAATCGGTGGAATGCCCACTAAGATCGTTACAATAGGGCGACTCATCACTGAAGCGGTAATAAAACAACCCGCAGTAAGTCCTAAAAATGTTCCTAAAAGAAGCGATATGCTAAAGCCAATTAAACCTCTCTTCACCGTTAAATACAAGTCTATATGAAACGACACATCACTAAAAAGCGTTCCTATACTCTCCAACACCACTTTTGGCGAGGGTAAGATAAGCTCTCCATACGTTTGAAACCCTAATTCCCAAAGGGCTAAAAAGAGAAAAATAGAGGCAATAGACCCCCATCCACTCCATAAAAACCATGGAAAATCTTTGATCACTTTAAATAAAAATCGCATCTTCCATCCTTAATAAAACATCAGTTGTGAACAAACGATAATGACGAGCATAAACGCCAGAAGCGTATGATGCACTTTAAGCCTCAACGCAAGGGGCAATCTAAAAACAAAGAACGGTGCAGTGTAAAAGAACGCTATCACCAAAAAACCTAGCGTTGCTTTTACATGTAAAAGGGAATTGCTCGCATCAAAATAGTGGTAAAAGAGATAACTTCCACTGAGCAAAAGTATGGCATTGTTCACTCGACCAAAAGCTCGTGAGGGTTTAACCAGTGCCATCTCAATACGTTGTAGTACAGCTTCTCCCACCACAGGTTTAATACGAGGAACAATAAGAGTGCGAAAATAAACGCACCCTATAAAAAAAATCGCAGAGGTAATATGCGCCAATTTTGCTACAATGAAGAGACTCATTTCATACCTTCTTCACGGTAATAAAAACCATCATCTGGAATTTTTGAGCCAATCAGCTTTGGTTCTATTTGCATCAAAATATTAAAAAACTGTTCTAACGCTTCTTTACTTTGCTGAGCATTTTTGAGTTCAAACTGTGTATGTGCGATGGAATCACTAATCGCTTCGGCTTTAAAGGTTTTCAGCTCTTTTTCGACCAAAACGCCTGCTTCTTGAGGATGGCTTTGATACCACGATAATGCTTTAGCATACTCTTCATTAAAACGTTTCACCACTTGGGCATCAACATCTCCTACAACGCTAAGTCCTGCTTGTGGAATTTTTGGCTCTGCCTTAAAGAGTCTGCCCCACTCACTTTGAAGGTTCACACTTCGATGCAGTTCAGGAGCAATGAGGCTTACAGGAAACGAGCCTGTTTTTCGCATCGCCATTGATGTGGCAGGCTCTGCCAAAAGCACATGGTCGGCACGGCGAAGAATCAGCATCTGCATCGCATCAGGTGGGTTTGGCACGTACTTCAATGTAAAATCTTTTTTAGCATCTAGTCCTGCTTGTTTAATAAGGGCTTGAAGCACTATGTCAGGCATATCTGCACGAAAAGGGACAATAATCTCTTTGCCTTTAAAATCCTCAATGCGCTTTAAGTTTGTATCCCGCGATACAATCTCTAAAATACCCCAAACAGGTACATTTAAAAGACGAATAGGTTCTTTTTTATTGTAAAGATTTGCCGCAACATTGGTTGGAAGGGCAACAAACTGCACCTCTTTTTTCAAAAGAAGTGCACGCAATTCATCTGGATTCTGCCAGAGCTTAAACTCTACTTTGTGTGCGACATCGCTTAAAGCTCCTGTTTCAATAAGTCGTAACATAGGATGTGAGATGCTTGAAAAAGGACCTGCAATGACCAGTTTTTCAAGTTTTTCTCCTCCAAAGCCAAGGCTTAAAAGCCCTAGCAACACAAAAAGAAGTTTTTTCATAGACGCGCCTTCGCACCCACAAAGAAGTAACGTCCACTGCTGCTTCCTAGAACATTATCCACCCCTTCATCTGTCAGGTTGTTAATACCCCCATAAAGTGTAACTGTTTTAGTGATGGCATAGTTCACACCCCAATTCACACTCACATAATCATCCGCTGTTGCATCCACAAGGCTTTGCGTTGGTGTGCCGCGATTTAATGTTTTGAGATAATATTGCTCCCCAATATAATTCACACCCATATAACTTGAAAGCTGTTTACTAAACGCATAATCAAGTCTTGCACCAAGGGTTCGCTCTGGTGTAAATTCTAAATCTTTGCCGCTCTCTTTGTTCTTGCTACGTAGTTCTGTCCATGCTAAACCTAAATCCAGCTTCTCAAATAAAGGCTGCATCCACGATGCTTCCATACCGTAAGTTTTTGTTTTTGGAATATTCACAAATGTATAATAATTCCCTGTATTGACCTCCGAAATCATATCTTCGATATCGTTATAGAAAAGTGCTAGATCATACTTTCCAACACCTACTTTTCCGCTCGCACCTATTTCATAACTGTTGGTGAATTCAGGCTTTAGATCATATGCCGTTGTTTTTCCAACACTCGCATCAATGATAGTTGCACCACGCTGTACTCCTGTAGCAGTATTTTTATAGATGTACAGTTCTCTAATATCGGGTGTGCGATAACCTTGCGCAAAATTGGCTCTTACATGTAACGCCTCATCAAAACGGTTCACTGCTCCAATTTTAAACGTTGCTTTACTATCGGCATTGCTAATTTCATCAAAACGCCCACCCAGTGTAATACTTAAATCTTTAGTGGCTTGCCACTCATCTTGCAAATAACCAGCAGCATAGTCCACTTTTTTGGTAGTCATCGTATTTGCCAATGTAAAAACACTGCCCTCACGCTCTTCAAAACGACGGTCTACTCCAAACGTTAAGAGATGATCAGGATGTATGAGATAGTTTGCGCTTATTTCATAAGTCGTAGTATCCACATTAGCATCCATGCCATTTTGAGAAGATGCTGCTTCGGAAGAATAGCCCATATCGGCCCAGTATTTCGCAGTGATGGTGCTTCGCTTTTCGTAAGAGCTGTTATACGCTCGTAGCATAATATTTAACGTATCGGTAGCTTTGATTTTAATATCTGCCCCAAGGTCAAGGCGTTCATTTTCATCCTTAGAATTAACAGGAACATTGTAAGCTGCGATTTTATTGCTAGATGCTCCTAAATTATAATTAGTTGGGTGAAAATAGCTAAGATACGTGCCATCACGCTCTTCTGTAAAGTGATTAAACTCAATACCTGCTACAACATTATCGCTTATATCGTAGGTTAAACGTCCACCTTGTGTCGAAACATCACTCTCATCACGATACGTCACATCGGTAGTATAACTATCTTGCAAGGTTGAACTTAAAGTCGCATTTTGACCTGCTGGATATGCAGATGGTTTTGCTTTTCCTGTCGAAGTTTTTGCATAGACATCTCCTGTTTCTTTTCGTGTGTAAGGCGTAGTGTGGGTCTCATTTGCATAGAAGCTATACCCTAATTTATCTACTTTTCCACGAATCGAAATGTTGGCATTTTTGTTTTCATCATCGCCATCCCCATTGGCACCATAACGAACACCAACATCCACCTGAGGTTCATTTTTTGGTTTTTTTGTGATAATGTTTACAACACCACCCGTTGCATCTGCTCCATAAAGCGTGCTCATAGGACCTTTAACAATTTCAATACGCTCAATCTGCGAAGCTGGGATTCTCTCTAAATCATACGGATTTGCCACTTCTCCACTCAAACGCCTACCATCTACCAAAAGTAATGTCCCTTTTGCACCCATCCCTCTTAAAACCAAGGATCCCTTAGAAACACTGCTTGCGCTAGGGAATGTGCCATATTGAATATTAAGACCTGGGGTTTGGTTAATGATGTCTTTAAGAGATTCTGCCCCTAATATTGCTATATCTTTTTCATCAATGATAATAACACTCGCACTCACCCCATCAATGCTCTTTTCAGACTTTGTTGCGGTAGAGATGGTTGTAATTTCTTCTAAAACAGTACTCTCATTTGCCATCAAAAAACTTGCAGTTGCAAGCGATAAACATAAGCCTCTATAATTCATACAAAATCCTCCAGATTAATTTGGAGAACTATACTATTTATGATTACGATTATCATTGATATAAATCAATATGCTGAAATTCTTTTTTTCATGTTATATAATTTGAATTATTTAAACTATAAATTAAAATCTTTAGAACAACATTATCTACATAGAGCTATAGTGCGCAATATACAACTTTGGAAAATTGATAGTATAAGGCTTGACTATGCGCGCACATTGTTGCCAACATGTTTCATTTGAAGGACTTGGTAGCATTGAAATATTCCTAAAATCTCGTCATTTTGAGATTTCATATACACGATTTTATGAAGATGCTAAAATACCAAATCTTGAAGAAATTGATTTTCTTATCATCATGGGCGGCCCTATGAGCGTTAATGATGAAGATAAATTTTCATGGTTAAAAAAGGAAAAAGAGTTCATTAGAGCTTTTATTGAAACAAATAAACCCGTATTGGGAATATGCCTTGGTGCTCAGTTAATCGCATCATCAATGGGAGCAAAAGTTTATCCTAATACTGATAAAGAGATTGGTTGGTTTCCTATAGAAGCAGTAACTTCTGATGAGAAAATAACATTTCATTTCCCGATGTCTACAACCGTCTTTCATTGGCATGGGGAAACTTTTGATTTACCGAAAAATGCTATTTGCCTTGCTAAGAGCAAAGCTTGTTATAATCAAGCATTTCAATTAGGCGGTCATATTATAGGATTGCAGTTTCATCTCGAAATGACAAAGCAAACTTTACATGAAATGGTTTTAAATGGTAAAGATGAATTAATTATATCTCCTTTTGTTCAATCAGAAGATGAAATTTTATCTATAAGTAACACACACTACTTATCAATAAATCAGCTTATTGATAATCTTCTATTATTTCTTTTGAGACAAAAATTCTCATAAATGCTGTAAAGACATATAATTCTTAGTTCTAACTATCACAAATTTAAGGTTAATCTTCCACTCATCATATCCTCGTTAAAATAACTGCTAATTCATTTCGTTTATTTTAAAGGTACCTTTGTGTCATTATTCATTATTGCTGATACCCATTTTGGTCATGACAATATTAAACTGTATGAGCCATTACGTGAGAGTATTGATGATGAAATGATGATTGACTTATGGAATAGTGTTGTTTGTGATGAAGATGAAGTTTGGCATTTAGGTGATTTTGCATTTAAATCCAAAGGTTGGGATTATGCCAAAGTGCTTAAAGGAAAGATTACACTTCTCAAAGGCAATCATGATTTTAAAAAGAGTACCGCGTTTTTAAAAGAACATGGTTTTGAAAGAGTGATTGATTCCATTATACTTGATATCCCTTTGGAAGAAAAACAGGTGATTGAACAACGCTTGCATGATACGTTCTCGCAAGAACTTTTGTCATCGTGCATTTGTTGGATTCAAGACTTTCAAGGCAAACGTATCTTATTCTCCCATTACCCCTGCTTTTATCATGATGTGTATGCACAAGAGATCGAGAATGAACGCAAAGCAGTATTAGAAACATTGTTTGATTGGTGCCACTGTGATTTAAATTATCATGGGCATATTCACTCTAAA
Source organism: Sulfurospirillum halorespirans DSM 13726 (assembly GCF_001723605.1). NCBI lineage: Bacteria > Pseudomonadati > Campylobacterota > Epsilonproteobacteria > Campylobacterales > Sulfurospirillaceae > Sulfurospirillum > Sulfurospirillum halorespirans. The sequence goes on along the minus strand of NZ_CP017111.1, from coordinate 336,311 downwards.
ATCAACGAAGATAAGCGTTGTGTGAATGTTGGTGTGGAACACACACGGTTTATGCCTTTAAAGCTCTGCTAGAGTGTTTAAATAAGGAAATGACTTCTCATGAAAATTGATATTCTCAGTGATACCCATTTTGATAGCTGGTTTGGCTACCCTCATACCCAAAGCCCTACCTTTTTTCCTTCCAAAGATACCGTTATTGGTTTTTGGCGTACATTTAAACCAAAAGGGGATTATTTAGTTTTAGCAGGAGATATTGGACACAGCATTGAGCAAAATATTCATATTCTCAAACATCTCAAAGAAGCTTTTTATCAAGAGATTATTCTGGTCTTAGGCAATCATGACTATTATCTCATTGGGCATGAATACATCACCACCTATACAAAAGGTGGACTGCAAAAAGCAGAAGCTGCCAAAGAAGCGTATCGCAATAATGGTTTTATTGTCCTCGATGGCACAACAGTGACCTTAGAGGAAATCACCTTTGGTGGTGCTATGGGTTGGTATAACAGTGCGTATGTTCAAAGAAACCTACACTCTCTTAAAGCTATGCAAACATTAGCCTATTACTATGGTGATACTGAAGCTTTCTTACAAGATCTTTGGGGTGATGCCATTAATGACAAAAAACATATGAAGATTGATTATTTCGATGCCCTGTACAAAGAAGAATATGCCAAATTAGAAAGTATTCATCAACACTGCGATGTTATGATTAGTCATTACAATCCAAGCATTGAGATGAAATATCAAATATCTGGTTGGGAGAAGAATCCTACAACATCCTTTTTTTGCTTTGATGCAGAAGAACTTATTCAAACGATGCGTGCCAATCTTTGGATCTATGGGCATAATCATACCTCTTATGACTACACTCGTAATAATAAACGCTTTATCACCAATGCATTAGGTTATAAAGGGGAAGCTAAAGAGATGAAGATTGTGACGATTGAGGTATAGGAATATTTATATCAAGACTATTTTATGAGTAACGAGTTTGAAGCTGATGTGTACATTGGTTCATTATAGTATGAATGAGTACAAAATACTTTGAATGTTCACAACACTTGGCAGATCACATGAGAGTTGGTTAGCAATACAAAATCAATACAATCTTTGGCTTGCAAAAAAAGGCATTGACTATCAGAAGTTAAAAGGTTGATTTGGCATTAAATATAATATGTCAAAGAGTAATCATAAATTGTGCTACAATTTTCATCTCAAAAGTAGTGTGATGTATGCCCCCTTTTAGTTGGACATTCCCGTGTCCTTCCACTTCTCACATGTACTATCTTTTCATAATGATGCTAAGGTCGGAGCTCTAAAGGCTCGGGCCTTACTACTTTCACTTTTTATTTCTTATTTCTGAACCTATAATCCAACCATATAAATATCACATTTTTAAGGAAGGTATATAAAGAGCCTAATTTAAGGGCTTTTTTTATAAGTTAAATATCACATTTATAAGTCAATGATGTTAACTTACAAGAAACGATTAGAATATCAGATCATATTGTAAGTTTATTAGACAAAGTTCTCATCTTTGGTCATATCAATAATACTTAAATATACATCTATTTTAATTATACTTTTTTTATTGTTGTGATAATTAAAAACATGAAAAATAATTGTACTTTTTTACAAAATTTCTAATTATACTATTTAGGGTAATTTAATCATTCAAACAATCGTTATTATAGGTGTTATAGGCTAATTATACTATTTATTGATTTTAGAAAAGATAGTCCGTGCAATCAATTTATGAATCAAGAGCCTTTGAGCGAAGAGGAGATCCAGAGCTTTTGCTCACTCAATTATGGTGTTACTTTTCCTATGTTTGCTAAAATTGATGTCAACGGTGAAGAGGCTCACCCACTCTTTAAATACCTCAAAGAGGCGCAAAAGGGGCTTTTGGGAATTGAAGCGATTAAATGGAATTTCACCAAATTTTTAGTCGATAAAAATGGGGTCGTCATCAACCGTTTTGCCCCAGCAACCAAACCAGAATCTTTGGAAGTGGACATTCTTCTCTACTTATAACATCAACGAAAATTTGACGATGTAAAAACCTCCAACCGTCAACCATGCAAATAAAATACTTGCCAAATAGATCGGCTTCATGCCCACATGTTTAAATTTGTCGATGCTCGTCTCCATTCCCAAAGCGCTCATCGCCATCGTCAGTAAAAAGGTATCGATCGCGTTGATAGTAGCTACTGCATTGAGTGGCACAAGATTTAACGAGTTAAACCCTGCAACAACGATAAAAAACACCGCAAACCAAGGAATTGTGATTTTTTTCTTTTGTTTTTGACTCACAGCGTGCGATGTTTGAACCAACCAAAATCCTAAAATCACCAAAAAAGGAGCTAACATCATAACCCGTATCATTTTGACGATAACTGCTGTTTTTGAAGCTTCAACGCCTACGGCATTTCCTGCGGCTACAACGTGTGCAACTTCATGCAAGGTTCCTCCGATGTAAATGCCCATCTGCTCAGGAGTAAAAGGAATGACCCCAAATTTGTAGGCAAAAGGGTAGAAAAACATCGCAAGCGTTCCAAACACCACGACAGTTGAAACCGCGATAGCACTTTTGTAAGGCTCTGCGTTCAGCACAGGCTCCGTTGCAAGTACTGCAGCAGCGCCACAAATGGAGCTTCCAGCACTGGTTAAGATCGTTGTCTCTTTATCTAGTTTAAGCCATCGTGTTCCTACAAAATAACCGATAATAAACGTTGAGCTCACCACCAAGCCACTCGTTGCAATGCCTGCAAGACCTACGGCTTCGATATTTTGAAAGGTGATGCGAAAACCGTATAAAACGATGCCCACTCGAAGAATGGTTTTAGTGCAAAATTGAATGCCAGAAACCCACTCTTTAGGAAATTTTGTACGAAGTGTGTTGGCATAGATCATCCCAAGAACGATGCCAATAATCAAAGGACTGATGCCAAGGCGTTGAAACAATGAAAACTCCGCCAAATAGGTCGCACTCATCGCAAAAAGTGCAACCAATAAAATACCACTAAGCGTATTGGTGCGATTCTCTTTTTGAAACATAGTTATCCTTGAAACGATTTTAGAGATTATAAAACGATTCTTTTCACAAGTAAAATAAATTATATTCGTTATAATCATAAATATTTTTAATCAATGAGGCGCTATGACCTTTCAAGAACTCAGACTCTTTTATTATCTCTGTGAAGATTCGCACATCTCCAATTTGGCACAAAAGCTTGGCATCACGCAATCAGCGATCTCGTTAGCGATCAAATCGCTTGAAGCAAACATCGGTGAGCCTCTTTTTGATCGCATCGGCAAAAAACTGGTGCTTAGTGAGACGGGGAAATTGTTTCGAGAGAAAACCCAACCCCATTTTTTAGCGCTCAATGATGCGGAAGATTTTTTTAAAAATACCAAAATATCGGGTATTTTAACGATCGCTTCGAGTAAAACGATTGGAGATTTTATTACTCCACAGATGGTGTTTGATTTTTTAGCAGAGCATGAGCATGTGAAGATTCACAAAGATATTCAAAACTCGGCGCAGATCATCCAAATGGTTAAAAATGCTACTATCGACATCGGTTTTATCGAGTCTTCGTGTGATGAACTAGAGCTGCACAAAGAAGTGATAGGCGATGACCAACTGATCGTTGTGAGTAGTGATCCTTGCCTTGCGGAGGGGACTTTTTTTATTGATGAGCTGTTTCATAAAAAATGGATTTTACGGGAAAAAGGTTCAGGCACGAGAGAAGTTTTTTTAGAAGCTTTGGGAGAAATCGTCAAAGATTTAACGATTTTTATGGAGTTTTCCGAGTTTGAAGAGGCAAAAACGATTCTGCTGAACAATCCTCAAACCATCACCTGTCTCTCCAAAGTTGCCGTTGCCACTGAGCTTAAACGTGGCGAACTTTTTGAGGTGAAACTTGTCAATTTAAAAATTGATCGGTCGTTTTACCTCATTTACCACAAGAGCAAATACCAAAGCAGACTTTTTACGGAGTTTAGAAATTTTGTGCATTCAAAGATGAGCTCCGACATAGATACATAAATCTATGTCGGCAAAACGCTTAGAGTGTATGCGCTTTTCGGTACGCAATAATCTCATCAATGCTCACCATGGGCAATCCATGCTTTGCAGCAAACTCATCAATCGCATCACCCACCATCATCGTGCCATCCGGATTGGTGAGTTCACACAAAACAGCATAGGGTGAAAGATTAGAAAGACGCATTAGATCCACCGAAGCCTCCGTGTGTCCATCACGCTCTAACACGCCACCCTCTTTCGCGCGAAGCGGAAAAACATGCCCAGGCGAAACGATCTTCGTTTTTCCATCAGGATGAATCGCCGCTTGAATCGTAGCCAGGCGATCTTTTGCACTCACACCCGTGGTGACACCCTCTTTGGCTTCGATGGAGATGGTAAAACCGGTTTGAAATTTGGACTGATTATGCGTGACCATCATCGGAAGATCGAGTGCATCAACTTTTTCATGAGGTAAACAGAGGCAGACAATGCCACTGCATTCGCGAATTAGCAGTGCCGTTTGCTCCGTAGTAAGAGATTCTGCACCAAAGATGATGTCCGCTTCGTTTTCGCGGTTGAAGTTGTCCATAACGATCACGCCGTTGTGGTTTTGAAGCGAAGCGATGGCTTGCTTAACATTGTGGTGAAGGGAAAATTCCCGACAGATTTGATTCATGGGTTACTCCTAGGAATGAGTAAACTTACCAGAATCAGGGCATCTTTAAATATAGACACACGATTTTGTCATCAACAATGGCAATAATGCACTACATTCTCTCTCATCCGGACTTTAACCGTTGGTTTTGGAATCACACCAAATCTGCTTGACCTTTTACCGTTTTACATGTAAAAGCGCTCGCGGACTCTCTTTGTTACAAGATTACCGCCAGTAGGGAGTTGCACCCTGCCCTGAGAAATAAGTTTCAATGAAAGTATAACCCTACTTTTCTTAAAAAATGTCACACGCCCTTGTATCTATAAAGTTCTTACAGAACTCTCGACACATCTTTAAAGCAAAGCTCTAAAGACTACGTTAACACTGGGTTTTCATCGGCTGAAAGCCCACGCACCTTTGGTGCTTTTTTCTTGCAAAATTAAGTTTTGCAAGAACTTTCCATTTTAAATTTCATAAGGTCTTTTTGAGGCGAAAGACCAAAAAATCGCGCATACTCTCTGCTAAATTGCGAAGGACTTTCATAGCCTACATTAAACGCCACTTCACCGACTTCATGTGTCTTGGTAAATAACAGCTCGCGAGCTTTTTGCAAGCGTAACTGTTTTTGGTACTGAATGGGACTCATCGCGGTTACATGTTTAAAATGTTTGTGAAAAGCCGAAACACTCATGCCTACTTTTTGCGACAATACCTCTACATGTAAAGGCTCTGAAATATCCGAGGTTATCAGCTCAATCGACTGAGCAATGCGGTTTGCATTAGAGCCATGCAACGCAAATTGTCTCAAACGAGCACCATACTCGCCTTGCAACAATCGATAGAGAATCTCTTTGATAATCAGCGGTGCTAAGATGGGAATCTCTTCATGTTTGTGAAGGAGTTTTACAAGTCTTAATGCCGCATCAATCAGCTCTTCGGTAACGTGATGAACACTCATTGCCAAAGGGCTTTGTGCTACCTCTTCTTTGTGAGAAGGCAACTGAGATACAAGGTCAAAAATAGACTCAGGCGTAAAACACAGTTGCATCGACAAAAAAGGCTTTTCCAAAGACGCCTCGATGATTTGCCCCGATATGGGTAAATTCATCGAAGAGACTAAATACGAAGAAGCATCATAACGATAAGTAGTAGCGCCCAAGATTACGATTTTAGCCCCTTGAGCAATGATAAAGAGTGAAGGCTCATACACCGTATGCAACGCTTCGGTAACACTTGAGGCTTTAAAAAACTTGACATTAACGATGCGTGTCTCATTAAGCCCTTCGTGTAAAGTCTCTTTTTGAAGTAAATCAGCGAGTTCTCTTAGTTTTACTTGCACGAAATACCCTTTTGACTCTTTTTGAGTGTTATTGTACTACAAACGCATTCCACCCGAAACTTCGATGCGTTCGCCATTGATCCAATGCGCATCATCCGATACGAGCATGGAAACCGCCGCACCAATGTCATCGGCAAGTCCTACACGACCAAGTGCAATTTGCGACGCGATATAAGCATTTGCGTTTGCATTGTCTCTTACCACACCGCCACCAAAATCTGTCGCAATCGCACCGGGGGCTATAACATTCACGGTGATGTTACGTTTTCCCAATTCAAACGCTAAGTAACGCGTCAAAACTTCAATGCCACCTTTCATCATCGCATACGCTGCAAATCCTGGCATAGTAAAACGAGCTAAACCTGATGAGATATTGAGAATTCTACCGCCATCATTCAGTATGGGTAGCATTGTTTGAATAAAAAAGAACGTTCCTTTGAGATGAATGTTCATCAAGGTATCAAACTGCTCTTCGGTTGTCTCCATAAAAGGCGTGTTGATCCCGATACCTGCATTGTTGATGAGAATGTCAAAACGATCGGTTTGCCACTGTGAAGAAAGCAACGCTTTGAGCGCTTCTAAAAACAGAGGAAACGTTTTTGTTTGAGCAATATCCAATTGCAGTAAAGCTGCTTTTTGACCGCCTTGTACTATCTCATCCACCACCTTTTGTGCTTCAATTTTTGAATGCTGATAGGTAATGATAACATCATGCCCTTTTTGCGCCAAATGCAATGCCATACTTTTGCCTAAACCTCTACTTCCACCGGTAATTAATGCTATTTTCATGGTAACTCCTAAGAAGATATTTCTTAACTAAAATTCTATCATATGCTCTAAAATAGTGTTAGCATAGAACGCTTTTAACTTTGCCTATTTCTATTCAATACTATAATTTTGCTATAATTTTCAAAAAGAGAATCTATGAAAGAACTCATTCAAAAACTTCCTAAAGCTGAACTGCACCTCCATATTGAAGGCACGCTGGAGCCTGAATTGATGTTTACCCTTGCACAAAAAAACAACATCGTAATTCCTTATAAAACGATCGAAGAAGTCAAACACGCCTATAACTTTACCTCGTTACAATCGTTCTTAGACATCTATTATGCGGGTGCCAACGTGTTAATCACTGAGTCTGATTTTTTTGATTTGACGTGGGCGTATTTGCTTACATGTAAAGCGCAAAATGTCTTACATGTAGAGATTTTTTTCGATCCGCAAACGCATACGCAAAGAGGCATTTCGTTTAAAACTGTAGTGGATGGTATCACACAAGCACTTCAAAAAGGTGAAATTGAGCTCGGCATTAGCTCGTTTCTCATTATGTGCTTTTTACGCCATCTCAGTGAAGAGGAAGCCTTTAAGACGCTTCAAGAGTCCTTGCTGTTCAAAGATAAAATTTTAGGCGTCGGACTAGACTCTAGCGAAGTGGGTCATCCGCCTTCCAAGTTTGAGCGCGTCTTTGCAGCGTGTGAAAACGTGGGCTATAAGATCGTTGCTCATGCAGGCGAAGAAGGCGATAGCTCGTATATTTGGGAGGCGATTAATCTTTTACATGTAAAGCGAATTGACCATGGGATTCGCTGTGATGAAGATGCAACATTGGTCGAGTTTCTCATCGAAAAACAGATACCGCTCACCGTCTGCCCACTCTCCAATGTCAAACTAAGAGCTGTTTCAAGCATGCGTGAACACAACATTATAAATTTACTGCGCAAAGGGGTTTTGGTGACCATCAATTCGGATGATCCAGCCTACTTTGGTGGGTATATCAATGAGAATTATGAAGCGGTTGCGAACAGTTTACATGTAAGCCAAGAAGAGCTCAAAACCTTAGCTCAAAACAGTTTCAAAGCCTCTTTTTTGAGCGAAGTACAAAAGCAGCATTTTTCGCAGATGATCGCTCTTCTCTAAGCCTCACGATCGTAAAAACAGATCTGATCGCGCCCTGCCTCTTTGGCGTTGTACATCGCTGTATCGGCTCGTTTAAGCAGATCGTCTTGACTTCCCTCTTCGCTGTTAAAAACCAGCACGCCAATGCTTGCGGTACAGCGATGCTCAACCACGTGCTCGTTTTCTTCACCCGGAATACTCAGCAGATAAAGGGCTGAAACACTGAGGCGCATTTTTTCGGCAATGGTCTGGGCTTGCTTCGTTGAGCTCTCTTTATCTTCATGAAGCGCGTCGAGAATCACCACAAATTCATCGCCACCAAAACGAGCCACCGTATCGACTTCGCGAACGCAACGCATAAGCCTATCTGCAACCTGACAGAGCAATATATCGCCAACACTGTGTCCTTGGGTATCGTTGAGCGATTTGAAATTGTCCAGATCAATGAAAAAGAGTGCGCTGTATTTTTTCGTACGTTTCATTTCGTACATCACATGGTTAAGACGCTCTTTGAGCAGTAGGCGATTGGGCAATTTTGTCAGTGGATCGTAAAATGCCAACTGTTGCACACGATCTTGCATCGCTTTGCGCTCACTGACCTCTCTGGTAATGCCATGATAGCCGGTGATTTCACCCTTTTCATTGCGCTCAGGTTTTGAGATAATCTCACCCCAAATCAACTTGCCATCCTTGCATCGATGTTGCACCTCATACGTCGCAAAATTGGTACGAATGCCGTTTTTTTCCGCTTCTGCTCTTCGTTTCATATTGTCTAAAATGATCGAAATACCCTCTTGTGTAAACATCTCAAAAACATGATGTCCTATCACTTCAGAAGCTTCATACCCTCTTAAATGCTCATCCGAGGGGCTGATGTAGGTAATGATCAGATCACGATTCGTCTTCCAAATCACATCGCTTACCTCCTCAGTCAAATGCCGATACAGCTCTTCACTCGCTTTGAGTTGTGTCGCCACTCTGCTTTTTTCAATCGCGATCCTTGCAAGATTGGCAGACTGCTCTATAAGCATATTATCGGCTAAGCTTGGCGTTTGAGGTTTCGCATGGTAGATCGCAAACGTGCCTAAAACGGTCTCGTCCGATGCAAAAATGGGCTCGGACCAGCACGACTGCACCCCTGCACGAAGGGCTATCTCTTTGTACGCTTCCCAATAAGGATGAGTTGCAATATTTTCGACAATCACTCGCTCTTTACGGTACGCCGCCGTTCCGCAAGAGCCAACACTTTCCCCTATCAAAACTCCTTTGATAGCTTCATTGTAAAAATCAGGCAGACTGGGGCCAATAATATCGCAAAAGTATTTTTTCTCTTCATCCAACAGCAAAATACTGCAGATCATATGTGGATTTTGTTCTTCCACTTCTTTGACGATGGATTCAAGAATGACCGGTAAAGGGAGCATTTTTGCTATCATCTCTAAAACACTGTTCCTGCGACATTCACGCAATTCAACGGCTTTACGGTACTTGATTTCGCAGTGCAATCGATAATACCAATACCCAAAAAGCAGGAACAAACAGACAACACCAGCACTGTATTTTATCAATGTTTCGGCACGAATGCCTCGCTCGATTCGCATACCCAGCCAACGGTTAAAAATCGCGTCGGACTCCTCCTTCGAGATGGAAGCCATTGCTTTTGTTATGATTGAAGCAAATTCAGTATGGCTTTTAGGAAAGGCGAAGCGATGTTGGCTTGAGAATTCAGTATGCCCTGAAAAACGAAGTGTTTCTAAGCCGTTATTTTTAATGGCATAATTAATGGCGCTTAGATCACCAACGTAGGCATCGGCTTTTCCTTCCATCACAAATGTCAATGCTTCTAGAATGTTATTGGCTAATACCAGCTGGATTGTGGAGTATTTTTTTGCAAGCGCTTCTTGGGTAAAGTACCCTTTTTCAACGGCAACACGTTTGTGGGTTAGATGCTCTAAACTACCGATAAACGCTCCCTCTCCCTTGTCAACAATCATCGTTTGTGTCTCTCGATAAGGGTCAGAAAATGTAAAATATTTTAAACGCTCAGGTGTTTGAACAATGCTTGTAATCATGTCAATTTCACCTTTTTTGCCCATTTCGATGATTTGACTCCACGATTTTCCTTTGATAATTTCAAAGTGAACACCCAATTTTCTCTCCAAAAGATGCAGATAATCCACCGCCATACCTACATACGTTCCGTTTTGGTTCATCCACTCATAGGGCGCATACGTGGAATCCATCCCCACTTTGATCGTTGGATGTTCGCGTAGCCATGCTTTTTCTGTTTCACTGAGTGCTACAATATTTGGTTGTGAGGTAAGATCAGAAAGCGCAAAAAGAGGTACGGATGCCATTAAAAAAAGAAGTATGGAGCTCAGGAGAACCTTTATCATTTTACGCCTTTTTTTGGCTCGATTCGTCAAAAAATGCCTACTCAATTCTACTGTGCGAATAATAATAGAAAACTGAATGATATTTATAAGAAGATGCAAGCGGTTACGACTGAGCAAAAACGTTAACACAATTTTTGCCTAACAACTTCGCTTGGTACATTGCCTTATCGCAACGGTTAACCAACGCATCCAAACTCATACCCTTTTCATACGCACACAACCCAAAACTGCAGGTCAGCGCACTCACGTTTTCAAACACACTTTGCGCGATTAAAAGACGTACCTTTTCACACGCCTTTTGCGCCTGTTCTATGCTCATATGAGGCAGTACCAACAAAAACTCCTCTCCACCCCAACGCCCAAAGGTGTCATTCACCCGTATGGAGTTTTTAACAATTTTCGCAAGGAGTTGAAGCATCGCATCGCCTGTATTATGCCCATGCGTATCATTGATGCTTTTAAAATTATCCACATCAAACAAGACAACGCATAAAGGCGTATCATGGCGCCCTGCACGCTCGATCTCCGCTTGTAAGATTTCGCGTAATTTATGACGATTATATGTCTGGGTCAACTCATCCTCTTCGGCCAATTTTTGAAGCTTTGTGTAGGAGCGATAGAGGGCTAATTCCATCACATACACCACGAAGGTGAGTAAAACCATTGAAAAAGCATAGCGAAAAAAAGCGACCTTATCCCAAAGACCATTTTGCCACACACCAATGCCCTCATGTGCCATCAAAAAGATATAGCCATAAAGTACAAACGTATAGAAAAGCCCTTTTTTATGCCCATTGAGATTGATGGCAATCATACAAAAAAAGATATTCCAAATGAGCCCAAAGCTCTCATTTTTGTTAATGTAGGTAAACGCAACAAAGAAAACAAAAAAGTAGGCAGTTACAAAAACTCTACTCAGCTCGATGTTGTGCGTTTTCTTTAAAAAAAATATGGAACCAACCGACGTTGCAAAGCAGATCGTATCGATTAGAGCGATTGTGTAATAGTGCAGAACCAAAAGGTTGTAAAAAAAGAAAAAGCCAAATGTGGCGGCACCCAATGTGGCAAATATCATCACCAATGAATATTGCCTGCTTGCATACGAACTCAGTGGCATGCGGTTAGAGATAAAAAAGTGGTAAAAAAAGTTTAGCATTACACCTACTCCCAATAATCCTCATAATAAAAGCACCAGCCACTATATCGGTTAAACGTTTCAAAACTGTCATGGTGTATGCAAAAAAATATAAAAAATATTCTCTCATGCGGAATACTCCTTGCAAATGAAACACTAATGTCACGTAAGGAGTGCCCCATGGATGAAAAAGAGCTCAAAAAAGAGTTAGCAAGACTTAAACGTTTAGCCGTTGAGATCGCAGGCGAAATTCACGATATTGTCGAAGATACTTTGTGGGTTAAATACAACGACTTACCCATACTCTCCGCCAAAATCGTTGAAGCGATTCACGAGGCAGAAGCGTTTAAAGCGCAACACAATCTCTAAAGCACTTTTTTTTCTAATGCCTTTGCTTTTACAATGGTATGGGGTGTTTGCAGTTCAAAAATATCACCCTCTATGATTTTTTCAAGAGCAATTTTTTTACCTGATTGAACAATTTGTGCATAACACTCTTTTTGTTCACGTGTAGGCTCTTTGGAATGAAGGGCTATCGTGTAAGAGGAGAGCAGTTGCTCTTTTTTGGCGATATTTTGTCTGGTTTGAAAGCCAATTTGCTCTTTGAAAAGATTTACTTGGCGCGATTTTTCACGGTAGAGAAGTGCTATTTTATCGTTGTATTGACTCTGTAAAATGCCGATTTCATTTTTCCATAACGAGAGTTTCTCATCGATGGAGCGTTTGGCAAAAAGGCGTGAAAGATGTGTTAAACTCTCCTCTTTGGAGCGTAAGATTCGTCCAAAGACAAGCGTGTAGCGCTCCATCAAACCATCGATGCGTTGCAACATCTCCACGCTATCAGGTAGTATCATCTCCATCGCAGCGGAGGGCGTTGGAGCTCTCAAATCGGCTACAAAATCACTGATGACATAGTCTATCTCATGCCCTACGGCTGAGACGATAGGAGTCTTACATGTAAAGATCGAATCGGCGACGATCTCTTCGTTAAACGCCCACAAATCCTCCACACTTCCGCCACCACGCCCAACGATAATGACATCCGCCCCAAGAGCGTCAGCACGTGCAATGTTCGTCGCAATGGAAAACTTTGCGCCCTCACCTTGAACGAGTGTGTCAAGCAGTGTGATCTTCACCAATGGCCAACGTTTTGTCGCAACACGCAGCATATCTTGCAGCGCCGCACCCGTACCCGAAGTGACTAACGCAATGTGATTGATAAAACGAGGCAGTGGCTTTTTACGCTCCGCTTCAAAATAGCCCTTGGCTCCGAGTTTGACTTTAAGCTGTTCATACGCTTTTGCCAAAGCACCACTGCCAGAAGGTTCCATCATCGTACAGTTGATTTGATAGGTTCCGCGCGGTGAAAAAACAGAAATCGAGCCATGAACAACCACCGCCATGCCCTCTTCGACTTGAAATTTTAACGCTTTGGTATTGCCTTTAAACATCACGCACGAGATGGAAGAGTCAGCATCTTTGAGGGTAAAGTAGAGATGTCCTGAGCTGTGATAGGTGGGTCTTGAGACCTCACCTTCCACGCTTACATGTAAAAAGGTGGTCTCAAGCAGAGACTTGACTTGATTGTTTAAACTTGAAACACTAAGCGTTTGGCTCATTAGCGTTTTTTAGCAATGACCAAGGTCGAGATATCCATCGAAAAGCTTTTAACAAATTCCGTTTCAAAGCCCGCGACATCCAACTCTTTTTGAAGCATCGAAGCGGTTAAAAACCCTTCGATAGAGGTTGGCAGGTACTCATACGCCGCTCTGTTTTTAGAGATAATGCCACCTAAAATTGGAAGCACCTTGTTAAGATAAAAATCTTTGATCGTGAAGAAAAAGCCCTTTTTCTCATCTTTGGTAAATTCTAAAATGACGACATAACCGCCTTGTTTCACAACACGCGCAAACTCACTAAATGCTTCCCCTCGACGGACAACATTGCGAATACCGTAGCTGATACTTAAAATATCGGCACTTTCGTTTGGCAGAGGAATCTGTGTGGCTTCAGAGATGACAAATTCAAACGCGGGAAATTTTTGTTTGCCCACGTCGGTCATTCCAACGGAGGGATCAACACCTAAAATTTTGCCGATCTGGCGTCCTGCTTTTTTCGCTTGCTTTGCCCAATAGCCCATCATATCGCCCGTACCACATGCGACATCGACAATAAGATCGATCGGTTTAGTGTAGCGTGCAAAGGTCTCATCACACGCCGTTTTACGCCACTGAATGTCAATTCCCATGCTTAAAACGCGGTTAGCCGTATCGTATGTACCTGCGATCTCATCAAACATCTGAACAATTTTTTGTTGCTTGTTGTCGTTATTCTCCAAAACAATTCCTACATGTAAAATACTTGCCAAAATTGGCGAGCTTTGCTTAAAAACATATCAAACGATTCTGCCTCGCAAGAGGCAAGCTTCAGTACCTAGTGTAACGTAGCCCCAAGAGCTTTGCTTTTGGGGCGTGTAATAATGTTAAAGTTAAAACAGTCCTGCGACTTGTTGTGCGATTTTATCTTCTAAAATCGGTGTTGCTTCGGACAGTGTTAGATCCATTTTCGTAGCTTCGGCAAACATCATCGTACGGTGTTCGATGTAGTCACTCTCATACGATTGGGAAGCAGATGAGTAGGTGTTGCTGTACATTTTTCCACTTGCATCCGCATCGTGAATTGGTCCGCCAAAGCTGTTCATGGTACCCGATTTTTGACCATCTCTAATGCCAGCTTGTCCACCCACATTACCCGTATTTGCCATCACTTTACCTTTGGCTTTTTCACGAATCACGATGTCCACTTGCATTTGGAAGATGGTATCTTCGGTCGCTTTTCCAATGAGTCCACCCACAAGTGCACCACCCAGTCCTGCTGCTGCCATGCCTCTTCCACTCGATCCTGAATTGGCGATCGCACCTGCAGCACCACCCATTACAGCTCCTGCAACGACATTGTTCTCACTTTTTTTGTTACAAAATAAAATGTTCGTCATCAGCACATACGTTGCCATTTCAGGATCATCCACAATTGTATAGCCTTTGGCATAAAGGGCTTGAACCATGCGGTTTTCAAGGTTAATCGGTGCGCCACTGGTATTTTTAGTTGAAACAAAAATGGTTCGTTTATCTTTCGCCACAGGATTAATAAAAACGCTCTGTGTCATACGTGCACTTGTTTGCAGTTCACTCGTCGCACATCCTGTCATAAAAACAAGCGCAGCACTGAGTGCAAGGCTTACATGTACTATTTTTTTCATTGTCTATCCTTTCTTAAAAAGAGTGTGATATTGTATCGAAATATCCCAAAGTATTGCTAAAATCTTATCCGAAAAATTACAATAAAATGTTAATAAAGTGCCTTTTTAAGCCTTTTGGCGATGCGAAATTCCTCTTTTTTGAGGTACTTTTTCACAAAAAAAAGCAGTGGCATTTCGCTCTTTTTTAAAAGGTAAAAACCACTCTGTTCACGCAGAAAAAAACGCATATCTAAAAGCAAGGTTGCATAGGCCCTACTTTGCACAAAAGGCAGCAGACACGCTCTGTCTTGACTTAGCAGGGGTGCGAATGTTTTGAGCATTTTTTTGCTCATCACCTCATCGAAAATCACCGTTGAAACCTTCAAAAGATAACCAATATTTTCCGCTCGCTTGGCAATCGTTTTAGGCGCTTTAGCGTGATCTTCCAAAAGCAGTGCCACTTCGTATTCTAAAAATTGCATCTCTCGATAGAGAAGCACTTTGAGCACCTTTTGTGTGCTCATCCCTGAAGCAAAAGCAAATTCAAAGGGTTTTATGCCGATTCTGTCGCATTTTTTATAGACTGCATAGAGTGAAAAATCATACGTTTGAGGCAGTCCAAACAAAGAGAGATAACGGCTTTTGTAACGTTTATCGCCACTCACATCCGCGCATAAAAACGATTTCAAAGCCTCTTCAAAATCTTCCATTTCACCCAATGAATGAAACCGTGTTCCAAGCACTGCCAACCGCGCAGACGCATCGGGATGGTTTTCGATAAAAAGTTGTTGAAGATTTTTTTTGTAAAGAGGAAACGTGGTGAGAATAGACTTCACCACTTCCTTAGGGTTTTGAATCAGATAGCGTCGCTTCAGCGTAAATTTTTTCACAGAAACGCTTTTAGAACTGCTTTTCCATAACAGGAATCACCTGTTTTTTACGGCTCAATACGCCATCAACCCACATTTCATGATTCACAAGTTTTGTATTCATCGCTTTTTCAATCACACTTTCATCATCACTCACAACTAAAAATTGAGACCCTTCGATCATAATGTCGGTCAATAAAAGCATGACCGTATGACGTCCACCCTCTTCTTTGTAAGCTTTCATCTCAGCAAAAAGTGCCTCTTTGATACCATCAAACACTTTGAGATCAACCACTTCGAGCTGGCCAATACCAATTTTCTTGCCACTCATTTCAAAATCTTTGTAATCACGAAGCAGCAGTGAACGTGGGCTTGATCCTTGGACAGCAGATTTTGCTAAAAACATCTCCATACCTAGTGCTTTAAAATCAACCACACCTGCAATTATCGCTAACTCTTTCACCGCTTTGGTATCGACTTTGGTGCAGGTTGGAGATTTGAATAAAACAGTATCGCTGAGAATGGCTAGCATCATCGCACCCGCAATCTCTTTTGGGATTTGAATTTTATAGTGGTCGAACATCTCTTTAACAATCGTATTGGTACACCCAACAGGACGAATCCAGCACTCAAGGGGGGTGGTGGTGGTAATGTCACCCAGTTTATGGTGATCGACAATCCCTAAGATGTTCGTCTCTTTAAGATTGTGTGGCGCTTGGGCAAGGTCGGAATAGTCAGTAATGTAAAGATTCTCGCCTGAAAAATCATTTTTTAACAGCGGTTTTTCGAGGTTAAATGTCTTTAAAATGAACTCTGTCTCAGGACTAAGTTCGCCTTGGCGTGCGGGAATACACGTCTCGCCTAATTGGGTTTTGAGATACGAGAGAGCAATGGCTGATACGACAGAATCAGAATCGGGATTAATATGTCCACATGCGTAGGTTTTCATGGAAAATTCCTTTAGTTTTTCTGTAATTATAACCGATTTAGCTCAAAATTTAGCCACGGATCACGCTTAGAAGCAAAACCCTCTAAGCGCTTGAAGCGTAGCGATTAGTGTTTGCCTTTGCCGTGTTCTTTCTCACGCCCTTGGTCTCTCTCATCACCTTTGTCGTCTCGTTTATCGTCATGACGGTCATCATTCATATCACGCATATCATGCCCACCTTTGAGTGTTTTAAACTCATTTGAGCCAGGTTTTACACCAAGATCTTGTGCCAAAGAACCCCAACCACGGTCTTTTTTCGCATGATAGTGTTTAAGCACATATTCAGGCGGTCTTCCCGAAAGCTCAGACAATCGTAAAATCATATAGGCATCCGCAGGGGCACCAACACTTTTAAGAATCACGCTCAGCTGTGACTCAGGAACGCCAAAACGTGAGACAAGCCCTGATTTATACGCGTAAGGATCTGCGTTTGAGCGAAGATTGAGATTGACCATCCAATCAAAATCAGCGGCACTGAGGGCGGATACGCTAAGCATCATCATTCCAAACGCGGTAAAAACTATTTTTATACATTTCATCATCTCTCCTTGAGCCATTAAATAGACTTCTTGCGAAACTCATTTTGCAAGAAGAAAAAGCACCAAAGGTGCGTGGGCATTGCGCCGAGCAAAACACAGTGTTAACGTAGTCTTTAGAGCTTTGCTTTAAAGACGTGTAAAAAGTTCTGCAAGAACTCTAATAGATCTCATTATTATAGTTAAATAACGTGGATTCATTGTGAAAAGCATTTCCCCTCATTTTCTCCTTTTTTACATGTAGTATTCCTTTTTTATTTCTTAACATTTTGATTTACGTAACCTTTTGTTTACATAAAAATTACGTTCATAGGTTTATAATACTTCTAAAAGTTTGTTATAGACAATTTATATCATTCTGAATGTCACATAGAACCACTATAATGTACTTTAATTTGGCACGAAAAGTAAATAAGGATTAGTATGCAAACCCGACAAGCAAAGCTTATTATAAATGCGACAAGCTATTTTATGAGCCAATACACCAAGCACTATTTACATGTTGAAAAACCCTCTTTAGGATTGCCACCACCACCTGAAGAGAAAAAATATCTTCTGTATATTCATGTGCCGTTTTGTACGATGTTTTGCCCGTACTGCTCTTTTAACAAATTCACCTACACCAAAGAAGCTGCGTCGCACTACTACACGCATTTACGTGAAGAGATTTTACATGTAAAGGCGTTAGGGTATGATTTTAACTATTTGGTGATCGGTGGCGGTACACCTCTGATTGATGAAGAGGAGCTTCTCAAAACCATTGAGTTGGTTCGAAAACTCTTCTCCATTGAACACGTCTCGTGCGAGACCGATCCTAACCATATCAAGCCCAAGACCATACTCCAATTGGATGGTTTGGTGGATCGTCTC
Source organism: Sulfurospirillum halorespirans DSM 13726 (assembly GCF_001723605.1). NCBI lineage: Bacteria > Pseudomonadati > Campylobacterota > Epsilonproteobacteria > Campylobacterales > Sulfurospirillaceae > Sulfurospirillum > Sulfurospirillum halorespirans. Next base: position 318,353 of record NZ_CP017111.1, on the reverse strand, counting down.
TCCATCGGTGTTCAAACCTTTGATGATGCCCTTTTGAAAAAACTGGGACGTTATGAAAAGTTTGGTTCAGGCGAAGAGGTGTATGCGAAGATTGCATCCATGTTGGGAATCTTGCCCATCACCAGCGTGGATCTGATCTTTAATTTTCCAACGCAAACCAAAGAGGGATTGATTCAAGATTTGGATCTCTTGAAAAAACTCAGTCCTGAACAAACCAGTGTGTATCCACTGATGACCTCCTCTTTAGTGAAAAACAGTGTGAAAAAAACATTGGGTGAATTCAGCCTTGAAAACGAATTTGCCTTTTTTGGTGTCATCAAAGAGTCTTTGAAAGAGCGCTATCCTGCGCGTCATGGTTGGTCTTTTTCGAAAGAGAGCGAGCTGATTATCGATGAGTATATCATCGACAATGAAGAGTATGTGGGAGTAGGTTCAGGCTCGTTTAGTTTCCTTAAAGATACCCTCTATCTCAATGAATTTGCTCTGGATAAATATGCCACTTTAATTGAAGAAAAACACTCCGCCGTGACCAAAGAGCGCACGTTTCCTGCCAATTCTCGGATGTATTATCGCTTGATGGTGGATCTTTTCAATGGCAAACTCTCCAAGAAAAAATTTGCCGCTATGTTTGGATTACCTATTAACGACGTCCTTGGAAAGGAGCTGATGCTTCTTAAATTTGCCAAAGCGATCAAAGAGAATCACGAGAGTGTCACCACGACTGAGTTTGGCGACTACCTCTTTTTGGTAATGATGAAAGAGTTTTACATGGGCATGGATCGCATCCGTAACGATGCGCGCAAAGGACTTATCCTTTAAAGGATGCGAGGGAGAGACTCTCACTCCAAGTAAGCACAAAGAAACCAATATGCTCCCCATTGATGTCCACAATTGGGGTATACAGCACGTAATAATCGCCGCGTTTGAGATACCCCGTACCTTGAAGATTGATCTCTTTAATGAAACCCAGACCGTTGATTTCTTGATTGACAATGGTGTAGTTATCAAGCATCAGTTTTTGACCGTAGCTTGCCGCATTGGCGATAGGGAGGTACTCATTTTTCATCAGCACATACAGTTCAATGCCATCTTTTTTAAAGTATTCATTCAGGTCTTTAAAATCTACTACAGTTTCAATCGTTCCGATATAATCACTTTTGCTAAAAACAGGGGCAATCGCACGCATAAACATGCCATGTCTTCCAATCTCAATGCCATGAATCGGCTGTTTACTCTGTTTGATCTTCTCTAACGCATGACGAAATGTGCTAAGATCATCATTGGTATGATTGCTGTAATCCCATAAGCGCATAAAACTTTTAAAATCCTTGGTATGCAGATGCAGGCGTGCATTCTCAAAGATGTTGGCTTGTGCCATACTGTTTCTGATTTCAAGCAAGTATTGCAAACAGTGCTCTCTTTCTTGTTGGTTCAAACACGCCACCACATGCGGGCTTTTCGCCAAAATAACCGAACTTGCCAAAGAGACCTTGGTCGTCTCTTCAATCTTATTGTGCAAGGTTAACAGCAGAGCATCCATCTGTTTTTTAAGCGTTGCTTCCTCTTCATACGCAATGGATTTGTCGTACAAAAAAAGCATGACAAGCCCAAAAAAAAGCATCAGTGCCGCACTGAGAAAAAACCGTTTTTCTTTCATTTTTCACCCTTTAGTGTTCCATCATCGACGCTGTCTAAGAGCTTCTTTTTATCAAGCCTAAAGATATACGTAAAGCATGAACCCTTGTTTTCATACGATTCGATGCTGATGTCAATGTCACTTTTATTGCAAATATTTTGAACGATATTAAGTCCCAAACCAAATCCACCTTGCACCGAATCTTCCCGTTCAAAGCGCTGAAATACTTTGTAGAGATCTTTTATGCCTTGACCGTAATCGTGAAAACTAAGAACACAATGCTCTTCATCTTTAAGCAGAAGTTTTATCTCCACTTTGCCTTGAAAAAAGGAGTATTTGATCGCATTGGAGAGAGTGTTGTCGATGATGCGTTGCAGTTCCACTTTACTCATATAGATCATCATATCAGGCGCTACGCTGTGCTCCAAATCAATGGACTTTGAAACAGCAATATCTTCAAAAAATGCGATGCGTTGGTTTAGATACTCGGAGAGATTCATCCTCTCTTTATTGTAAGTCACTCTTTTATGTTTGATGTAGTACTCCACATCTTCATAGGTCATCTGCATCTGTTTGGTGGCAGCTTTAATGCGCTGAAGATGCTTTGTGGAGTTTACATAACTCGAAAGCAGTTCAACGTTGATATTGATAACCCCCAAAGGCGTTTTAAGTTCGTGCATCGAGTCATTAAAAAAGTCATTCATATAGCGCTGCATCTTTTTGTAGGGATAAATGCTGGAGTGAATAAAAACATTGCTCATCAAATAGATTAAAAAAAGGACAATAAAGAAGAGCATCGTTGTAATAAAAATAATTTTGGCATAGTTGAGTTGCAACTCTACCACAAGGTATAAAAGCTCATTCTTGTGAAGAACTTTTTTTTGAAAATACAAAAAGGGGTAAATCACATGCACTTTAAAGTCAAGATCCATTAAAGATTCGTGGATACCTCGGTACAGAAGTTGGTGAGAGGCATCGTAGATGTTGATATGAAAACGCACGCTTCGTGGAATTTCAAAGTGCTCTTTTTCAAAAATGCTCTTCTCGTGGGCATCCACCCACTCCAAAATCTCCTGCGTTGCTTTGTATTTTTCCTCCATGATCGTGCTTTGAATCGCAAAATAACTGGGCACGCAAAAGAGTGCCATCACGATAAGCGTATAGATTAAAACCGAGCGAAAGGGGTTAAGCGATAACATCGATGCGGTATCCTAAACCACGTGAGGATTTGATAAACTCATCTTCACCCACTTTGAGCCTGATCTTCCTGATGTACATGCGAATATCGGCATAGCTGATCTCTTTGCCTTCCCACACATTTTCACGAATCAACTCAATGTCGCAAAAGGTGTTTTTACGACGAATCAAAAAGCGCACCAAATCGAGCTCTTTGGAGGTAAGTGAAACGGTTTTTTCCTCGTTTTTAAGCTCTCCCGACTCAAAGTTAAAGACAAACCCGCAACTGAGGCGAAACTCGCCATCACTGCTCGTTTGATAGTGCTTTTTAATAAGCTCACGTACTCGAAGCTCCAACTCTTTGAGCTCAAAAGGTTTTTTGAGGTAATCATTACACCCAAGCTGATACCCAATTTCAATGTTGTCAATGTCGACCAAGGAGGTCATGATGATAATTGGCGTCGTGATGTTCGCCTCTTTGATGTATTTGATCAGCTCATGCCCATTGAGCTTTGGCACTTTAACATCGAGTAAAAAGAGATAATAGCACTTTTCCATAATCGCATCCAGCGCACTCTCTCCATCAAAAAAGGCATCGACTTCGTACCCTAAGAGCTCCAAATATTCTTTAATGCTCTCATTGTAATTGTAGTCATCTTCTAAGAGTAAAATCTTCATGCCTTTTTCCTTAACCAAGATAAATTTGTCCTGCGTAAATGATGTAGTACCGCAGCATCAATACGCCTAAAATAACCACCATTGAGTTAATCACAACATAACCCACACGGTACACATGACTGCGCAAAGCGATAATGACCGTCAAAAGAGGAAGCCCAAGCCCCACACCAATGACTCCAAGCCAAAAGATACCTGCCCAAAAACCTTCCGTCAGTGCCATTTTAGCAGCACTTGGAGCGTCACCTCCTGCGTAAAACAGACCGATAAAAAAGAGCCCTAAAAGAGGAAGTTCCGTTAAAATAACTCTGGTATCCAGCACCAAAAGGTATTTGATGCTCTCTGCATTAATAGTGCTTTTAAAAAAGAGAAGTCCGATGAGAATGTTCACCGCAACGCCTGAAGAGAGGCTTGAGGTTAAAAATAAAATCGGTAAAAGCGGGCTGTTCCACAGCGGAATCGCATACAAAGCTGAGAGTAAAAACCCCGTGTAGGAGCCTACACAAAGAGCTGCTGCAAAGAGAAAATACTCAATGATTTTCGCGTACGAATGAAAGCTTTTGACCAAATTGATCAAACTTTCCAGTGGGGCAAAAAACGGATATTTGATCACACTGCGCTCAAAAACAAGCAGCATAAAGACCACCACGATGGGCGTGTAAATGAGCAAAAAAAGCACTCCCAAACTCATGACGGAAGTGATATTGTAGCGAATCAGTAACCAATAAAATGAAAGAGGACGTCCTAAATCAATGACCAAAACAATTAACCCCAAGAAGATTGCCACAGGCGCTACGACAGAGCCCGCTTTAATCATCGCATCCCAAATGGAGGAGTTACTGCGCTCATGACGGTTCCATTTGACCAAAAGTGCCACGATGATGGAACCCGAACTCAGTCCCGCTAAAAAGAGATAAATCGCAATCGCCCACGACCAATGAATGGTACTGTACTGCGCCACACTTCCCCACATTGGACTCATGATTTCATCCCTTTGCGATTGGGAATAAATGCCACTTTGGGCTTCGTTCCAAGATGCGCTTTGGGAAACACCAGAACCTCTTTGTGCGATTTTTGATGCACGAGAGAATGTTTGTGTCGCATATCGCCAAAGCTCAGTGCATCGGTCGGACAGATGCTGACACATGAGGGCAGAAGCTCTTTGGAAACACGTGTTTCATAGCAAAAATTACACTTCTCCACGACGTTTTTAAGGGGATTGATAAAACGTGCATGGTAAGGACAGGCGAGGATGCAGTATTTACATGTAATGCACGCTCTCTCATCAATATGCACCAAACCATCTTTGCTCTGAAATGAAGCGTTGGTCGGGCAAACACTCACACAGGGAGGATTTTCGCACATGACACAGGAGAGTCGCTCGTAATTCATCCCCAGATTGGGAAATTCGCCTTTGGTGTGAAGATGGACTTGCAATCTGTAAACCTCATCAGGCACGCTGTTTTCCACACGACATGCCACACTGCAGGCTTGACACCCGATGCAGAGATTCTCGTCGTAAAGCAGTCGGTACTGTTTTTCCATCGTTGTGTCCTATGCCTTGATGATGTTCACACCAACATTGGTGATCATGGCGCCACAAAGCGGTGCAGACTCCAAGGAGAGAAACGTTGAAGGGTTTGTCCCTTTACCATGGGTTCGTTTCAGAGAAGGTGCATCATGACCAAAGCCCATGTAGGCAAACAGTGTATCGGGGCGAATGCCCTCGGTGATAAAAACGGTCGCCTTCTCCTTAGCAATAGCGTTTTGAAGGTAAAAGGTATCGCCCATCTTCAGTCCATGCGCCTTTGCGGTTGAGGGGTGCATCCAAATGGGGTTGGAAGAGAGGAGCATCGCAAGGTAGGGAACATTTTGCGTGTGCCCATTGGTGTGCACCGCACTTTTACCACTGGTGAGCACATAAGGAAATCCTTGTGTGACGTCCATATCAACACTTCTGGGCACGCCATAACCTTTAAACACTTTTTCAACGGCATCGCAATAGATCTCAATTTTTCCCGAAGGTGTTTTGAGATGCTCCAAAAGATGCCCAAAACAGCCCTGTGCATCTACCCAAACACGGCTTTTGGGGTAGCGTTCACAAAAACGTTCCACCAAAGAGGGTTCAAGCGCACAAAAATATGGCACATCAAACGACGCGACACCCCGCAAGAGCAAGGTTTGTAAAAGCTCCGCATTGCCTTTGGCTTGAAATGCCCGAAGCTCACTACTGTTTTTCCACGCGTAATGGCTTCCAAATCCCATACGCTCCGCCAATGCTCGAATGATCTCAATCGCACTTTTATTCTCATGCAAAGGAGCAACTATACGGTTTCGCATGGCATAGGTGGGAACTTTACATGTAAGCGTGCTAATACCCTCATCGCGCTCCAAATAGGTGCACTCAGGCAAGATGACATCTGCCATCATAGCGGTGTCGGAGAGATAAATATCATTGACTACGATGAATTCAAGCTGTTCCATCGCCTCTTTCATCTTTTGCGGATCGGCTACGGTGATGAGCGGATTGTGACGGGTTAAAAACCATCCCTTAATTTCATACGGTTTTTGAGAGAGTATGGCTTCAGGGATCGAGGTTAAAACACCGTGTTGTTTTGAGACAAAACGGTACGCGCCCTCTTCTCCTGCCCCATCGATGCGTGGTTCGTTAATCTGTGGACGAGGATATGGGTTATTTAATTCGGGAACAATACTCTCTTTTGCCAGTGCATTGACACGCTTTGCACTCTTTGTAAAATAGATACCGCCCTCTTTTTCCACATTGCCCATCAAACTATTGGCGATCAAAATCGCCCGCGATCGCTGATACTCCGCCTGCGTCGTAGTCGCTTTGTGCCCCCAATCAATAATACACCGAGGCGCTGCCGCGTACAGTTCGGAGGCGATACGCTCTACCACGTTGGCGTCAATACCGCTGAGTGTTTGTTGCCATTGAGGCGTTGTCTCTTTGACTGCATCCACTAAATTATCAAAGCCAATGGTGTACTGTTCAACAAAAGTATGATCGAATTTGCCATCCCTGATCCATACATGTAAAAGCGCAAGAACAAAGGCAAGATCACTGCCTGGCTTGATGGGATGCCACTCATCGGCTTTGGCTGCGATGATGGAAAAGCGAGGATCGAGCACCACCAATTTTTTAGAAGGATTGGCGCAAAAATGTGCCATCGCTTTGGTAAGGGGAATGTCTAAGCCCTCAAAAAGGTTGTGCCCAAAATTGAGAATGTACGTCGCATTTTCAAAATCACGGTGAAGTTTTTCGCCAAAGGTCTGCGTAAACGCACTCTCAATGGCGATGGGACAGGAGCTCCAATGGGAGAAGACATTGGGGGAACCAAACGCCGAGGCGAAGGAGCGCAAAAGGTCGTAATGTTCACCTGTTTTAGACGAAAAGATGACACTACGCGCACCATACCGCTCTTTTAGCGCGGAGAGTTTGGTGGAGACAAGGTTTAATGCCTCTTCCCAACTCGCTTCTCTCCACTTATTTTCACCACGTTTTCCCACGCGAATCAAGGGACTCACAAGCCGTTGGGAGTCGTAAAGTTGGGAAGAGCCGGCAACGCCTTTGGCACACAAAGAGGTTCCCATCTCTTTGGCAAAGGCATTGCCTTGAAGCAAGACGGTTTTGCCATTGATGACGCGTGCTTCCATAGGGCATCTGCTACTGCACATCTCACAAATGGAGCGAACAAATTTATCTTCGCCCCGAAGTGCGACTTCGCCCAAAGCGCCCAAGCTTCCAGGTATCAACACTGTTGCAGTTGCACCCGTTGTTGCGAGTTTTAAGAAGTCTCTTCGCGCTTGGAGATATGCCATACTTCGCCCTTTCCTAGTTTGTTATTATTCTATGATAATTTGGCTTTAAAGCGAAATAGTAGGGCTTGGTTTGCTGAAAAGGTAGCCTTGCGAGAAGTTTACATGTAAACCCAAAAGCTTCTCTTGAATCGCTTCACGATCGACAAATTCAGCGACAATCGTATAGCCCATTTTTTGCGCAAACGAGATGATGGTCTCCACGGTCATGGCACTGATTTCGTTGGTGTCAATATCTTTAATCAAAGAGCCATCAATCTTGATTATATCGACCTCAAGCTTTGTAAGGTAGGCAAAATTGGAATAACCTGTACCAAAGTCATCGATGGCGATGCGACATCCTAGCTTTTTGACTTCATGAATAAACGCGGTAATTTCGCCAAAATTTTCAATGCCCTCAGACTCGACGATCTCCAAAATAACGCGGTGTGCGCAGTTGTATTTTTTGATCGCTTCGTACAAACACTCTTTAACCGAAAGCGATAAAATATCGCCCTTGGTCAGGTTGATCGAAAAATCCACTTCAAAATCTTTCAGATATTCAAACGATTTGTGAATCATGATTTTGGTCAATTTTTCATATAGCCTCGTCTTTTTTGCTTGATCTAGGAAGTAGTAAGGACTCAGATAACTGCCGTCTTCTTCTTGCAGACGCATCAGCACTTCGTATTTGGTGATTTTACGCAGTTCATTGTCGTAAATACCTTGAAAAAAGGGAACAATTCGGTCATTTTCAATCGCCGTGCGGATTTTGTGAATGACCTGAAGGTTCTCTTCTGTTTTGGCTTTGAGAGCTGGATTAATGTCATAAAACACCACCGCTTTATGCTCCATTTTTGCCTCTTTGAGGGCAATGTGTGACTGCATGTAAATCGCGTCGGTATTTCCCTCAGCAACGCCCACATTCAGCCTTACCACAACTTCATAACCTTTGATAGTGAAGACTTTTTTCTCTAAATGATGAATCAAGCGTTTGACTTTATCGCGCACGTTTCGGAAACTTTTAGGATCTTGATCCATCAACAAAATGGCAAATTCATCGCCGTTAATGCGAAAAACAACGTCAGGATGACCATCAAAAGTCTCCACTAAAAAATGCGCCACTTGTTGTAAAAGTTCATCACCGACGTCGTACCCTAAATAGTCATTGATCTCCGAGAATTCGACTAAATTGAGCAAAATCAACAGCTTCGCACTCTCATCCAAACGCATGCGATGAAAGAGGGCTTCGCGGTTCCCATACCCTGTGAGCTCGTCTTTAAAATGCTGTTCGATCAACTGTTCTTTCAAAATCAGATCGGTAATGTCAAAATGGGCACAGATGTACTCTAGTGTAGTGCCTGCTTCATCAAAAATAGGCATGACTGTATTTTGTAAGTAATGTATTTTTCCTTTTTTATCGACACCTTGAACAATTCCTTTCCAAATTTTTTTCGCTTTCAGTGTCTTCCAAAGTGTCGTATAAATAGTAATATCCGCGTCATTTGGTCTAAACATACGGTGTGTTTGACCTAAAAGTTCTTCGCGTGAATACCCTGCTACCTCACAAAAAGGTTCACTCACATAGGTAAGCTCCCCTTCCAAATTCATCTTAGAGACAATACAACACTCATCTAATGCCATCTTGTACTGGTTCAAAAAATTGATATTGACGTCGAGCTCATGTTGCGTTGTGTTGACCAAATGGGTGAGGGATTTGAGTGTGGAGCAGTTAAGGGCTGGTTTTTCACCCAAAGGATGGGTGATAATATAATCCGATTCACCCAGCGCCAAGACCGTTGTAGTCACATTAAGCAGTTGGTTTTTATGGTGTGAGTGAAAAAATTCTCCGTAGGTGAAAAAGCCTGCTGTGGGAGCGATTTGCTGTAAGAGTCCAAACTCGTAATTGAGCTGTTTTTCAAGAAACAGTTTGCGCGCACTGCACGAATAGATAAAAATAGCGTCGGAGGGTTTTTCATTGATCTCATCTTGCATCACAATAGCTCTGTCAATAATCGCTTCGATATTGCCAATCGCAAACCGTACCTTTTCACCCTCTTCAAAATGCCCTGCAAAGGTTAATGAACCATCCCCATTAGCGCTAATCAGAGAGCGACACACATCAACATCATCTGAGATTTTGACAAAGGGAAACTCCATCGCACTGCTCGGAAGGTTTTGAATCACATCCTTTCCTAAATAGTGCTGATACACCTCTTGAATCGGCTGATGGTCGATCTCGTAAATGGTGCCTTTATCGACTTTAGTAATGCTGAGTTCTTTACCAACTTGCGTCCATGCAAGAGAGTAATTGGTGTTTACATGTAAGCTTTTTCCACTTAGAGTTACGAGCACGATGCCTTGGGAAAATAGCTGCTCTTCATAAATAACAAATGCACTTTGGAAGAAAAAATCATCCGCTGCATTGCCGCCAGAGAGGGGCATATCGGCTTTGAGTGTATTAAACCCTTCCACAAAATCTTCGCTGTCATCCTCGCCAAAAGGATGTGCAAGGGCTATACACACTTTGGTATCCTCTTCGAGAATCGTTGCAGCCGCTTTTTGACCACTTTCAAAGTTTACCGTTTCAAAATAATAGGCCTTGGCTCTGCTTTTTTCAAGCTGGCAAAAGCTGATTTGAATGGTACCTGTTTTGATGCGACCCGATTTGATTTCGCCTGCCGTACTTGCACCAATGATGACACATTTGGGAAACGTTTTTTTGAGAAAATGGAGGATTTCGGTTAGGATTGCTTTGTCTGTATTGCCACAGAAAAGCTGGATAAAAAGATGTTCGTTCGGTCTAAAATAGGTTCGTGAAAAGTGCTCTAATGCATCAAGTGTTTCGTATGTATAATTAACTAACTTCACTCTGTTACCTTATTTTGAAGTGTTACATGTAAAAAACCCTAATAAAAAATTATTATAAGAAGTATTTTACAAAGTGAAACATAAAAAGAAGGCAAGCCCCCTTAAAAAAGGGAGCTTTAGGATGAAAGCTTATCCTACGAAGGTTTGTCCTGCGTAGAGAATGTAAAGGCGTAAGAAGATAACACCGATAAGAACCACCACGGAGTTTAGTAAAATATACCCTACGCGGTACGCATGGTGTTTAAGCGCTGTAACGGCGATAAGAAGTGGCGTAGCAATGCCCACACCAATCACACCGAACCAAAAAACAAACGCCCAAATACCTGTTGTCATCGCTTGAATAGCAATAATCGCTTTATCGCCACCTTGAAAGTACATACCCACAAAGAGAGCAAAAAGAAGTAACAGCTCCATTGGCACAACCCGAAGGTCGAGTTCAAGGAGGTATTTAGCATTTTTCTCGTTTACTTCTGATTTGAAGAAAAGAAGTCCAAAGAGAATAGACGCTGCCACACCCGATGAAAGACCAGACGCCAAGAAAAGAATCGGCAATAACGGTGTATTAAACAACGGATAACTGTACATTGCGGAGAGCAAGAATCCTGTATAAATACCGATGATCACCGCAAACAAAAACAGTGTTCTCTCCAACCATGCAGGATTATCGCCTATACTCTCAATAATGCCACGGAACGGTTTGAGCAGTCCTGCAAACGGTCCTGTTTCAAACAACCACGGTTTAAATTTGATGGCTGTATAGATAAAACTGAGCGGTGTATAGATAAAAAGCGCTAAAACACCCAGTGTCATAACCGATCCAAAGTTGTAATGAATCAACAATTTCCAAAACATAAGCGGTCGTGTAAGGTCAAAAATAAGCAAGAAAAGACCTAAACAAATCGTCACAGGTGCAAGAATTGCTCCTGCTTTGATAAGACCATCCCAAGGAGGCTTGCCATTACCCTCTATCCATTTAACGATTAACGACGTCATCGCCGCACCTGCTGAAAGACCTGCTAAGAAGAGATAGATCGCAATTGGCCAATGCCATACGAGTGTTGAGTATTGCTCCATTGAGCCCCATATCTGATTCATGATCTGATCCCTCCTTTGTGGTTTGGTACAATAAACATTTTTGGTTGAGTGCCTAAAGACTCTTTTTGACGATACGTGACGCGCTCTGAGAGTGCTTTATTGATCTTGCTTTTCGGATCATTGAGATCACCGAAAATAAGTGCGTCTGTTGGGCACACGGTGACACACGCTGGCTCTTCACCTCTTGCCAATCGTGATTCATGGCAGAAAGTACATTTGTCAGGCGCTTTGGTAATTGGATGCACATAACGCGCTTGGTAAGGGCACGCTGCAACACAGTACAAACAGCCCACACACAAATCAACATCGACTAAAACGATGCCCTCGTCATTGACATAAGACGCTTTAGTTGGGCAAACACTCACACACGGTGTGTTTTCACATTGGACACAGGATTGGCGGTGGTATTCATAGCCAAGCGTTCCATTGGGGTACTCTTCTTGTTTGACCCATACTTGTAAACGGTACACGGATTCTGGTATTTGATTTTCCGATCTACACGCAACGTTGCACGCTTGACAGCCGATGCAAAGATTGTTATCGTGGATCATTCCATATTTTTTTGCCATTGTTCTCTCCTCCCCTTACGCTTTTTTGACTTTGACGCCAACGACATGCAGGTTCATACCTGAATTTGGCGATACCAAAGGCGAATAAAGCGAATTGCTGTTAACACCTTTGCCGTAAGCTCGTTTGAGCTCTTTGCTGATGTGACCAAATCCGAAGTAAGCAAAGATCGTATCTTCTCTTACCCCTTTGGTGACAAGCGCTTTGCCTTTTTGAGTGCTGTATTTGTTATAAACATCGATCTTGTCACCATTTTTAATGCCGAGACGTTCAGCAGTTTTTGGGTGAATCCATACGGCTGCATCATCCAAAAGGTTGTTAAGCCATGCGTTGTTACCATTGTGGCTGTTTGAGCGCACCGCTGATTTGCCATTGACGAAATAGAGTTCATCGGCTTCTTTGTACTTATAAGGCTCGTAGCTCAGTCCACCTTTTTGGGAGATCTCTTGAAGCTTTTTACTAAAGAGTTGGATTTTTTGTGGAAAATCAATCGTTCCCTCTTCGTTCACTTTGACTGCGGCACTTGGGAATTTTTTCACAAACTCAGCCACACTCTTTTTCTCTTGAAGCATCAAAGGCACACCAAAGCTAGCTGAACCCGTCGCTTTAAGTTTAGCGAGTAAATCAATGTTATCACCCACTTGTTGCAAACGATAATCTTCAATATCTTTGTAAGGGAAATACGCACTGAGTCCCATTTTTTCAGCGAGCTCTTTAGCAATACGCCATGGTGCTCTACTCTCTCCAATTGGCTCAACCACTTTTTGGCGACCGACCCCGTAACTTGGATTTTTACTACCACTGGCAGTAAACTCTTCATCTCTTTCTAAATAAGTCGTATCTGGAAGTACCACATCGGCGTACCATGCGGTATCGGAGACTTGAATATCCACAACCACCACCAAATCCATCGCTTTAATCGCTTTGATCACATTTTCCATATTGGACTGTGTCATAACAGGATTGTTTCGTGCGATGAACCATCCATGCAGTTTATAACCAACCCCTGGAAGTTCTGTCAGTGTCGCATGAGGAATCAATGTAACGATGCCTTCACCTTTGCCTGCAAGGAAAAATTCACTGTCTTTCTCACCGATGCGGTCAATGCGTGGTACTTCGACTTTTGGATACGCTGGTGTTTTTGGTTTTTTAAGTTTAAAGGCTTTTGGATCACCCTCTCCAATAAATTGGTTGTAATAATCTGCTCCCTTAGAGAGGTAATAACCACCATCTCTCTCCACCGCACCCACAAGAACGTTGATCATCATCATCGCGCGGCGAAGTTCCAACTCTTGTGGTGTAAAAGTAACTCTGTGACCAAAGTCAAAGATCGCTTTTGGAGCCGCTTTTGCAAACTCTCGTGCCAATCGTTTAATCGTATCAGCAGGGATGTCACATTCCGTTGCCATTTTTTCAGGGGTATATTCTGCAATGCTCGCTTTAAGCTCTTCAAAGCCTTCACAATACTTTTCAACAAACTTTTTATCGTAAAGATTTTCATGGATCAGTGTGTGCATAAATGCTAAAACAAACGGAAGATCGTGCCCTGGTTTGATCGCATGCCATTCGGTTGACTTTGCTGCCATGACAGAGAGTCTTGGCTCCAAAGTTACCAGTTTTGCACCGTTTGCAAGGGCATCCATGTATTGACGAGCGTAAGAGATAACAATACCTTCAAAGACATTGTGGCCCATATTGATGATGTATTTCGCTTTCGCAAAATCACGGTTAGCGCCTGCGCCAAATACATCTTTACCTGCCATACCATACGCGAGTGGACAGGTCGCTTCGTGCCCAAAAAGGTTGTGTGAACCATACGCTTGTGCTAAATGGTGAAACCATGTTTTCGTCCAACCACTGCGCGCTGTAAATGCAACCGTATGTGCTCCATGTTTTTGTTTGATCTCATCCAGTTTTTTGGCTATGAAAGTGTATGCTTCGTCCCAACTGACCTCTTTCCACTTTCCTTCACCACGCTCACCCACACGCATAATCGGTTTGACCAAACGTTGTGGATCGTAGAGCTGATTGAACCCTGCACTACCACGAGCGCAGACTTTGCCACCTCGACTTTTATCCGCAGGATTACCGCGAATAAACATTCCCTTCCCCTCTTCCACACGCGCTTCAATGGTACACGAACTCGTACACATCTCGCAAATACTCGGTGTAAACTTCGTAGTACCTTTGTAGTGCTTTTTACTCTCTTCAATCGCCCCAAGAGTCCCTGGTATCGAAGAGAGACTTGCAACGGCCGCTGCAGTAGAAGAGAGTTTTAAAAATCCTCTTCGGCTAAGCATTTGAGTCATCTTTCATCCTTTTCATAAGATTTCATAGTGGTATCTTAGAAAAGCTATGTAAATTTTATGTAAACTTTAAAGACGACTTTTAAATACTATTTTTGTAGAAGATTTTAGATAAATAGGCTTTTTAGCGTACTTGAGGGCATTATATGACGTAAAAATAACGTAAATTTTGATGTTTTTACGTTTACATGTAAAGATGCTTTGTTTAAAAAGAAGTCGTAAGCGTTACAAATAAAGCTTTTTTTCATAGAATAAAAAGGATGGTTGGTTTTTTGATACGTGAAAAATCTTTACATGTAAAGATTTGCAGACGAAATTTAGCTAAAATTTGATCTATAACATTTCTATAGCATTAATATTAACAGAGAAAGGTTAAAATTCATAGTCTTTGTAAAGAATATTACAATAACCAGTTGCCCATATAAAATAATTTTAATAACTATATAAGTAATATCTAGTTACTCTTAGATAAATCAAGAATACAAACGTCAAATCTAAGGCTAAAATATGAAAAAATTATTATTATCAAGCTTATTTTGTCTCATTAGTTTTCTTTTTACAGGCTGTATAGCTGCCGCTATAAGTGATGCTAGAATGCCAAAAGAAACTGTCAACCTTAAAGATTACAAAAGTGATACAGTAAGTAATCCAGAAAAAGTTGATCTTTTTCTCTTTATGAGTAGAGCTTTATATACGACAAGTGCCACTATTTTTATTGATGACAATGCATCTATTTATGAATCTTTGTCATTTTCATATTACCTTTACTTCCAAGTAGAACCAGGTTTACATTGGATTACCGTTAAAGATCATATTTCAACAATGAGCTATTATACATGTAAAAATATGCTAGCAGGAACAAAAGAAATTGTAGATCTTGCACACCCAATGAAAAATGTAACTGCATCAGATATGGATATAACAAATTCGGGTGTCGGAGGATATCCTCGCTCACAAATCAAGCAAAAAGTAAATGAAATTCCATCTACTTTTGGGTTCAATGGTAAACTTAATTCAGCAAATATAGAAATTGTGCCTACCGATAATAAAGAGCTTATTAAACTTCAAAAAATTGTTGGAGATAATTTCCAACAACTCTCTATTCCCAAAGGGGATGATTTGACTATACAAATATCGTTCCCAGATAAACCACAAACTGGAAGATTTGATACGACTGTAGTCATGGCAAGGATGAAGAGCGTTAAGTTAGAATTTTTTAGAAATAAT